>JBHICO010000007.1:0-35415 GCA_046759645.1 Nitrososphaerales archaeon
TTGTTGAATTATAACCAAGCATCACCATACCTGCACTATCACCGACGAGCAACATGTCAATGCCAGCTTTATCACAAATTGTTGCAGTGGTAAAATCATATGCAGTAAGCATAGTTATCTTACTTTTTTTCTTCATAGAAATAATCTCATTCACGGTGACTTTTGCTCTGCCGTTTTCCATCTAACTCGCCTTCAATCCCCTCAAAATGTATTGAAAGCTAGTAGCAAGATTTTTCTTATTATCGAAGTTATGTGTCATTATTTTCAGTTCACTTTTTTTCTTTTTTGTAAATTGCTTAGCAAGTTCTATCATCTTGGGCATAGTCCTGACAATATTATCGACTATGGTGACATCTGCCATCTGGGCAGTTCTTGACAAAGGATTTAGATCGATAGTAATTACATTCTTTCGTATCTTTACCAACGCCTCAGTTCTATCCCCATCTTCCAGAGGAACCAACACAACATCTGCCGCAAAGATACCTTCTGGGTCTACTCTTCTCCTATCACTCATCAGCTCGGGGAGTGTTGCAGACGCCTTGTTGCCAACACCAAGAACACATTTTGCACCCTCTGCAATCAATAACTTCTCCAAAGCAATTTCTCTCTCCACACTTCTATAAAACAGGTTCACCTCTATCTTTGAACCGGTCAGTTCAGCAAGTTCCACAATTTCTTTAGCACATAAACATGCAGCGTTTCCGTTTACCGAGATAACAGGTCTTTCCGCTAGCAGTATGAGAGCAACTGCTGACTCCATAGCTTTGAATGCTTCCTTAGTTGTTCTCTCACCTAATAGGTAGTCTAGTGCTTCTCCTCTTCCATGTGCAACCAAGCCCTCCTCAGCTACAATACCATTCCTGAAACCTTCAGTTAATCTCTCTCGTATCTGGAGAGACCTTTCTCTGGGATGGTTATGAGGAATATTTCTTAACATATCTTAGCTCCATGATTTTCAATATCACTTATCAGCATAGTCCCATTATACTTCATCAAAATTTTCTTTACATCTTCTACATCATCATTCTTAACTATAGAAAATATGGTTTCACCAAACATTGCTGTTGAACAGCTGTAACCATTTGCAAGCAAGTCTTCAATAATGACCTTACATTTGTAGTTCATACAACCTATAGATCGGGCAAATTGTAACGACATGCTCATGAAATCATCGACGGATCTTGTCTTACTTAGTTTTGCTAGCATCTTCCCACCAATACCGTTAAAGAGCTGTATTCTGTTTGTCAAAAAATCTTTTGTCGGTATTGGAGCTAAGCAAAATAGCACTACCTTCTTGTCATTCAGTGGAATCTTTTCTAGTACACCAATTCCTGGAGCGCCAGCAACTAATCGCATTTCAAAACCACCATGGAATTCTGCAAGCACCGTACCAGCACCGCATCTGCACGCAAGGTCAGCTTTATGTGCTACCTGAGCAGCTTCTATTTGATTTAATGGTGTTCCTAGGGCCTGGTTAAGTGCAAACGCCAAACTTAACGCAGCTGCTCCGCTAGAACCCAACCCGTAACCACTAGGAATTTCTGATTGATGCTCTACAATTATTTTATAATTATCATTCACAAGTGAGAGGAGTTCGTCAACTACGTACCTTGATACTTGTGCATCGTTAACCAATTTTCCATTTATCAGTATAGAACAACTACTGCTACTTGCGTTTTCAATATTTACTATCGTTCTAACGCCCTTACATATGCAGAAACCAGCTCCCAGCGATCCATTAAGCAGCGGATCCTTTTGTGCGTCAGGAAATTGAACGAAGCCTGTTATATGCCCTGGAGAAAACGCTATAGACCTCATCTATGATAACGATCGTTCCATAATTATATATAAATAATGTATAAAGAGTATAAATTAGTATAAACATGACAAAATATGCTAGACGGTTACAGAAGATAGGTAGTAGTGCTTTGGTATCATTACCAAAGGACTGGATAAAGCACAACAAGTTAGGCAAGGGAAATACAGTTGTAATTGAAGTCGGAAAGGACAATGCGATTGTAGTGTATCCCTCTGGAACAGAGCAGGAAGAATCTAAAGAAATTAGTATACAATATCCGTCGAAATATGCTGAAGCCATAGTAAATGAAATCACTGGAGCATATCTACTGGGATATGAGATTATCAAAGTGGAAGGCGCCTTGCAGATTTCCTACGACGATAGGGAGATGATCAAAGAAGTAATTGGAAAGATGGTCGGCATGGAGATAGTTGATGAAGACGCATATAAGATAACAGCGCAATTTTTGCTAGATGCTACAACACTTGATCCTGCAAAAATTCTGTACAGAATGAATTCCATTGTATCTGGAATGTACAAAGATACTTTAGCTTCCCTAACTAGCAGAGATCCAAATCTACTGAAGATAATTACCAGAAGGGATGATGAAGTAGACAGGCAGTACTTCTTGCTAGTACGCTTGACCAGAAGCGCTATTATGGATCCAAAACTGGCAAGCAAACTTGATCTAGCTAATATAGATATACTCGACTATAGAATCGCAGCAAACCTTTTTGAGAGTGCCGGTGATGCGACTGTAGAGCTAGCAAAAGCCATCTCTACTAGTAATCAATTGAAGAAATCTAGTGATCTTAAAAAGGCTGGCACGCTTATAGAAGTAATACAAGATACTGCTGTGAGAGCTTTTGCAAGGAAGAACAGGGTAGATTCAATGAAAGCGATAAAGCAATACTCAAAGTTCAATAATGTTCTAGATTCAGTAAAGCAAAATGCCCCTGCTAATACTTTGAATGTTATATATGAAATGAATAAAATTGCGAGATGCTGGATCGATGTCGTTGACTTGGTCCAACCTATGTCTTCTGCGTTATAGAGTTATTATTTCAATTCTCTTTCCAGTCTGTCCAATCTTTGTACAAGCTCCAAGTTCTTTGACTTTAACTTATCTACATCTTCCCTCATTTGAGTGACTTCCTTTGGTGTTTGCATCGATTCTCTTATAGCTAATACACTTTCTTCTGCCACTCTTCGCACTCTGGGATCGATATCATTCTTAGCGACCAACTCTATGTCCTGAATACCTTTAGATTCTTGTGCCTCAACGAATGCTTTTACCGCGTTTATTCTTACCTTGAACCATGGGTCCTTCAATAATTGTTTCAAATAATCAATAATTTTGTCATTACCTTTGGCAAACTTTCCAAGCGCAAGTGCAGCTGCTTCCCTTATTCTATGATTTTTGCCAAGCTTGGAATATTCAATCAATACATGTGAAGCAATATCATCCTTCAATTCGCCCAGACCCGTAAGAGCACCTGATGCTATCACTTCATTAAATGATCTTATTCGGAGTGCTTTCAATAAAGTAGCGAAAACTTCTTTCGAAGTTGATTTTCCCAGTGATATGGCACTTTCCGCTTGAACGAAATAACTTTCATCATTATCAAGTACTTGACGCAGTAAAGAAACACTCTCCTGCTTCTTGAACTCTCCGATTGCTTTAACAACGGCTCGCCGTGCTTTCGGGTTTTTTAATTTAAGAGCATCAATGAGGGCATTGAAGGCAGCCTCAGTCTTGATATCCGAAAGAGCTTTAGCACACTGTGAAGACACGCCCCAGAAAGAATCGGTAAGCATGGCTTCTTTCAATGATTCAATAACATCATCGGAGCTGAAATTCGAGAGTGCTTTCGCAGCGTAAATTCGCTCTACAGTGTTACCGTTATTTAATTGATCAATGAGCATCTGCTTTGGTGCCTTTACTTCCACTCTCTTCAGCAACTTGTTTCCTGGATCTATGCTAAACCATGTGGGTTCTGAATCCAAGGGAATGTGAAATACGGGTTCTTTAGAATCAATGATAAAGGAGAGCTGCCTTTTATCATGCTCAGTTGCAAGATGAATATCTAAAGGGAAACTGTAGATAGGTGTTCCATCATCTGTATTCTGTATTTGTGTTAGTTTTAGGGTTGCTATGTGAGAAGAATGGTTGAACTCGAATTCGACCTTCAATTCGAGGTGTCCTGGCTTGAAAACGTACTGTTCAAAAAATTGTTGTAAACTTACGCCAGACACTTCCTCAATACATTTTCGAAAATCATCTGTTTCTGCATTCTTGTGGCTGAACCTTTCAACATATAACTTTACCGCCCTTCTGAAAATATTGTCACCAACAAGATTTCTTAACATGTGCAATGTGCATGCCCCTTTTTCGTATGTATGACGATCGAAAAGATCGTCAGGGTGCTTGTATACGTTTGTGACTAGCGGTCTCTTGTACCGTTTTGAAGCTTCATCGAAATATTCCTCGGCCAATTGCATTATGTAATAATTGAATTCGTCCTCGCCCTTGCTTTGCAACCATGAAAGTCCCTCAAAGTAAGTTGCAAATGACTCATTGAGCCATATGTGCTGCCAGTCCCTGCATGTTACTAAATCCCCGAACCACTGATGCGCAAGTTCATGAGAGACTAGGTGATCACTGGTGAAATCCAAGTGTGCCTTTCTGTCATGCAGCGTCTCCGCCGTCAGAGTTGTCGCACTAGCATTCTCCATCCCGCCGTAAATGAAGTCATCTACCACGGCTTGTGAGTACTTATCGTATGGATACTTTACTCCAATATACCCCTCAAAAAACTTGATCATATCTATTGTGTTTGAGAACGAAAGTGATGCCGTCTCGATCTTGTCTTTTGGTACATAATATAATAAATCGATTCCATTGTAAGTTTCTCTTATTTCTTCATACTTCCCAATAACTACGGATTTAAGATATGCAGGAAGAGGATGCTCGTCGATCCAGTTATACTGCGCAAGATCCGTTTTAGTTACGTCAACCAACTTTCCGTTAGATATTACAACAAAATCAGGTGGAACTTTAACTATTATTTCACTTGTAAATTTCATGTCTGGGTGATCGAAACAGGGAAACCAATACTTCGACTGCGTAGCTTCTCCTTGTGTCCACGCCTGAACTTGCTTGCTAGGATAATTCTTATCTGGCTTTACGAAGTAGAAGCCCTGTCTTGGTTTCACATCATAATCGATGGATAGTGTAATGGTTTCATCTTCAGATGCAGGTGTAGTGAGCTCTATTCTTAGTTTATCATCATATGTTTTGAACCGCAAGGATTGTTCATTTGCACTTACAGTTCGTACATTTAATTCGGCTGCATCAAGAATTATATTATCCAAGCCGTTCTGAATTGCATTCATTGTAAGTGTCTGCTTGCACGTAATGCTCTTTTCATCGAAATCTGGCTTCAGTTCAAGTTTCATATGCTTGATTGTGAACTTTTTGGTTGGAATATAGTTTGGCTTGCTTCCAGCCAGCTCGAATTTCTTGGTTATTTGAGCAGACATGCGCTAGATTCCTTTTCAATGTATAATAAATATTTGCAAAATAAAATCTGATGAGACATCAGTCGAGATGCATCTCTTCATATCCTGGTGTCCGTAGGATCAGTGCAGGTTAGTCTCATCAAACAGAATTTATTCCTTAAACATCAAATTTAACCTTTCGACTTATAGGTCAGTATTGCGCAAGCAGTCTTTGCATCCTGAATTTCACCATTTAAAATCATCTTCACAGCATCATCAATACTCATCTTCACAATAGTAAGTTGTTCATCTGCATCCATGTCATGGCTCTTCACTTCTTCTAATCCAGTGGCAATGAAGAAGTGTATCATTTCAGTACAGTAGCCTGGAGTCATGTAGCACTGTCCAAGGGGTTCAAGTCTTCCTGCTTTATACCCCGTTTCTTCGATAAGCTCTCTTTCTGCGCATTCCTCAGGGCTTTCTCCCTCTTCCAGCGTTCCAGCAGGAATTTCGTACAGTTCTTTTCCAATGGCATACCTGTACTGCTTTTCCATAACTACTGTATTTCCAATTAATGGAAGTATGGCAACAGAACCGGTATGTTCAACAACCTCCCGCATAGTTTCTCTTCCATTGACCAGTATTTTATCAACTCTAACACTGATTACTTTTCCATTGTAAACAATCTCGCTTTCGGTCATGTTGCTCCTTGTATTGACATTATGCTTAAACGTATCTATCTAATCATCAATTGTATGGTAGTAATAACTAAAATGATGAAGATTAAAACAAAAGGAGAGTTGGAGATGGTGAACATAACCAATGATGTTGAAAGAGCTATAAAAGAAAGCAGAGTAAATGATGGGATTGCAACTGTTTTTGTTCCGGGGTCAACTGCTGCCCTTACAACTATAGAATACGAACCAGGATTACAAAGTGATTTTCCGAATATGTTGGAAAGGATTGCGCCGAAGAACATAACTTATGAACATGAGCAGATGTGGCATGACGGCAATGGACACTCACATGTAAGAGCTTCGCTTGTAGGTCCGTCATTAACAGTACCTTTCATGGACAAGCAATTATTATTAGGCACTTGGCAGCAGATAGTTTTGATCGAATTTGATACAAGAAGCAGGGAGAGAAATGTTGTCATACAAGTTATAGGTGACTGAGCGAATAATTAGCGGTGAAATCCTTAGTTAAAGGTAAAGATGATGAAGCTGCAAAGGTGTAACTAAGCGTGTCATTTTAGACACACGAAAGAGGGGCTATATTGTCATACAAAATAAATCTGAGATTACAACGCCAAAGTTATATGGCTTCTATAGGTAGTAATCAATATGGATCTGCTTGAGATTGAAGTTCCCAAGTCAGTGCGCCCCATAATGATGGAAACTGCTGAAGAAACCAAGTTGGGAGAAAGAAATGGTGCAAGGAAGCAGTATCGTTATGGTAAGCTGCACATCCGAGAGTATGATGACAAGTATGTTGTTCACATGGACAAAGTAGATCCTAGGAAAGATCCTATGGGTCATTTGCTGAAAGATTCGCCAGAAACTCTGATTGGATTTGCTTTGGGTATCTGCTTTGCGAAGAAGGTAGGAAGTGATGTTTTCAACAAAAGCCATGGGAGATCAATAAATGCATTGCTTGAAACTCTGCTAATGGGAGGTCTAGCATCCGTGACTACAGGATATCTAGGTTACAGGGTTGGTAGGCAGATAAAGAAACTGAAGTGATGCAAATGGCAAATGGGGCAGGGGGCAGGGCCATCAAGGTCGCATTAACATTGCTGCCAGTTGTAATCCATTTCAAGGGCGACAGGAAGGAATGGGTTAGGAAAGAAGGGAAGAACATCAATGAGGAAAAGTTTAGGAAGCATGCAAGGAAAGCTGTAAACACTTTCATCAAGTTGGGTCCGTCCTTTGTAAAGTTAGGACAATGGCTTTCAAGTAGGGCAGATCTTTTACCAGAGCCATACTTGGAGGAGTTCACAAAATTGCAGGATGATGTTACACCAGCACCGTTCAAACAAGTAAAAGGGATGATAGAGCAGGAACTAGGGTCCATTGAGCAAACTTTCGATTCCTTTAATACCTCATGCATTTCTGGTGCAAGTCTAGGACAGGTATATCGTGCACGATACAAGGGTAGGGAGGTGATCGTAAAAGTTAACAGACCCAACATTCATGAGATTGTAGAGAGAGATATAGCAGCATTAACGAAGCTATTACCGTTAGCAATACGTTTTGTCGATAAAAACATAGCATTTTCAGCAGAGTCAATGTTTGCGCAGTTCATAGAAACAGTTTACGAGGAGATGGATTACAAGGTGGAAGCGGAGAACCTTATGCGCATAAAGAAAAACCTGTCTAATGAAAGGAAAGTGATAATTCCAAATGTATACCCAGATAGAAGTACACGCAAGGTTCTGACCTTAGAATACATTCCAGGTGTTAAGGTAACAGATGCAAAGACATTAGATGAGATGAAAATAGATAAAGCCAAACTTGTGATCAGGGTTCATAGGCTCTTCTTCAAGATGCTGCTTAGGCACGATCTATTCCATGCCGATCCCCACCCCGGCAATATTTCTGTTATAGAAGACGGTTCAATTATACTCTACGACTTTGGGATGGTGGGAAGGCTTGACGACGAAACAAGAATGAAACTTGTTCGTTTGTACCTTTCGCTGGTAGAGAAGGAACCTTCAAGGACTGTAAATGTGATGCTCGCCTTGGGTGCACTCTCTCCAGAAGCGAATAGGCATGTTGTTGAAAGGGGAATAAATTTTGCAATCCAGGAATTGCATGGAAAGAAGGTAGATGAAATGGAAATTAGAGCGTTGATGGAGCTTGCGAATAAAACAATGACAAGATTTCCGTTCAGGCTTCCCAAACAGCTTGCCCTCTATATGAGGATGACATCGATACTTGAAGGGATCTATCTTACCCTAAAAGTGGACTTTCAATTCGTCAAGGTATTGAAAGCAGTGCTTGAGGAAGAAGGTCTTCTGAAAGAAGCTTATGTTGAAGAGGTTAAGGATACATTTAACAGATTTGTGAAAGCGTTGAACGATTCGATGACTGTTGCTCCATTACTGAAATCATATCTGGAAAATCCTACTGCTATGAACGGCAAGCAAAGCAAGAATATGTTGATTGCTGGTAGTGTGCTAACATCTTCTGTCATAATAGGGTCATCTATCATCATGCAGTCAAACCCGTTATGGGGTCAGATCGGATTGTTAGCTTCCGCCGCAATTATGGGCCTATCGATAATAATTAACAGAAGGCGCTGATCATTGTATAGTTATCGTACCGCCACCTTTGATAGGTATGCGTATCTCAAGTACGCCCTTTTCATAGGTCGCTTTTCCCAGAGCTTCCTCGCCTTCTTTGATCTTGATGGGTAAATGTATCTTTTTTTCTATCTTTAGCGGTCTTTGTTGCCAGTAAGAACTACCTGCATGGTCAACTGGTTCTCTTGTTGCGCTAATGGAAAGTGTGCTATCATTTATTTTAAGTGTGATGTTCTTCTTTTCAAATCCAGCAAGGTCAGCAATAACAACTAATTCATTGCCATCCTCTAGCATATCAACAGGGGGCGAAACAAACTCAAAGAATTCTCTGGACTTGTTGCCTATTTCCTTCATAATCTCTTTAGCCATGTATCTTCCCAGTCCCATGAATTATTTTAGTCTTTGCTAGATATATGTTTTAATCTATTATCTCCTTTGTATGATGAGTTTCGAACAAAAATTGTTGTTTGGCAGCAATTACTTCTCCTGTATCAGGGATTTCTATAATAGGGGTTTGCTTACGGAATAGAAATTATAGCAGACAAGCCACTTGCAATGTCCTCTCTCTGCTATGGATCTTCCTCTCTTATACATCTAGGACAAGAAAGTTAGTTTCAGACCGTCAAGCATTGAGGTAATATACCTGCCAAAGTTAGTTAACCTATACTTCTAATCTTTATGACTGGTCAAAATTAATACGGGAATTGCTGGCAAATTGTATGCGCAGGAGCTCCTCTAGAAGAAGGATAGCAGTCACTGTGGTTGCGGCAGTTGCTGTTACGGGTGTGTTTTTCTCATATTTTGGTATCGAGGCAGCAAAGGACATGGATATATCCCTATACGATTCCCAAGTTGTATCTAAAGATGAACAGCAAACCAGATACAATGCTGTGATACAGTTCAGAAACACAAGTTTTGTACCTCTAACTGTCGGTGACACAACTTACAACATCAAAATCGATGGAGAATCTCTCGGGATAGGGACCATACAACCGTTCGTGATCGGACCGTACAGCACGATGTTGGTTAATTCGGAATTCACAGGTAACAATTCTGTAGTAAATCGCTACGGCGACGAAATTCCGCATGAACGTACACAACTAACTGGTACAAGCAGCTACAACCTATATTTGACTGCTTTTGATGTTCCAATCAACCACATTCCTACCGAAGATCAAGTGCAGAAGTTCACTGATGAATAGAAGTTTTTATCTTCATATGAATCATGGATCATGTGCTAAAGGAAATAATGGAAAAAGCGGCATTAGTAACTGACTCAGAATTTTCCATGCTTATCAAGAAAGCGTCATTAATGCATCAGCAGGAAAGGATTGAGGGTGTCATAGGTGATTCAATAGTGAAGGAAGGGCTTGTTAGAGTTAGGCAGGGGCGAAAGTTAATACTTGTAGGTGATCTGCATGGAGACTTGCAGAGTTTAGGTGCAATACTACAGAAGAGCGGCTTCCTGAATGATCTCTCAAGCATAATAGTATTTTTGGGTGATTATGGAGACAGAGGGAAGGAGTCTGTAGAAGTATATTATGTTATACTATATCTGAAGGTAAGGTATCCAGATCGAGTTATACTTATGCGTGGCAACCATGAAGGTCCAGACAGTATGCCATTTTACCCCCACGATCTTCCAGACCAATTGTTAATCAAATTCGGCAATGCTGGTCTGTTGCTCTATACAAGATTACGCTTCCTGTTCGACGTAATCTACCATGGCGTTATCCTAGAGAATTCATACCTTATACTCCATGGTGGTGTCCCTACAAATTTTAAAGCAGTAAATGATTTAGCTACCGCGGACAAAACAAATGCAGAAACTAGATATTTAGAAGAGATACTATGGAACGACCCAAGAGAAATAAAGGGTTCACGGACTTCTGCAAGGGGCTATGGTAAATATTTTGGTAAAGATGTGACAGAAAAAGCGTTGAAAATAGTTAATGCAAAAGCACTGATAAGGGCACATGAGGTTTGCAACGGAGCCAAGGTCAATCATGATGGTTTAGTCCTTACACTATTTTCCTGCAAGGCACCTTATGGTAACAGGAATGCTGCTTACCTAGCAATAAACCAGAACTCTTACAACTTTAATGCTGAGGAACTTGCTAGAATAGTAGAATTAATCTGAGAGTATTATGAAGGATCTGTAGAGATGTTAATCGTAATAGAGGGAAGCGATAAAGCCGGTAAGGCAACCCAGACGCAGTTGCTTAAAGAAGATCTGGAGAAGAAGGGTCTGAGCGTAGGTACACTAGCATTCCCAGTTTACGATACTAAGATAGGAGAAGAGATCAGAGCGTTTCTGCATCGTGAGAAGGAATATCCTGTACAGGTTATGCATATGTTACTGTCTGCAAACCGATGGGAGAAGAAGGCTGAAATCGAAAGAATGTTAGACGAGAATCAAGTTGTTATATTGAATAGATATTACCAGTCGAATTTGGTCTATGGTATAGCAAGCGGTTTGAAATTGGAATGGTTGCGGGCATTGGATGAAGGCTTGCCTAAGGAAGATATTGTCATAATGTTAGATATTGCTCCAGAAATTTCCATACAGAGATTGCCTAGCAAGGGAGATATCTTCGAAATGAGCGATGATATGATGCATGAGGTATCTAAATTATACAGAGAATTTGCCACCAAATATGGATGGATTTTAGTTAATGGTGACAGGAACAGAGAAGATGTCCATAGGGAAATAATGCAAATTGTTGAAGATAGAATAAAACAAAAACATTAAGACCGTATTGCGCCGATGATCTGGTATGGTCTTTACGCCTGTATCGGAAATAAGCGATCCTATCCATGGTTATGTCTATCTGTCAGAAGTTGAGCGCGATGTTATTGATACACATGTTTTTCAACGGTTACGGAGAATAAGACAGCTTGCAGGGGCCCATTTAACCTATCCCGCTGCCCAGCATTCTAGGTTCGAACATTCTCTGGGGACGATGCATCTTGCTGGCCTCGCCGGAAATGTTTTGTTGAAAAAGGGGTATATAGATGAATACAAGATTCAGATTCTGAGGCTTGCTGCCTTGATGCATGATGTTGGACATGGACCATTCTCACATTTGTTCGAAGAAGTAATGGCAGAGCGTAGCGATGTCACACATGAGGATAAGGGAAAGAAGATAATGCAACAAACAGAAATCAAAGATATTCTTGGCACGTATGGTTTTGATGCAAAATCAATCACTATGCTATCTTTTGGAGAATCGAAGGAATCATTTCTTAATGAAATAATTTCTGGTGGGTTCAGTGCGGATATAATGGACTACCTACAAAGAGATTCATACTTTACGGGTGTAGAATATGGGAATATCGATGCTGAGCGTATGATCAGTTCATTCGAAGTGCATGATAATAAGCTTGCTCTTGACAAGGCTGCCCTATATTCGTTTGAATCTATGATGATATCGAGATACGAAATGTTTAAAGCTGTTTACTTTCACAAAACTGTGCGATCAGCAGAGGTGATGCTTCTACGTGCTATGATACTTGCTGATGAAGAACTACACTTGACAGATGCATCACTGGAAAATTACCTTGAGCTAACGGATGATGCTACCCTGGTTCGATTGACTGCGTTGCAACCAAAAGATTATCAATTGAAACTTGCAACAAAACTGGCCAGAGATTATAGAGATAGAAAATTGTTGAAATGTGTCTTTGAGAAGATTTTACATAAGAGCGACCGTATAGTTAGAAAGGTTTTCAGTAAAAGGTTGCTGAAGAGTATGAGTGAAGAGATCGCAAGTAGTGCTGATGTGGATCCAAATCATATTTACGTTGATGCGTCAAAGGCACCTTCTGTACCGTTAACACCCACAAAGGAAGAGCCGAATGCTATAGTGCTGGTAAGCAAGGATTCTAATGGAAAGAAGATTCATTACACTCTTCCAATAAGTGAAATTCCATTAATAAGCTCAATTTCTGGTTTCATGGACATGATAAGGGTTTACACCACGAGTGAAAGTAGGACCAGAGTTGAAAAGGCTGTAAAAAAGGTTTTAGGCACAGGCACGGAGTCATGGTATGAAAAAGTTAGTATGTAGCAGGTGTGAACTATGAAAGAACGCATTGTAATTAAGTTAAGCGGAAGTATCTTCGGGCAGACTGCGAACCAGAAGTCATTAGTAAAATATGCGAAGATGCTGAAATCGATCACCAGAAGAGTCCAGCCCGTTGTAGTAGCTGGTGGTGGAACTATCGCCAGATACTACATCAATCTTGCGCGCGAACTTGGAGCAGACGAAGCCAGTCTGGACGAGTTAGGCATTGAAGTTTCTCGGTTAAATGCACAGGTGCTTGTGTATGCATTGGGCGATTCAGTTTATCCACACATTCCAAAGAACTTGCATGACATAGTCGTCGGAGTAGAAACTGGTAAGATAGTTGTTGCTGGTGGGCTCCACCCAGGTCAGAGCACAAATGCTACATCTGCACAGATAGCTGAAAAGATTGATGCCAGCATGTTCATCAATGCTACTGACGTAAACGGTATCTATAACATAGATCCGAACAAACAAAAAAATGCAAAATTATTCAAAAGGATAAAAGTGCGAGAGTTGCGGAATATGCTTGCTCATGAAAGTGCTATGGCTGGAACATACGATCTCATGGACATAGTAGCATTGAAAGTTATAGAAAGATCTAAACTCAATACAAGAGTGGTAAAATCAGATCCAAGTATTATAAAACGTGCAATTGTAGGAGCAAATGTTGGAACGATGATAATTACTTGACAGCTTTCGTCTCTCCCTTGAATTCCATGAAGCCATCTTTCAGCATCTTTTCAAAAATTTTCTTTGCCTGTTCCTCGGGTAGTGGCTTCGTTTGTGCTTTTGCAAAGCCTTCAGCATCACATATTATAACAAGCATGGTACCATCGCCATTATCTTCCATAGCAGCCAGTTCCTCCTCTCCAACTGGCTCGAACCCATCCTCCACCTGTTTGACTGTTTTTGTAAGGAATGCAAAACCAGAGTACTCGAACAATTTATGTTGCGACCTTCTTGCTCTCTCCTGTCCAGTCAGAGATGCTTCATGATATTGCATAAAATTTTTTCTTGTTCAACATGTATAAGCCTTTTTCATAATTTATATATGAAAGCTTTAAATGATTAAATGAAACCTAGTTTAAAATGTGCTTAACAAAGGCTTTGTAGGCACCATAGTGGGTGGTGTCGGCGTTGTTATATTATTTTTGGTGATGACTTCCAGCGGTCTATTACAGCAGCCTTCTCAGGATCAGCAGGAATTCATAATCAAAGATGTTGTGCTGAATTTGAGAAGCGTGCGCATTCTGTCTGTAGATGAAGAGAAAACCGTTGTTGAAGTAGCGTTTGATGCTTTCAATCCCAACACGAGGTCGGTTGTTCTAGAATCTATACGGTACACATTGTTTGCAAATGAGGTAAGGTTGACATCATCAGAGATAGGCGAGAGGGCAGAAGGTTTCATAACAGGAACTGGCAAGACTTTTACTATGTACAGTGAGTTCTCCATGACCTTGAAGGACGAAGTTGAAGTGAGAAAGACTGAACTTCTTAGCCCTATGTGGAAAGATCTGCAGAACAATGATGTTCAATGGCGTGTCAGTGGCACATTCTTCGTTACCGATCCGGTAAGAGCGGGCGGACAGGAGTTAGACTTTGATTTTGCAATATGATTATGCCTCCTTCTTAAATCCCAGTAACCGTTCCAGTGTTAAATTGGAATACTTTTTCTGCTGTATGTAGCACCTTTCGTAGTATGGGCATGTTAGACATGTTTCGGACGGTTCCAGTATAGGCACCTTGCCGTCCTTAAGAAGTGTGTTGAAGACCCGCGCTCTCCTTACTGTTTCTTCAAACATCCGCTTGTCCTTGAAAAAGGCAAATTCCACAGACTTGCCATCATTGGTCATGTAAACAACTATGCCTTCCATCTTGTCAAAAATCCACATAGTTGCATTTAGATTCAGAAGATCTTTTGGATTGGGCGTTTTCGGTAATTTATTTACTATTTCAAACTTTACCACTATATCGTCAGCCATTGTATCGGCACGACCCACAAGTGAAAGTTCAGAATCTATACTGTACTCGGCCGTAGACCCATTTTTGATTGACTTGCGCATGCCATCGCTAATCATTGAAGAGACCTTCTGGTGGCTGGTTGGAAGAAGAGGATGCCTTCTATCATAATATGACTTACGGAGACAAGTTACGACTTCCTTTACATGCAGCCGTCGGTTATTGGTTTTATCTATTTGTGAATCAAGATCATGGTAAATATCATCCATGGTCTTTAATATGATATCCTTCAGGTTTCTGTCTCCGAGCATGAATATAACAGGTGATTTTCTTTAAATAACTGTTATGCATGCTGTATCCAGCCAAATTTGGTCTTCAATCATTACCTCATTCTTTTGTGAAATTATCGTGAGAGAGAATATCCCTAAAAATTACACCTCATGTGCGAGTTAATCTTTATTCAATGAGAGGAATTTGTAATAATATGCCATTCAGCGGAAAATTATAATATATTGCAAAAAGATCGGCAGATTTTAATATTATAATCGCTATCAAAGTGGGCTATAGGGGCTGTGTGTTGGCAACAAAGAGTATTTCAAAACCGAGTTTAGCTATTTTCGATACTTTCAAGACAAGACGAAACAAATTCACGGGGGAGGCGAAGAGACAGCGTGGTATTATAGCACATCTGGCTATGGAATCGAATCCTGGACTTAAGACTAGAACAGCTATCGCGCATGCTATAGCTGAAAAGCATGGCATATTGTGGCAGAATATCTATTCTGGGATCTTCAGAGATCTGGATGAAGTTCTAATTCCGCTGCATGTTGTAAAGGAGGGCGGAAGACTTCCGTTAAGGCGAGGCCCAAGAGCTCTGCAACAAGAGGGAGTGCCATATTACCAACTTACAGAAGCTGGGTTGATAGTAGCGTCAACGCTAGAGGAGTTGGGTGACAACCGAATAAAAATGCTTGAAAGATACCTTGACATGTTACCAGTCAGTGATGCAGACCATAAGCTTTTGAGGGATGCAATGCTAATGTTGCTGAAATTTGCACCATCATTTGTGTTCAAGATGATAAATGAATACATAACCTCATACACGCAGGGAAGAGTGATGGACTTGGTTCCAATTGATGTTACGAAGATGCAAGCAATTGCTGCCAAAGTCATAGGCGTTGAAAAAGAACTGATCGAGGCCTTCGTAACCATGTCGCATAAGGAACAGAATATGGTCTGCAGTTTCATACGGATGATAAGTTAACAAATAGATCAGTAAGATTAAAATTCCCTATTTCTGTGGTTTGCGTTATATGGATACACATTCTGCTCTAGAGCGAACAGTCCAAAAAGTTTTATCGCAGGCGGAAAGTGATATGATCTCAAAAATTGATGCTCTTTTTGATGACGCTGTTAAAACGTTGATTTCTTCGAAAAACTCTGTAGAATCTGACTACAATAAGATCATAGATGATGCTAGGAAGCACGCAGAGAACCTGAAGCGGCAGATCGTGGGTAATAGTAGGCTCTCTGCAAGAAATAGGCAGCTGGTGCTGGTTGAGGAAGCTGTAGGAAATGCCTTTGAGAAGGCTAAGGCAAAGATCGACTCTGAGAGAAGCGGTGGCAAATATGCTTCTATGATGAAGAAGCTTTTGGAGGATGGTCTTAAGGCTGTCAATACAAAGGAGGTAGTCGTAGAATGTAATGGTAAGGACAGGAATGCTGTGAAGAAGATAGGTGCTGAATTGGAACGGAATAATAAAGTAAAGATTAAGGTTAGCGAAGAAACGATAGATGTCCTTGGTGGGCTGAGGATCAAGTC
This sequence comes from Nitrososphaerales archaeon, assembly GCA_046759645.1. Classification (GTDB taxonomy): domain Archaea; phylum Thermoproteota; class Nitrososphaeria; order Nitrososphaerales; family UBA213; genus JBHICO01. The sequence continues at coordinate 16,455 of JBHICO010000007.1, forward strand.
TAAGGATGGCTCTATGGTTTACGATAACACGCTGAATTCTAGGATAGAACGCCTGAAACCTCTTATAAGGAAAGATATTGCAGTGATGTTCATGAAGTGATATTTATGGTAGCAAAAGGTAGAATAGTCTGGATCAGTGGACCTGCAGTAAAAGCTGATGGTATGGCAGATACTAAAATGTATGAAACTGTGCATGTTGGAGAATCAAAACTTATTGGTGAAGTAATCAGGTTAACAGGTGATATTGCGTTCATTCAGGTTTACGAATCGACTGCAGGTCTGAAGCCTGGGGAACCCGTTGTTGGCACGGGTCAGCCATTGAGTGTTCTTTTGGGTCCCGGTGTAATTGGCAAGATTTATGATGGAATACAACGACCGCTAGATGATATTGCAAAGCGTTCTGGTGCTTTTATTGGTAGGGGTATAAGTACAACACCTGTTGATATGAAGAAGAGATACAAGTTTAGCCCAACTCTTAAGGTAGGTGATGCAGTGCAGGCTGGAAGTAGGGTAGGCGAAGTTGAGGAAACAAAGTTGGTTTTACATTCGGTAATGCTACGACCAGACCATCCTGGGGGCAAGGTAACCGCGATTGAGAAGGAAGGAAGCTATGATCTTGAGCATCCTTTAGCTACTGTTCAGCATGAGGGTAAAAAGACTGAAGTTTTGATGTATCAGTACTGGCCTGTAAGAAAGCCAAGACCATACTCTCAAAAACTAGATCCAAATATTCCATTGATAACTGGTCAGCGTATCCTCGACACGTTCTTCCCTATAGCAAAGGGAGGCACTGGCGCGATACCTGGGGGTTTCGGAACAGGGAAAACAGTAACACTGCACCAAATAGCTTCATGGGCAGACTCGAAGGTAGTTGTTTACATAGGGTGTGGTGAGCGTGGCAATGAAATGACAGAAGTATTGATCAAATTCCCCGAACTTTTGGATCCACGCACTGGAAGACCACTCATGGAACGAACAGTGCTTGTAGCAAATACAAGTAACATGCCAGTAGCAGCAAGAGAGGCAAGTATCTACACAGGGGTAACCATTGGAGAGTACTACAGGGATATGGGTTATGATGTTGTTCTTGTAGCAGATTCAACTAGCAGATGGGCAGAAGCGTTGAGAGAGATGAGTGGAAGACTTGAGGAGATGCCTGCAGAGGAAGGATATCCATCATATTTAGCTTCAAGATTGGCAGAATTTTATGAACGGGCAGGGAGAGTTAAGGCATTGGGTAGCCCAGATAGAACTGGATCCGTAACACTTGTTGGAGCTGTGTCGCCGTCAGGTGCTGACTTTACAGAACCCGTAACTACACATACTATTAGGTTCATCAAAACGTTCTGGGGACTTGATACAAGGCTTGCCTATTCTAGACATTACCCTGCAATTAATTGGATGTTGAGCTATTCAGGTTACCTAGAAGACGTATCAAAATGGTGGGAAGAAAATGTAGGTAAGGAATGGTACAAGTTGCGAGCTGATGGTTACTTTCTTCTCCAGAGGGAGGATACATTGAAGGAAATAGTTCGCTTGCTCGGTCCGGAAGCGTTACCTGAAGAAGAGAAACTTGTGCTTGAAGTAGCTAGGATGATTAAGATCGGTATCCTGCAGCAGAGTGCTTACGACAAGATTGATACTTTTTGTGGTCCGAAGAAGCAGTTGAAATTATTAAAATTGATGGTTGACTTCCATAAGGGAGCCAATAAAGCACTTAAGGAAGGTGTTTCACTTGCAGATATCAGAGCAATGCCTATAATTACTAGGATGCTAAAGGCAAAATTCGAAGTTCCAGACGATCAACTTCAAAACCTAGACGAACTTGGAAGTGATATGTTTGCTCAGTTCAAACAGCTGGAAGGAAAGCAAGAGGTTGAGCAGGTAGTTGGCTGAAGCAGGTGTAGAATACACAAAGGTTCAGGAAATCAAAGGTCCATTAGTTGTAATAGATGGTGTAACTCGGGCATCATTCGATGAGCTTGTTGAAATAGAAACTTTTGACGGGGAAACAAGACTGGGGAAAGTGTTAGAGGTTGGATTCGGCAAGGCTGTGGTTCAGGTCTTTGAAGGTACTACGGGTCTTAGCATAACAGGTACAAAGGCAAGATTTTTGGGCAAGACGATGGAAATGCCTGCCTCTCAGGAACTTTTGGGCAGAATATTTGATGGTTTAGGCAGACCCATTGATGGTTTGCCAGAACCTATAGCTGAAGATTTTCGCGATGTAAATGGTGCTCCCATCAATCCTGAAAAGCGTGACTACCCAGAGGACTTTATCCAGACCGGCGTTTCTGTTATTGATGGTATGCTCACACTTGTAAGGGGGCAGAAACTTCCCATATTTTCGGGTTCTGGCATGCCTCACAACGTACTCGCAGCTCAGGTGGCAAGACAGGCGACTGTATTGGGAAGCGGTGAAGAGTTCGCGGTCGTCTTTGCTGCTATCGGAGTGCAACATAGCGAATCACAGTACTTCAAACGAAGCCTTGAAGAAAGTGGAGCATTGAGGCGAAGTGCGCTCTTCCTGAACCTTGCGGACGATCCTGCAATTGAAAGGATCATAACCCCTAGGGTTGCATTAACAGTTGCAGAATACCTTGCATTCGATCTTGGTATGCATGTTCTAGTTATAATAACAGACATGACAAACTATGCTGAAGCACTTAGGGAGATCAGCGCTGCTAGGGAAGAGGTCCCTGGCAGAAAGGGCTACCCGGGTTATCTGTATACAGACCTTGCAACCATCTATGAACGTGCTGGCAGGGTGAAGGGATTGAAGGGCAGCATAACGCAGATGCCTATCTTATCTATGCCAGCAGATGATATCACGCACCCAATACCAGATCTAACTGGGTACATAACTGAAGGTCAGATCGTCCTAAGCAGAGAGTTGTTCAGAAAGGGATTGTATCCTCCAGCTGGTGTACTCATGAGCCTGAGTAGGCTGATGAAGGATGGTGTAGGAGAGGGTAAGACTAGAGCTGATCATATGGAAGATAGCAATCAATTGTACGATGGTTACTCAAGAGCTCAGGAGGTAAGAGCTCTATCTGAAATAGTAGGAAAAGCAGGTCTCACTGGTGTTGATCTGAAATATCTGGAGTTTGGAGATTATTTTGAAGACCACTTTTTGAAACAGAATCAAGATGAAAATAGAACGTTAGAAGAAACACTTGGCAGAGCATGGGAGGTGCTATCTTCGTTGCCGGAGGGTGAGCTTACAAAGATTAAAGAGAATTACGTAAAAAAGTACTACAAGGTGAAATAAATGTCAGCATCTTTTGGGAAGGGTGTCTTACCAACAAAGATCGAGCTCATCAGGATCAAACGTTCTCTCAAAGTAGCGAAGATGGTTCACAAAATACTGGATGATAAAAGAGAGGTTTTACTGAAAAGAATAGATGAAATGATCGAGGAAGCGAACAAGGCGAGAGAAGACATATGGGCTCCTCTGGAAACTATCTACTCTGCTGTGTTCGATGCATATCTGTCTCTTGGAACTGGAACTTTGGAATCCATTGCAATGCTTACTCCCTCTGCAATGGAAGTTGATGTTAACGTCAGAAGAATAGTTGATGTTAAGGTTCCTACACTGCAAGTATCAACAAAGAACCTGGAATCTCTCTCCTATGGTTTTGCCGATACTAACGCTGCTGTAGATAAGGCTGCCAAACTAATAAAAAATGTTCTACCAGGAATATGCAAGGCAGCCGAATTTGAAAATGCAATATTCAGTTTGGCCAAAGAGCTGGAGAGAACGCAAAGGTTGATCAACGCTTTGGAATATATTATAATGCCACATTACGAAAATTCCATAAGATTCATCACTGCTACTTTGGAAGAGAGGGAAAGGGAAGAATTTGTAAGGTTAAAGAAGGTCAAGGTTGTGCTAGAAAAGAAAAAGGCGACTGGCCAATGAGTGAAGAGACAGAGAGGCTTTACAGTGAAGCTGAAAAGAGGTTAAAGCAGGAGCATGACAAGGCAGTTGAAAAGATCAAGGAAGAATTGAAGGGAGCCGAGCGAAAGGCACTTTCAAAATAATAAGAAAATAAAAAATTAGATTGTCGAAGAAGAATCTGCAAATCATAAGCGGATATAGTTAAATATAGCTTTTCATGCATGGTGTTTTATGCGGATGAATTATAAGAGAAGTGGCTTTTTGCTGGCCATACTAATGATATCGATTTCTAGCATGATAATTGCCCCCGCATTTGCACAAGAGATTGAAGGTGGTATTCCTGGAGAGCAGTTGATAGGTGCAGGACTTGCATTTGGTTTGGCTGCACTTGGTGCCGGTGTAGGTCTGGGATATGTTGGCGCTGCAGGGTTGGCAGCTATAAGCGATAACCCGAAGATGCAGTCAAAAGTCTTCATATTCATCGGAATGGTAGAATCTATAGCCATCTATGGTATAGTCATGATGTTCATCATACTTGGGCAGTGACAGTAAACTCCGGAAATAGTTCGTTGTACTTTCTCCTTCGATATGCTACTGAATCAAGAAAATATCTGCGATAAAGAAAGATTTTAAAGATGCTATAAATGCATTCAGCAAGTGCCAATTGCTAAATTAATGAAGGCGACCTTGATTCTTCCCAGAAACGACGCTCCCCAAGCGGTAAGTAGCCTAGCAGAACTAGAATGGTTCCATCCTTTGCCAAGAGGTTCAGAATACATGAACGTAGAACTTGACAATTTGTTGTTAAGAGCCCAGAAGTTATTCCAATCAATCGATGAAGTTGTGAGAGCGCTGGGTATTCCTTTGGAAACTGGCGTTATGGCTACCATGTTTCATGGAGCACCAAAGGGAAAGATGCAATTCGTTGTAGAAGATTTGCAACAACTTCTTTATGATCTAGAATCCAGGTCTAAAACGATAATTGAGGAGGCCAGATCACTTCTTACTGAACATGGTTCGGTAAAAAGGTCGCTTGAGGAACGCCAAACCCTATTAGATGCGCTCAAAGTTGCTTCAAGCATCAACCTTGATATTACACAGATCAGTCATTTGAAGAGGTTCCATGCTAACTTGTTTATAGTGAACGCTAAAGAGGTGCTAGAAATAGAAAGAACGCTTGACGATATACCAATCATAAAAATGCAGTTGAATGAAATGCAGATTGCATTAGCTATATTCGGAACTAGAGAAGACTCTGAAAGGATCGGAAAGGTGCTAAGGAGTTTCGATGCACATCCATTCGCCATACCCCCCCAACTACCGCAGAACCCCAGTGAGGCGTATAAACGTGTGGAGCAGGAGGTCAAGGAACTTGAAAAGAGTCGGGGAGAATTGGAAAAGAGTATACAGCGGATCAGAGTTAACATATCGACAAAGATTTTATCGTTTCATGAAGGTGCGAGAGTCGCAAAGGATGTTTTAGAGACGATGAGAAAACCTGGTGGCACAAAAAACTTTGCGGTCATTCAGGGGTATATACCAAGTACAATGGAGAAGAAGATGTTGAAACTATCGAAGGACTGGGTCTGCTTAATAGACGAAGTGAAGCAGGGTATTGAAGAACAAGGTAAGGAGGGTCTACCTTGTCTACTCTCAAATAGGAAATATCTAAAAACTTTCGAAGTTATAACAGCAACACAGGGTATACCTAGATACGGAGAGACAGATCCTACACCAATGATTGCATTTGTTTGGCCTCTATTCTATGGTCTCATGTTTGGCGATCTTGGTCACGGCTTACTGCTTTTCGGTTTAGGTATGTTGCTTAGAACAAGGGGACTGGGAGGCATTAGAACATGGGGCACCTTACTTGCAGCAAGTGGTGCAGCTGCCAGTATTGCTGGTTTGATAACAGGAGAATTCTTTGGATGGCATATGCATGAAATTGCAGTACTAAGTGATATACTGCATTTCATTCCTTTCATTGGCATCCTGCAAGTATCAGAGCTTTCGTTCGATCAGGTGATAATGGTACTTAAAATCTCTATTGCCATAGGGATAATTCACCTTGTGAGTGCGTTTGTATTGAACATTAGACGGAACCTGCGAGAAGGCAAGAAACTTGAAGTTTACACGCATAGCATACCAATACTGGTTATGTACGGCGCAGTTGTTGCACTGATACTAGCAGCGATAGGTTCAGGGTATGATATAATCGGGATGTTTGGTGTGACAGAACGTGTTCATAATGAACCAGTGCCATGGATAACGATCATAGTTGGTTCATGGGCAACAGTAGACGTTGTTGCAAAGATCGCCGTACCTATCTTGTTCGCTATGATAGCTATTATGATGTTGGGACATATCATGGAGGAAAGGCACAGGAAGGCACGTGGGTTGGCAGATGAGGGTGCTGGCATCATGGGTGCGGTAATTGAAATAGTAATGGTGCGAACTATGGAATTGCTTTCACATACAATAAGCTATAGCAGGTTGGGTATAATGCTGCTTGTACACGTAGCACTGTTGGTTACTGTCAATGAGGCATACAAATACAATATTATTCAGGGTGATATTGGCATGGCAATTGCACTCCTTGTTGGAGGCAATATTGGAATTATAATGATCGAAGGTCTAATAGTATACATACAGGCAATAAGATTGCACCTTTATGAATGGTTCCCCAAGTGGTATGAAGGGGAAGGGACAGAATTTAAGAAGATAGTACCACAGATGTTATACACGAGTTTGCTCTGGGAAAAGAAGAAGAAATAGAATGATCATTCTACAAGTAAAAGTTTTGACATTACAACATCTGGAGCAACTTTCTGCTCAACCCCAGATGCAATTGCTGCGAGATTTCTTACCTCTATCATTTTTAACTTTATGGCAGAGATCATCGTGCCATAGCTGAACATCGTTCTGAAGGCTCCCAAGTATTTTTTGAACAATATCCTTTCAAAGGATCCTTCTAGGTGTGCTATCGCTTCAATATCATTGCTAGGCTGGGGAATTATGTCCTTATAGACAGTATTTCCAAGCTCCGCTATAGCGTCAGTAACCCTTTCAGCATTTATCATTTTCTGAATTACATCATCTGTAACTGTGGAGGTGGCGCCAACTACAATTTCCCTTGTGTGTTGCTCATTAAGTTCCCAGAACTTGGCCCGCAAAACGCTCAAGACATTATAAGCATCTATTTCAGGTACAACAACTGCCTTCACATCTGGTTCCTTACCCGCTGTAGCAAGTCCTTTCGCAAGTGTCCTGTAAAACACATGATCCAGAAATGTATCAAATATCTGTAAATCTCCCTTTTCTCTGTATACGTTTGCAGCCTTCTGTGCATCGTCTCCAAATTCACTTCCAGCTAGACTGGTGACAGCTTCTTCGAGATCCCGTGCGACCAATGCTTTAACAACTATATCACGCCTACCTACAAGTTCTTCCGCACGCAAGTTAACATGTGGTAAGATCTCTTCATAAAGCCTGCCAGATGCTTTACCCTTTAGAATTACTTTCAGGTTCCATGTGATGTAGCGTACAAAGTAAGCGTTTAGCACATCTGATCCACCAGTTATACTAGCCATACTATCGTGGAAGTTCACAAGGTCTTCCTTCAAGGCGTTTTCCACACGTTCTGCAGTGTAAGGTTTCTGCAATTTAGAGACAGCGTCAAGGTAGATGGTATTTTTTATTCGTGTAACAAGTTCGTCCATGTCTCTAGATTCTACCAGTGTTTGAATACTATCTTTAGAGAGCATCCTGCCTTTTGCAGTAAAGGACTTGACTGAACCAAAAATTCTATGTGGCATGCTAATTCGTGTCAATGTTACTTACCAAACGGATATCAAGTCGAAGGGATTTTAATCTTTGTAAAGATTACAGCCAGTTAAGATACTATATGCGGAGGCTCGAAAAGGCAAATCATGAAGGAGAGCGGATCAGGCATATGCGTCTGATAAATTACTATAAGCAGCACCTAAACATAGATTGAATTTTACTAGTAGATCAATTCATCAACTTTTAAGATTCTTGCACAATACCTGCACTTCAACGTTGGTATTGATTTATCTATGACATCTATTATGGTTTTCACATCTTCCTTGCTGTTAGTAACACATCTTGGGTTTGAGCACTTGAATATGCCAATGAATGCTATGGGAAGCTCTACCTTTCTCTTTTCTATTACCTTGTAATCACGTATTATGTTGATGGTAGCCTTTCGTGCCAGCAATGCTAGCTTATTGGTCTCCCCAGATTCAAGGAACTTGTTCTCCACCTTGATTATGTCCTTTGTCTCCAGCTTGCTACTTGGCACATTCAAGGCTACTGTAATAACATTGCCTTCTCTGCCAGTGATATTGAGCGCCTTAAGGACGACGAGAGCCATGCCAGGATCAACATGGTCTATCACAGTGCCATCTTTGATTCTCCTCACGAGAAGCTGAGCTTCTGACATAACAATACTTTGTATATGTCTGTTTATAATCATATTGCAGGTAGAGCGATGAAGAATCACTTCTATGGTAGGGATATAGTTTCGATCAAAGAGTTCACCCGAGAAGATATGGACTTCATGTTCGCATCAACAGAGAAATTTCAGAACTTGCCTCAAAATGAAAAAAGAGAACTTGCCAGAGGGAGAATACTAGGCTATCTTTTCTTCGAGCCAAGTACAAGGACGAGGTTGAGTTTTGAAGCCGCTATGGCATCAATAGGTGGCAGCTCTATGGGAATTGCAGATGCAAAATCATCATCCCTAGAAAAGGGAGAAAGTTTGGCTGATACTGTTAGAGTTATTGATCAGTATTCTGATGTCATAGTTCTAAGAAATCCATTGGATGGATCAAGCAGATTTGCTGCAGAGGTGGCGGAGAATCCTATCATAAATGCTGGAAGTGGAACAGAAGAGCATCCAACACAAGCTATGCTGGATCTCTATACAATCTGGAAGGAAAAAGGTAGAATAGATGGTTTGAAGATAGGAATTGTTGGCGATCTGAAATATGGTAGAACTGTGTACTCCCTCCTTTATGGTTTAACGTCTTATAGCGTTGAAATACATCTAATTGCACCTCCGTTGCTGAAGATAAGAAAGGAATCGATCTTTGAAATAGAAAATAAGAAGAGAATACACGAGCATGAAGTGTTGAATGATGTTTTGAAGGAGCTGGATGTTGTTTATGTCACGAGGATACAGAGGGAGCGGTTTCCAGATACTCAGGAGTATGAAAAAGTCAAGGGAAGTTACATTATAGATTCAAAAATACTGGAAAGTGCGAAGAGCAATGTTATCGTGATGCATCCTTTGCCTCGGCTGGACGAAGTAAGCCATGACGTTGATGATACTTCAAAAGCCAAATATTTTAAGCAGGTAGCGTATGGAAAGGACGTAAGGGCAACGTTACTTGCACTGGTTCTAAACGAAGAATTTTAAAATACGAAGAATGAAAGCGAGTTATTCACGTATCAACCAGCTACACAGCTGCTCCAGCCACATTCTACACATGAGTTACATCCTTCAAGATACACAATTCTTCCGCTACATACGGGACATGGTTCCTCTTCACCTTCCTTGTGAGGAATCGTTGGTTTGGGCACATGTTCACGCTCGGTTTTTGGTGTGATCACTTTGCTGACTTCACCGTACACAAACTCGTCCTTGATTTCATTCCTTATGTACTCAACGACGTAATCGCTTGGAAGCACGCTGAAATTCTTCTCCTTAGAGTCACTTGTTATGTGCAACACCTGCTGATGTCTGGAACCATCTCTGTAAACGGTTACACCCTTAAGGCCTAGTTCGTGTGATAGCAGATATGCGCATTTTACGTCCTCTGCAGTCACATCGTTTGGCATGTTAATCGTCTTTGCAATTGCGTTGCTTACCCATCTCTGCCATAACCCTTGTGCCATCAAATGATCAGCCCAGTGTACATCCATTGCAGTAACGAAAACCGTCTGCATCCATTTAGGCAATTCATCAAGCCCGCGTATAGATCCATAGTTAGTAGATATCTTCTCTAATAGTTCATCACTATACAGTCCATTCTCTTTCAGCACCTCTTCAAATATCTTGTTCGTGTAGAAGAACCTTCCAACAGTAACCCTCTTCTCGAAGACCAGTGCGAACATTGGCTCCACGCCGTTAGAGCAATCTGCGATCATTGAGAGTGTTCCCGTTGGAGCGACTGTAGTTGTCTGTGAGTTCCTAGTGCCGAAGCGCATTATCTTATCAATAAGTGAATCCCAGTCGTACGAATGTTGGCTTTTAGGCACGTCGTAGTAACCTGCTACAGGTAGCTTGCCATATACATATTCCGAGTCGTTGAACATTGGAAATGCCCCACGATTCCTTGCTAGCTCGATACTTTCCTCCATGCTGTAGTATGAGAGTGCCTCCGCAAGTTTCGAGGAAAATTCGTATCCCTCTTTTGAATTGTATGGGATCCTAAGTTTGAAGAGAAGATCTGCAAGTCCCATAATACCCAAACCAATCCTTCGAGAAAGTTTTGAAGCAATATTGATCTCTGCCACTGGGTACTTGTTTGCATCAATGATATTGTCAAGGAATCTTGTGGTCAATCTGATGATTTGCTCGTATTGCTGCCAGTCAAATTCAAAGTCTCCATCAGCTCGACGTTTTACAAGATTTGCTAAATTGATCGAACCGAGGTTGCAGGATTCATATGGATACAAACTTTGTTCACCACAGGGATTAGTAGCTCTGATGAATCCTTGCGCTCTCTTCATCACATTGTACTTGTTCATGTTATCAAAGAAAAGAACGCCTGGTTCTGCACTCTTCCATGCACTTAACGCAATAAGATCAACCAAGTTGTTAGCATCGATATGATTTACAATGGTACCAGTTCTTGGATTTCTTAACGGATACTTTGTTTTGTTCTTAATAGCGTCCCAGAAATCTTCCCACATTCCGACACTGACATTGAAGTTTTCAAAGACACCAGGTGTTGTCTTGGCGGTGACAAACTTTTCTATATCCGGATGCCAAGCTTCTAGTATGCCCATGTTGGCACCTCTCCTCTTGCCTCCTTGCTTTACAACCTCTGTTACTGTATCGATGATACGCATAAACGATGTTGGTCCGGATGCAACACCTGATGTTGATGCAACGATATCACCTTCCGGTCTTAGATCTGAGTAATTGATACCAACCCCTCCGCCAGACTTGAAGATCAATGCAGCATCTGTAGATGATTTCATTATATGATACATATCGTCCTTCATATCTAGTACAAAGCACGCAGAGAGCTGTCCCAGCCTTGCACCTGCATTCATAAGTGTTGGAGAGTTTGGTAGAAAGTTCCTTTCTACCATCAACTTATTGTATTCGTCTATGCGTTGTGCATATTCATTGAATTTATCCTCCTCGAACATCTGCAGCAGCTCAGGGATAGTTACCTTCATCTGACCTTGACCTGATAGATCCTTGTAGATCATTATCAGGGATTCCATATGCCATTTGTTCAAAATGTATGGGCCGATCTTGTACTTTTTGTCCAATTCGTCTATACGCTGCAGGTATTCGCTGATCTCCTCGATGCTCTGCTTTACACCAGCCCTAAGACCGAATATTCTTTGATCCCGCATCAAGTCTGGTAGTGCAACAGTAATAGCAACACGCTCAAAGAGCTGTTTAGGAGTTTCTACTATCTTTCCGTTTTCATCCCTTAACAGGTATCTTGATGCAAGTACACGTGAGGAGTTTACATCGAAAGCCTTATCCACTTCGTCCAGGGAGGTCCGTTCAAGAACCTTCATCTTCTCCTCCCTTATCTTGCGCCTCTCATGCCTATAGAGAATATAGGCCTTGGCTGTTTCAGAGAGGCCTTCCTCTATAAGCACAGATTCTACAATATCCTGAACGTCTTCTACACTAGGTGAATTGCTTTTATCAAATCCCTGCTTTACTAGCCTCTGCAATACCTTAACAGCTAATCTATCGGCCAATGGATAGTCAGCTCTTTTGGTAGCTACCAGTGCTTTGTAAACTGCGTTTGAAATCTTAGAACTTTGAAATTCTACGATCCTGCCGTCTCGTTTCCTAATTTTACTAATTAAGGTAGATATATCTGGATTCGAAATATCAGAACTTCCCGCCATCCCCTCATACATAGTGAGGATGCTATAGTTAAGCCTTACTGAGATCTCATGGGCTCTCAATGGTCAAAAAAGTTTATTGTCTTTTAATAAACAAAATTTAATGCGTTTGCAAGATATGCGGTGATTTGCATGCACTACATTTGTCAATCGCATCGATGCTTTTTTGCCCACAATTGCCACAAACATATATATTCATTCTTGGTCTGAAGAATGTTAGCATATCTGCTGCACTTTCAATAGCAGCCTTTATGTCTACATTGTCCATTGATCCGTTTACTTCCATAGTTACAGAAAGCCCGCCGTTAAGCAATCTTTCCATGGCATTGCACTCTTTTATTACTCCTGATTCCTTCTTCATGTTGAGCATATCAGTACCAGGTATAACCACTCCCTGCGAATACAGGCTTTCGATGTTGGTCTGCATTGTCTTTCCATACTTTTCTGTATCCAACGTCAAAAACCTTGAAGCGCTGTCGTCTGTAATCATAGATATCCCTGCTTCATCTCCACTCTGCTTGGCCTTTTCGGCTGCAACATCTACTGACGTTTTGATGACCTTCTGCACCACTTCCATACAACTATTGGCATCTTCGTAACCAAGAATGTTTGCAACAGATTCCCGTAAACCTATCAAGTTTACAACAAGGTTTGCACTTCCTCTCTGCATGAACTGGGTGCTGTTTGCAAGTGCTGGTATCAATCCTTTCCTGGTAAGATCTGTCAGTGTCCTTTTGCGCATAGAAAGTGCGGCTACTGCGGGCTTTATTAGGAGGGCAAGCCTTGCCCTGAAGTAAGTTTCGTCTTTGTTTGACTCGTACGCTAACCTGGGCAGGTTAATCGCTAACGATTGTAAGGACATTACTGTGCTTGGCGCCTGTCCATTAAGGTTCTTCGAGATGCCTGCAAAGCTCCTAACACGCTTGGGATCACCTAACAGTGTTATCAAGCCGCCTGCTCGTACGATGGAAACGACCCTATCCGCATAGTCGTTTACAGCATCGTTGCTGTATGATAAACCGAGTCCGATTCTTGGCATTGGAGTGGCATGCACATACGTTTCATATCCCTTCAGCAAAGCATCTATCTGCTTCTTATCCCCCTCATCAATAGCGATATTCAAGGAGGTGGTTGGGCGGGCTTGTTGATAGGAAAGGGCGCCAGAGCCTACTATCAATGCCTTTGCGAACTTGCCTGGCAGCGACGCATCGGTACTGCACCTGCCAAGGACTGGTATAATTCCATCGAGGAGTATTTCAGAAGAAGCCTCCCTGCTTAGCATCTGGTTCAGTAATGCAAACGAAGTGCAAAGGTCATCTATGCTCTTAATAGAACCTATCCTTGATACGCCCAGAAACTTGCCCTTCAGGTTTATTCCCTCTTCTGCAAGTTCGTTCATATCGATAAATATAGAATCTGGGATTAGCCCCCACATGCCAGGATTGGAGATATGTATATCACCACCCAAGTGCTGGTCCGCAATATCTTTTGGAAGTATGTTGAAAACAAGGTATTCTGATAGCAAATTCTGTGCTGTCTTCACAATTAGACTTTCAATTCCGTTCCTGACCTCCTCCACATTACTCATCATCTGCGTTACATCAAATACGGGCATGCCCACACGCGCAAGTTTATTTCTGTACTCTTCATGTCCATGTTCAATTAGAACAGAATTAACCATCTCCCTTATCAGGGGTGCAGTCAAATAAGCAGTCTGGAACTTGTAGATCTTGTTTTCAACTTCTTCCGTTATCTTCTGTGCAAGTTCCAATGGAACGTTTGCTTCTCGTACCAATGACTGAATTACCTTATGCGAGTTGAATTCTTCAACCGACTGATTCGTGGTTCTAACATACATCTTACCGCTCTCAATTATAGAACGTTCCTCGATTTGTCTAGCAAGGCTTAGAACCAACTTTCCTAAATTGGTGATCGTGTAACGCCTCTCTGCCTTGTTCAGAGCAACTAGTGACTGGCGCAGTAACTTGCGCAAATGGTAAGCAAATTTGCCGCTCTCCTTCTTTGATTTGAATCCTGCCAGGGCTTTTAATTCTGAATAGGTCAAAGGGCCCTTGGAATTCAATATACGTAAAATGTCGATCCTGTTAGGACTTGCCATCACGGAGAATATCATTCGAACACGTCTGGAAGCTGAATGAAGAACATCGCCTTTTTTAGGCTCAACGTAGTCACTACTCAACTCCATTTAACCCCTCTACTAATTTTGTTTGATTAAAGTAACTGTGTAAAAAGTCTTTGTCTATTTAAGATAATTAGTTTCGCCCTTTTCCATGTTTACACTAGACAACTGGCGAAGAGCCTTCCTATGCTACAGCCTTTAACTATACGTTTACAGGTGCCCTTTTTTCTGGCTCAATTTCTGGTAGCGTCGGGAACTTGCGTTTCAGACGCTCTTCAACAACGCTGCTTGCCTCTTCTAATATTTCTAAAGCATCATCCGTAACAACTGCAACATCGGGTTGACCTTTAATATTGAGTCCTAACATTGTATCGGCGAGCGTATCAGACATATCAGCAAATACTGCTTTAGCAGTAGGGGTAATTTGTGTAAGATCATTCTTCACTTCCTTTAAACCCTTGACTGTCAAATTGATGGCATTATAAAATTCGTTATAATCCGTTAGGGTATCAATTCTTAAGATAAGAGTTTCAAAGATCATCTTTAGATCTGCAACCAGTTTACAGACTTTTCTAATCACGGCCAACTCATTAGAGAGCATATTCGCATGCATCTTGTCGCCCCTGAAAACATCCACTACTGTCTGTTCTTGTAGCTGCTTCTCAACTGTGTTCAGCCGTGATTCAATGGGTATTAGTTTCAGAACCTCTCTGCGTAGGGCATAACCTGCACCCTTCAACTCATGCCTGAACTGCTGGTCTTGCCTCTGCATCGCATGAAGATGGATCGGGGGAAAAGGTAAAGGCGATAGCTTACTTTGATACACCCGTAACTGCACCCTATTTATCCATATGAAAACCGTTAATTAGATCCTGTTAACCGAGACGGTAAAGTCTGTAGCAGATAAGGTATTACCGCAAGAGGGGCATTTGTTATTGCTAGCTCTCAGCACATCCTTTATTGGCTTCAGGATACGCATTGTATATATGATAGCACCACACTTGCCGCATGTTACTTCTAATGACACAACCTCCCTACATTTAGAAGTTATAAAAGGTTAGATTTGAATTAATTTTAATTAAACTGGTAATTTTGATTTACTGATCTAGGGAAAGTATGATTCCTCTTTCATCGTAGCCCACTATCTTCACTCTCGCGTTTATTGGCAAACTCTTTGGAGAATCTATTCCAGGCAAGAACCCAGAGATGTTGAAACCGGCGTCCAATTTCACTACTGCCCAAGCATATGGTTTGTACTTTTCGTATTCTTCTGGGGCAACATTCTGTATTGTATATGTGAGGACCTTGCCCTTGCCTTCCACTTCTGCAGTTTCCAGATCTTGTGAGCTGCATTTATTACAGAAGATCGTTGTTGCCAACTGCAAGTTACCACATTTTTTGCATTTATTAGCTAGAACCTTTCCGTTCTTTAATACCGTGACAAACTGTTCTCTGCTTATCAATTCCTAAACCCTTTTGAAAACGTGCACTGCGCAGCTTGCACCGGTTGCACCAAAGTTGTGAGTCAAGCCAATCTCAGCATTTTTAACCTGTCTCTGGCCTGCTCTTCCAAGCAATTGTTCGTACACTTCAACTACCTGCCCAATGCCAGTTGCACCTATGGGATGTCCCTTTGATTTCAAGCCACCAGATGGGTTTATTGTAACAGCGCCTTTGTTTAATTTCGTCAGACCTTCTCTAACAGCCATCGCAGCAGATCCCTTTTCGAAGAATCCTAAATCTTCTATATCAATCATCTCTGCGATCGTAAAACAATCATGCACTTCTGCAAAGTCAATGTCTTTTGGAGTGAGGTTTGCCTGTTTGTATGCCTGTTGAGCAGCAGCTCTTGTGCTAGGAATTGTTGTAGGATCCTCTCTTCCTTGTACAGCAGCAGGTGAAGCCCCTCTTCCAGACCCTATCACTTCTATGAAATCCGCCCCTTTCTTCTTGGCAAAATCTTCCGTGCAAAGTATAACAGCGCTGGCACCATCGGAAAAGGGACAGCAGTCCAAGAATTTTAATGGGCTTGCAACTACAGGAGATTTCATTACATCTTCAACTGTGATCTTTTTCTGTACGTGAGCTTTAGGATTCAGAATTCCGTGCTCATGATTCTTTACCGCAACCATTGCCAAATCTTCTTCAGTTGCCTTGAACCTTGTCAAATAGGCTCTTGCAATCGAAGCAAACAAGCCTGGGAATGAAGCCCCGGTTCCTCCTTCGTACAAAAAGTCAGAGCAATACGAGAACAGTGTTGTCGATCTTCCCGTTCCTGTATGCGTTACCTTTTCAACGCCCACAGCTAAAACTGCATCGTAAAATCCAGCTGCAACATTAGCATATGCTTCTCTAAAGGCAATCGAGCCGCTACCACATGCTGACTCTATTGTTAAGCCAGGAACATGGGATATACCCAAATTACTCATTATCACGGGAGCCAGGTGTACCTGATTGTCTGCTACACCGAAAACATTTGAGATAAAACCGTACTGAAGATCCTTTGGCTCGATCTTGGAGCTCTTGATAGCGTCGGTAGCAGCACTGACAGCAAGTTCAACAATGCTTTCTTTTAACTTGCCATACTTCGTGCTGCCTGCACCCATAACACAAACTTTGTTCATGGCGGTGCGATCTGTTCCGCCATATAAAAATGTAGAGAGCAAATTATTCTATTCTCTAAAACTCTTTTAAGTTTAGTCGCTAAAAAATTAATGTGTTAGGACTAAAGGATTATACCCTGACCATATGCGAGAAGCCCGATGCCGCGAGAAAGATAGCAAATGCAATTGGTCGGGAAGATTTTAGGGAAGTCTGGATCGATGGTATTCGAGTTTACCTTGCAAAGATGAATGGAAAACATTTTGTTGTGTGCTATGCTCTTGGGCATCTTTACACATTGAAGGATCCTGTTGGGAACAGACATGTTTATCCAGTCTTTGAAGTAGGTTGGGCCCCAATAGAAAAAAGATTCAAGGTCAAAAGGATAATTGAAGTGATAGGAAAACTTGCCAAGGATGCTTCGGACTTTGTCAATGCATGTGATTTTGATCAGGAAGGTGAGGTAATTGGTTACAATATTCTAAAGTACGCGTGTGGAAACAAACATGAAAAAGCATACAGGGCAAAGTTTTCTACGCTTACAAAAGAGGAGCTACAAAGTGCTTTTGAATCAATGAAGAAAGGAACCGGAATTGGATTAGCCAATGCTGGTAGGGCAAGACATATGCTTGATTTTATTTACGGCGTTAACCTTTCAAGAGCACTTTCAGAGTCTGTGTATAAGCACAGGAAGATGTTTAGAAATTTAACCATTGGAAGAGTGCAGGGACCAACACTCTCATTTGTTGTCGAAAGGGAGATGGAGATTAGGACGTATATTCCCATACCATACTGGCAAGTAAATGTGAAGTTCGAGAAAGATGATCAAGCATTCAATGCACGTTATGAAAAGGAGTTGATTATGAAAGTGATGGAAGCCAAAGAGATCGTATCAGAATGCAAGGGGAAAGATGGCAAAGTTACGAATATAAAACATGAAAAAACAGTGCAGAGGGCTCCTGTACCTTTCAACCTTAGCGATCTACAGAAAGAAGCGTATAGACTGTGTAGATTTAATCCGAGTTTTACGCTATCAGTTGCAGAACGATTGTATTTGGATGCTTTGATTTCTTACCCCAGAACATCGAGCCAGAAACTTCCCAGAGCGATCGATTACAGAAGGATAATCAGGAATTTGGGTAGGATAGGTGTGTATGCAAGTTTGTCTAGCACTCTCTTGAAGGGAAAGTTAATTCCTCATGAAGGTAGCAAGGAAGATCCAGCTCATCCTGCAATATACCCAACTGGAGAAGTTCCCAAACGGAAGTTGGAGAGAGCACAATGGAGAGTATACGATCTGATAGTGAAAAGATTCTTTGCAACGTTTGGCGACCCAGCAGTAAGGGAGAATATTTCTGTAAAGATAGATGTGGATGGTTACAATTTCATTGCAAAAGGTAGAACAACAAAAGATCTGGGTTGGACGGTGTACTACAAGCCATATGCTGACCTCGCAGATATCGAATTGCCGCTTATGCAGGTTAATGATACTGTTAGAAATTTGGGAATAAGGAATTTGGAAAAATATACAAAGCCACCTGCACGATTCAACCAAGCAAGCCTAGTTGAGAAGATGGAGAGAGAGGGAATAGGAACCAAGGGAACGAGGGCTGAAATAGTACGTACTCTAATTGATAGAGGCTACATTACTGGAGAGACGATAGAGGCTACAGATCTGGGTTTTGCAGTAGTAGAAATGATGCAAAGGTATATTCCCAATATAGTGGCAACCGAACTAACTCGAGCAATGGAGAAACAGCTCGAAGATGTTGAGCAGGATAAACTCGAGGATAAGAAAGTCATCAGCCACGCGATTAAAGTGCTAACTGAATCGTTACGCAAGTTTAGATCTAAAGAAAGTGAAGTAGGCAAGGAAATGAATGATGTAATAGCAACTGCAGTTTTTGCACAGAGACAAGTTGGTCCGTGTCCGTTATGCAATGATGGCGTGTTACGAGTAATAAGATCACGGCAAAGTGGGAAGAGATTCATTGGTTGTTCAAATTATGAAAAAGGATGTAAGGCATCAATGCCTTTACCACAGACCGGAATTATCAGAACCACAAAGAAAACTTGTCATGAGTGCAAGTGGCCCATCGCATTGGTCAAGTTAAAGAAAAGATATCTATGGAATATGTGTGTGAATATACATTGTCCAACGAAGAATAAGAAGAAGTTTCATAACTAAGGAT
>JBHICO010000008.1:0-33130 GCA_046759645.1 Nitrososphaerales archaeon
AGATCCGAATTAAGAGAAAGAATCGATACTAAAATTAACCATCAGCAATTCTTGTCTGAAATCAAGTTGCAGCAAGTTTAACCAAACCCTTTTCTTATCTAAATTTTTATTAGATCTTATAAATATGCCGGTAAAGACTGATTTATTATCTAGTTCTTCGTTTTGCCTTCGGCCGACGTATTTTTCTCCTCTTTGGCTGTTTTCTCTTCTTCTGCTTAACCCTCTTCTTTGGCTGAGATTTCTGTTTCTGCAGACTCGCCAGCATATTCTCAAACTCCTTCATATAACGCTCAAAGATTTGATGCTGACTATTCAACCAATCCTCATAGATCTTTTTTTGATTTTCTTGCAGATCTTTGATCTTTTTCGCATAATACGCGGGTGGTTCGCGCATGGAGGACTACGAAGCAGATAGCATAAAAAGTAATCTATTCAGGCATGGGTATCCATCATGTCCTTATACGAGTTTCACCAATGACATAGCATGAAGAAGCAGAAGGCGAAAAAACGAAGAGCTAACCCCAAGAGAATTCCCAAGGCAAAGAAGAAAGGTAAAATACTAACCACAGAAGAAAGGAAGGAGGTGCAGGAGATGTTTAGGGAATCTCTTACGTTTGATTGATTGGGCTAAATTATTTTAAAATAGGGTTCATAAGATGAACATTTAAAGTTTACATATAGGTGATTTGGATTACTTGCAAATGGAAGAGAATAAGGAGAAAACAAAAGCTGTAGCATTGCTATCAGGGGGTTTGGACAGTACTTTGGCTGTTAAATTAATGAAGGAACAAGGTATAGATGTAACAGCAGTTGCTATAAAAACTCCTTTTTGTGATTTTGACTGTGGGCACGGTTGTGGGTTTAGAGTTAAAGAAGTAGCTGAAAGGCTTGGAGTGGAGTTGAAAACATTCTATCTTGGTGACGCATATTTGGAGATGTTAAAAAATCCAAAACACGGTTACGGCTCTGGTATGAATCCTTGCATAGATTGCAGGGAGATGATGTACAAGGTTGCCAAAGAATACATGCAGGAGATTAATGCTAAATTTATCATTACTGGTGAAGTGTTGGAGCAGAGACCGATGAGCCAGAATCCAAGGGCATTGAAGATCATTGAGCAAGAGTCAGGTTTACGAGGGAAGGTGGTAAGGCCGTTATCAGCTAAACACCTACCACAAACTGAAGTAGAGAAGGAAGGCTTGGTGAAAAGGGAAAATCTGTTGAGTATAAGGGGAAGAACAAGAAAAACTCAAATCGAGCTTGCTAAAAACTTTGGAATCACAGATTATCCCAATTCAGCTGGGGGATGTTTGTTAACAGACCCACAATTTGCAAAGAGAGTCAGGGATCTTTTTGAACATAACGAACCAACGTTGAATGATACCGAGTTGTTGAAAGTTGGAAGACATTTTAGAATTTCAAACGGTTCAAAATTAATCATCGGAAGAAACAAGGATGAAAACGATATTATCAGCTCATTGGCATTACCAGATGATGTTGTTATGATGGTTAAAGATCACATGGGACCAGTAGCTCTACTAAGGGGTACTTATGATGAAAATGTAATACAATGGGCATCTTCCATAGTGCATAGATATTCTGATGCGCCTAAAGATATGAGATGCATTGTAACAATCAAGAAAAGTGATAGGGAGTACGAGATTTTTGCCTCATCAATCGATGATGAACAGCTAAATTCATATAGAATTTAGTCTCTTTAAGCTTCATGTTAACCAGTGTTGATAGCCAAGCATATTTGCTCATAAGGGTGGCTATTAGTTAATGCAGGGCCAAAAACAACCAACGTATGTAAAGTCTATAACCCTACGAGATCTAACTGACGTTGAGGAAGTCAAGCATGATGTCAAGAAACAAAATGTAGTTATTCTCAGAGTTACACCATTAGCTCAGAAAAATATTGATGAATTGAAAAAAGCTGTGGAGGATCTTTACAAGTTTGTGCAGTCAGTTGAGGGTGATATTGCAAGGCTTGGTGAGGAAAGAATTGTGATAACCCCACGAGGAGTTAGGGTATGGAAAGGCGATTTCGATATGAAGTGATGCCTTTTTTATTTTATAAGTTTTAGCAGACAATCTGATCAAAATAAATTCTTGCTATGTCTGTAATGCACCATCTTTTCATTCTTCGCAGGTTTTCTAAATACGTAGAGATGCTCGTGCGCTATTTTATAGAAATTATAGTTTGAACCTCTCCATGCTTCTCTTGTTCTTTTAGTTTTATGCTGTACCTTGATAATGTCTTCTTTAAGAATGAAACCAGCATCAAGAAATATATGCAGTACGTTATGAGAGATAGGTACATAGTGTCTGTGCTTTCTAGTATCTCCTATGAGTATAGCACAATGTTTGTTAGGCTTCACAACCCTGAAGCATTCATCTGCTACTGATCGCATTTCTCGCAAATATTTATCGATAGATAGAGCAGACAGATCAGCCTTTGTTTGTGCTCTAGAATATGGTATTATACCGGCGTATGGTGGATGTGTTGCGACCAAGTCAACGCTATCATCATCGATCTTGCTCAAACTACGGGCATCACCAAGATATGTCTTGATAGAAGCCTTACTATCATAGTCAAAGTTCAACCTATCTAAAGTTACCATGACTGAATTATAATTTACATCAATACCTATTGCATTTCTGGCCAACAATTTACACTCAACGAGCGTGGTACCACTACCCATCATCTGATCAAGAACAGTGTCTCCCTCTTCAGTATACTTCCATATCAGATTGTAAGGTATGTATGGACTCCAGTTACCCCTGTACTTTCCATCATGTGTAGACCAATCTCCTCTGTTTGGGAACGACCAAACAGTAAAAGACTCATACCTGTAATCGCTTGGCGGAGCAAAGGTCTTGATTGATACCGCCCGTCCAATAGGTATAGTGACATTTCCTACCAGAACTTGTCTATGTTTCTTAATGAACTGGTGAAAATCCTTCTCAGTTACTAACGTCATACCCGCATACATTTGCTTTTTTAGCTGTTCAAGCGATGCTGTTTTTTGCACCTTATTGACTTCAATAACATATAAAAAAATGCACGAGCAACATCGAAGTTACCTAAGCAACAAATTTGTTAGACTAGATCTCAGATAATTATCTTGGAACCAAAAATTGGCTAAACCATAAGATCAATATACCAGTAGGTAGAATAGGGTGGTATGAGCGATGATGGCCAGAAGAGAATAAGAATAGTAATTCACGAACTTGACAAGGGCAAGTATAGGAGGGCCACCTCACGAAACATAAGTGTCTTTGACAGCGCTTCGGTAGACGAGGTACAGAACATAGTCCTTAACGCTCTAGCTAGATATGGTATAAAGCACAAGTACACTTGGTATAGCACTGAGGCACCAACAGCGCAGACTAAGAACTGACACTGCTAGTATAGGTAAAGCAGGATATCCTTCCCACTTTATCTCATCTTCTTTTAAAGTAGCCTGATTGCTTCCTGTACACTTGGATGCATGGTAGGAATCCTGAAGATTCTACCAACAGCACTGGCAACATTCTCCACTTTACGTCTCTCCCCATGATCTACTATTACCCTTCTCAGCTTTGGTCTAAGCTTACCGATGTAGGATATTAATTGGTTGTAATCGCTGTGTCCGCTGAACCCTTCGATCTTATCCACACCACAATTGATAGTAATCACTTCAATCTTTCCATCTCTTCCCATAACGGAAACCTGTCTAGAACCGTCTAGCACCCTTCTTCCAAGTGTTCCATTGACCTGATACGATACAAAGACAACCTTGTTCTTAGGATTTGATGCAAGTGCCTTGAAGTATTCTATCACTGGGCCACCTTCAAGCATGCCGGAAGTAGCCATTATAATTGCCGGTTCATCTCTAAGAGCTTCTCCTCTCCCGTCTGCATGCTCTATTATTGTAAAGTATTCAGACATGAACGGATTATCATCAGATTCCGTTATACGCTGTCTCAAATCCCTTGCCAAGTACTCTGGATGGGCTATATGCATCGCAGTAGCTTCAGAGATCATGCCTTCAATGAATACAGGTGATTCTATCATCCTGCCTGCTTTCATATAGGAGTCAATTACCATTAGTATTTCTTGCGCTCTCCCCACCGCAGGAACAGGAATCAGGACCTTCCCACCCTCTGAAAGGATCTTGTTGATAGTGTTGACGAAGTTCATTTCCACTTCTTCCCTTGAGGGCATGATATCTTCTTTCGCACCATATGTACTTTCTATGATCAGTGTTTCAACCCTAGGATAGTTCCATGATGCACTTTCAAACATTTGGCTTCTTCCATACTTTAGATCACCTGTGTAAACGACGTTGTGATCGCCATTACCAATGTGTAGATGCACTGTTGAAGACCCCAAGATATGGCCAGCATTTGAAAGTACCAGCTTCACATCTGGAGCAATATCAGTGACCATGCCGTATGGTAATGTTATGGTATGTTTGACAACCTCCTTTACGTCGCGTTCAGTGTAAAGCGGAATTGTACCTTCTACCATTGCCACCTTTATCATGTCGCTTTGAATGAGGGTCATCAATGGGAGTGTAGGTTCTGAGCAGTAAATGGGACCCTTGTAACCATATTTGAATATTACAGGCAAAAATCCTGTATGATCCAAATGGGCATGGCTAATCACAATCGCATCCAATTCGTCAAGGCCGATATTGGCCCAGTCAAGTCTTGGAAATGCATTTAGCGGGTCCTTTGCACCAGGGTTTATTCCACAATCAAGCAGGATCTTGCTCTCATGTGTTTTTAACAACATACATGAACGTCCTACTTCGCCAAAACCACCTAGCGTGAGCAAACTTGCTTCTGCAGTTTCATCTAATTTTGGTCTGAATATCTGCTCACCCACATACTTGTAGAACTTGCTCCTCTCATTAACAGTCATCTTCAATGTGTAGTTTACTTGCTGCATCATTTCCGATTGAATGTGGGATGCTTTCCTAACACGCATCTTCCATCCAGTTTTGTCAATAAGATCTATCATATTGAAGCCATCAGCAGCCATATCCGGTGTATGCAATATCCAAGGTTTCTTGACCTCTACAATTATTTCTCCCAATGCGGTATCAAAGAAAGTGCTCTTTATGTCAGCTTCCTTTGGCACGCACTGCATCAAGATGTTTCTAGCTTCTTCCTCGCTCTTCCGTATTGACTCATCCGTTCTTACAACTATACGTTTTTTGATCATGTTAACCATGCTTGAAATAATCTGATTATTTTCTAGCAAATACTTTGGATTTTTGGTGTAAAGTGCGATCCTTGGTCCTTCATACTCTATCTTTGTTACACCAGCATCGCTAGGAATATTCTGCAGTATTACGGACATTATATTCTGTCCTCTTCCATTCATCTTTTCCTGCATCATGAACCACTAAGCGAAAACGATTGTACCTCTTGTCTTGGAAGCTCACGGTATCCGTTCTTGTCTATTATTGCCACATCGATCCCATCGCCGGTTCCTGCATTTCTTCTAATAGCAGCTGCTATCGCCCTTGCAGCGACTTTTGCACCCTCTTCTAGAGTCATACCAACCTTGTATTCACTTTCAAGAATCCCATATGCTACTGGTGAGCCGCTTCCGGTTGAAACGAATTTCTCTTTGTTCAGGGAACCAAAGAGATCTACGTTGAACAGCACAGGACCTTCCTGGTCATGGCCGCCAACCAAGATTTCAACGATGTATGGCATTGGATACCGCTGCGAAAAGAACATATTCGACGCGAGTCTTGCGCAAGACTTCAAAGGCATTGGATTCCTGTTTTCCAGTTTGTAGATATTTGCATGGTAGCGCAGTATATCTACAACATTTTGTGCATCAGCAACACTGCCAGCAATAGTCATTGCAATATGATTATCTATTTTCTGGATCTTCTTCACATGCCTGTTTGCTATATAAAGAAATCCAGCTGTAGCCCTAGTATCTGTAGCCAGCACTATGCCATCGGAGGATGTTATTCCAACGGTTGTAGTCCCATGTATTGCATTCATGTTTGCATAGTCTGACAAAAGATCACACCAAAGAAACAAAACAGCTTAGATTTTACCACTTAAATAAGGTTTCGATCACGGTCAGAATTAAATAAGAGCGAACAATAGATCGTATGATTTGTCAACTCACTTGATGGAGTTGCCTAGAAGGATACTGATCGGGGACAGTGTTATAAAGGCTCTCGGAAATTTCATTGCCGATCTTGGCATGAGAAAGGTTGCCGTAGTAAGTGGTTCGGTTGTCAAGGCTAGGGCGGGTGACCGGTGTCATGAATCACTTGTAGGCTCTGACTTGATAGATACATGGCTTCTTGCCACTGCAGCCAACATAGCGGCTGTTGATGTGATTCAGACAGAAATTGTGAAGAATGGAAGTGAGGTGATAATAGGCTTTGGTGGTGGCAAAAGTGTAGATGTTGCTAAGACCGTTGCGTATAATTTGGACAAGCCATTTGTTAGCGTACCCACATCTGCTTCACATGACGGTATATCAAGTCCATTTTCATCGATCAAGGGCCGCGATAAACCTTACTCAATTAAAACAAAAACTCCTATAGGTGTTTTGGCAGACACAGGCATAATAACTGGTGCACCTAGAAGGTTGTTAGCAGCTGGTTGCGGCGACCTGATGGCAAAGGTTACGGCTGTGAAGGACTGGGAACTTGGTAGGGATGAAAAAGGTGAATATTTCGGCAAATATGCATCAAATCTTGCGTTCATGAGCGCAAAGATAGTGATGGAGGAGTCTAAATCAATCGGAACTGGCAATGGTGTGAGCGTAAGAACTGTAGTTGAAGCACTGATCAGTTCGGGCGTTGCCTCCTGCATCGCAGGTAGTAGTAGGCCATGCTCTGGTGCCGAGCACTTGTTCAGTCATGCTCTTGACTTTATTGCTCCAAACAAGGGACTACATGGAGAGAAGTGCGGCATAGGCGCTATAATGATGGCTAAAC
This sequence comes from Nitrososphaerales archaeon, assembly GCA_046759645.1. Taxonomy (GTDB): domain Archaea; phylum Thermoproteota; class Nitrososphaeria; order Nitrososphaerales; family UBA213; genus JBHICO01. The sequence continues at coordinate 6,969 of JBHICO010000008.1, forward strand.
TTCATGATATTGAATGGGAGCAGATAGCCAGTACGCTGAATGAAATAGGTGCTCCTACCACTGCAAAAGAGATAGGTATTGACGCTGATTCTATAGTTAAAGCATTGATAACAGCTTCTACCTTAAGACCAGAGAGGTACACTATACTTAACAAAATAAACATGAAGGAACAGAACGCATTCGAATTGGCGAAAACAACAGGCGTAATCTGATCCCTCGCGTGACGTATGAGATGGAGTGTGCGAGACGCACAGTTAACTGTTCGGTGCAAAACTAAGTTTGTGCCTGAGGTTCATAAGTCTCTATGAACCTTATTCTCCTGATTGTATTAACATACTTCAAGATATCATTCGCAACTGCACGTTTGATTATTTGTAAGCCTTCGTGCATATAATGCTCGTTTGGCAGTTCTATATCAAGAATGGTTTCACTTAACATTATCTTCAGCTTTGTCTGGTCCACCGGTAGCCTACGTCTTACCAAAGCCACGATCTTTTCATCATCTTGCTCCAGCTGTTTTAACACCTCCACCACATACCCAATAGTCCGTCCTGCTAACCTGTGGTTATAGTCCAACTGCACCCTTCCAGAACCTATAAATCGCACAATAGCAACCTTATCATCAATTTCAATTGCATCACCCACTTTAATTTCGTCAGCTTTATCACCAAGCTTTCTCAATGATATCATTCTGACCTTATCTGGATCTCTTTCACCAAATCCTTTTTCAGGTAGCACTTCTACGTCCATTTTCTCCCCGATAGTAGCATTCATCAACGCTTCATCCAGACCCTTTAGAACCCAGCCCTCACCTACGGAAACCAACCTTGGCTCATAAGTTCTTGTAGGATCGAAAACATTGAATTTTTTGGCATCTTCTTCAAGAGTTGTTTCTATAACCTCATCTGTATCCTTCACTCTCGCAGTGTAGTTCAATAATACAAGAGATCCCTTTTCGAGTGCCATAAAATCCGCTAATGAATGACCTTATATTAACTTTGCAAGCAAAAAAATCACCGTTGTAGTTTTTCTTCTGCAACAGAAAGTGCATCTGCATTTGTCTTTATGCCCATTATCGAAAGTGCTGATTCAATTGCAGACAATGTTCTCATGACGTGATAGTTGTTCACCTCACCCATTGAACCAATTCTAAACAATTTTCCTTTCAGCTCACCAAAGCCACCAGCTATCAATACCTTGAAGTTGGTTGCTATCAAAGTTCTGAACTTCTTATCTTCAATACCATCCCTGTAGTTAAGTGCAATCACAGTCAAAGATCTAGCATCAGGTTCTGCAAATGGTGTAAAATCCATGTGTGATAGTGCAGCGTAGAATGCTTCAGCACACGTTTGGTGACGCTTTATCCTAGCATCCATTCCTTCTTCTATTATCATGTCAAGTGCTTCATCAAAGGCAAAGTAGAGTGGTAATGCAGGTGTGAACGGCGTTTCGGTTCTATCATTGTAATACTTGAAGTACCTTGGCAGGTTAAAGTAAAGTGTTGATGGCGGGTTCTCGATCATGAACTTCTTTGCTCTTGCGCTTATGGATATTGGAGCTAGACCGGGAGGTGCAGCAAGTGCCTTCTGGCTCGCGGTTACACAAATGTCGACATTCCATTTATCCACAGGCAACTCGTCGCCTCCAAGATTTGACACAGCATCAACAACGTAGAACGCTCCGTGCTTTGAAGTTAAGGTGCTGGCTTTATCCAGCCAATTGATTCTAGTTCCTGTAGACGTTTCGTTATAAACTACATATAAGGCCTTTACGCCTTTATTATTTTCAAAGGATTCCTCGATCTTCTCAAAAGGAGGTATCTCACCGTAAGGAGCTTTAACACGAATTGTCTGTCCTCCTACCATATCTATGAGATCTGCCAGTCTAGAGCTGAACTCGCCATTGACTGGAATGACTACCTTGTCACCTTTTCTTATCAAATTTACCACAGATGCTTCAACACCACCTGTTCCAGAGGCTGTTAGAACTACAAGATCGTTCTCTGTTTGAAAGACTTTCTTGGTCTGTGTCTGAATTCTTTTATAAAGCTTCCAGAAATCTTCAGCCCGGTGATTTATGATAGGCGCAGACATTGCTTGCATAACCCTATGTGGCACATTAGTTGGGCCGGGCAGCATTACCAAGTAATTTGGAGGAAATTCCATCTCTAACGTACTACAGCGTGTAGATCCGTTATTTATACCATAATTCTATTTTGACTGAAGCATGTTTATTCTGTTTACTCCATCTATTTCTTTTATTATTTTGGTTACCTGTTTGGGCACTAACCCTTTCCAGTTTTCATCACTAGCAATTTTCCGCCTGATCTTCGTTCCCTCAAGAATTTCACGCCTCAAGAACGGTATCTTCATAACCTTTTTTCCATGCTCCTTGAACAGCATGGTACTGAACGGATCATTTGTAAAAACAATATCGTATCTTGGTATCAACATATCAACATGACTTACCCACAAGGAGTGAACATTTGCATCATTGACTGGGATGGCATGCCATCTCTTAGAGTTGATTTTATTTGCATCAAGGGTTGACTTCATCATTCCAAGACGCTCGCCAGCTGTAAATGGGTTCTTTTGTTCGTAGCTCTTTTGTGCACTACCTATTAGAATCCATAATATATCAACTTTCTTTAGTGCAAACTTTACGGCACATAAATGACCGTTATGAAACGGCTGGAACCTACCTATAAGCAAGCCGTACTTCATTGCAGTACAGTTGCTTTGAATATTATTTAAACAAATTTTGTGAGATCATTCAATACTTATGATAACGAGACAAGAATTGTATACATACTACCATGTTGGAGAGGAAGGGGTCAAGTCCATTCCTACTCTGATCAATCGAAGGAACTCTCACACACTCCATTTTTTATAAACTACAATTCACGATCCTGATCCTTAGTGCCTTAATGTCAAAGATGTGAGGAAATATGTGATAAATGTGATAATGAATGGTAATTTTACTTTTAACTGAAAATAATGAAGTGTAAATCTGTGTACAGGTAATCTAAGATAAATTCCATGCAATAACCTAAAAGGACTGGATTAATTTATTTTATAGTATGCACATTGACTTGCATGGAATTTGTCAGAATTGATGGCTCGTATGGAGAAGGTGGAGGACAGATCTTACGAACGTCGGTTACGTTATCAGCAATCTTGAAGAAACCCTTAGAAATAATGAACATTAGGTCGAGAAGGGATAATCCCGGCTTACGGCCACAACATGTAAAGGCAATCAACGCAGTGGCATCCTTATGTGATGCGCATCTAGAAAACGTTCATGTCGGTTCTGACTCGATCAAATTTGTCCCTAAAGAGATGCATAGCGATTCTATCAAGATTGATATCGGGACGGCGGGGAGTGTAACTATGGTACTGCAGACAGTTGTACCTGCAGCCAGTCTGTCAGGGAAACATGTTGAGATTGAATTGACAGGAGGTACTGATGTAAGATGGAGTCCCACAACAGATTATCTCCGCTTTGTTGTACGCCCTGCCTTTAACATGATCGGAATTGATTTTGCTTTAGATGTACACAGAAGGGGATATTATCCTGTTGGTGGGGGTATTGTAAAAGCGACTATAGAGCCTTGCGTAAAGCCGTATACATTTGATATGATCAAAGCTCCGAAGGTAGAGCCCACAATTGTGAGCACGTGCTCTTCTCTTCCCGCGCATGTTGCGCAGAGACAGCTAGCCGCTGCTCTTGCCAAATTGCAGAAGGAAGGTGTTGCATGCAATTCCTACTCTGCATCGGTTGAACAGTCTAATTCTCCGGGCTCCTCAATTCTAGTTTGTGCTGTCAGTAACTTCGGTCCCTTCATAGGTGGGGACGCAATAGGAGAGAAGGGCAAACGCGCAGAAGAGGTTGGCACTGAAGCTGCCCGGAAGTTTCTTGTAGCGTATAACAGTAATGCACCAATAGACGAATACCTAGCCGATATGCTTGTAGTTCCATTGTGCTTGATGGATGGTAGGTCAAGGTTCATAGTAAAGACTGTATCACAGCATCTATGCACAAATCTTTACATAACGAGCATAATCGTCGGATGCAAATATGAGATAAGTGAACGTGGTAGTAATCATATGATAACAATTAATGGAGGATCTTGAATTGGACTAAATTCCTACATCAAGCATTGCTGCAAACAATAGTATCGCAATTGATTGCCCTACAATTATTCTGCCAAGCCAAATTATTCTAGTCCGTAATTTTACAAGTCTGGAATCTGAGTTAGCGTTTGTTAGTCGTTGTTCCATTTTACCATTGGAAATTCTTACATGTATGCCAACCAGCACTAGCATAGATGAAACCACACTTATCTTAACCACAAGTATGATGCCGTAGTCTGAATCAAGCAATGTGTTTGGGGACGAGAGAAAAAAATGTGCTTTGTATACCCCTGTAGCAAGGAGCACAATTAATGCAGGTAATGCTATTCTGTTGAACCTTCTACCAATCTTTATCATAAGCATCATTCTTTCATTATCGGTATTAGCCAAACTCTTCAGCATAGGTACAAGCACTATTCCAATGAATATCGAACCACCCACCCATATACTGGCAGAAATTAAATGGATCCAAGTGATAAGAGAATCTGCAATTGGCATTTTTATGTTGAATAAGCAGAACTCTATTTATGTGTAGTATATAATCAGAAAACATAAATGCAAAATAGATTGTAGAGTAGACACAATGCGGTTAACTCGCGGTAAGGTAATTATAATAGCCATTTTTGTGGCTATTGTAGCCTCCCTTGTAGGTCTTGTTGGATTCACAAATCTGGAACAGGACATAATTAGTCCTGACATTACGGTCACTCTTGAAAATGTAAAAATGAAGAAAATAGACAATAATAATCCTGACCTTATGTTTGTACAGGTTGATGTTGCAATATTAAATGAAGCCGAGCAAACACTGGCAGTATCCCAGATAGACTATGATATGTACGCAAATGAAACTCTAATTGGTCGAGGCAGTTTGTCACTGCAGGATATTCCCCTCACTGGAAGAGCCCCATTATTCCCTGGTTCGGTTACAACATTACCCACTGAAATGCAGCTCCGTAAATCAGAGGATATTGTGGAAGTCTGGGACAAGTTATTCAACAATGATACTCAAGACATAACATGGCAAGCAGAGGGTGTGGCACAGATAGAAACAGCATTCACGATAATCGAGAAAGACTTCGAGTCTAGCCTCTAGTAACCGTTCATCTGTCTTTCCCTATTTATTAGGTTCTTCCGCTGGTATTCGTTAAGAATGTCTTTAGGCTCCATTCCCAGTTCAATTGAAGCGTGTACTACAAAATGCCAAATGTCTATAAGTTCTTCCCTCGCCTTCTCCTCATCAAACCTTACAGGGGCTTTCCACCACTTCCAGTTAGTTAATCTCTGTAGCTCCACTGCTTCATGAATGATTGCTGTGCATAGATTAGAAATTCTCTCTCCCTTTGTGACAGGAAAACTGCCCTGTTTGATCATTGAAACATATTCCTTCTGCATCTTAAATATGGCATCGAGTGTTTCTTCCACAATGAGCGTTATAGTTTAAAGGTTATTAAGAATTGCTGGGCTCATATTGACAGAGATCACAGGATAGAGAAATGATCATCCACCTAAGTACAATGGCACAATAAATCATTTTTTTGGACATTCATATCCTAGGTTATAACAATATATAGAAAGTCCATTATGTTTCTGAAGACTCTCCATCTTAGTTGAATGCTTCGTTCTCATCAATAACTACGATTATACCTTCATACACAATTTGAACTACAGAAGATTAATAATTACTGATTCGCTATTGATATATGTGCCGAGTGCCAAGTACAAAAGTTCGATAAAGAGCAGAGTTGGCAAACTAAGAGATATAGCACTATCTTCGCGTAATACTTACAGCGAGAGGATGCGTGCCATTGATCTACTAGGCCAATTGCATGATAATGCATATGACGAACTTGCAGATATAGCAGTTAATGGTCTTAGCTACAGCGAGAGAATGAATGCGCTAGAGCTGCTTGAAAAGATAGTTGGAAAAACTTAGGATGCCACGAAGGTTGAATTTACAAAATTGCTTGACATCGCACTAGGATACTTTAAACTTTCCCAAAGAAAGACCTGTACTGTATAGTTCTCTTCTTTTTCTGGAGTCCATGAGATTACTGTATTCACCGATTCTTTTGCTGCTATATTACCTTCGATCCACGAGAGCCTAACTAATGCACCGGTAGAATCCTTTACTTGCAGGATATAGGTGAATTTTTGTTTTATGTCTATATTATTGGTAAGAAGCGACTGCAGTTGTATTGGTTCGCTAACCTTAACTGAAACTAAATTGCCGACTGGAATAGGATCATTAGTAGTAGGAATTGATTCACTATCTGTTTGTGTAATTTGCGGTAAAACCGGTTTGGTCATGACAGGAATCCTGTCAACGATTTTGTTTTCACCATTTCTTACGATCATGTCTGTCATTGTCATGGTGTCAACTCCAGGCAATAGATGATTATCATTATTAGCTTCATGAACGCGAAATATGTGCTCACCATCCTCTACGCGCATTGAAACATAGTCTTCACTTTCAGCTAACAACGAATAGTAACCCATAGTTGGATGAGTCATTACCAAAAACCTGCCATTTTCCATGGGCGCCAACTGTTTGGCTATAGTTTGCATATCAAAGCTGTAGTACTCACCTCTCTCATCATACCAGATAGCAATCACCTTCACAGTCCTTGTAGTAAGATCACCTGTATTCTTTACCAATGCATCTATCTCTGTATGTGCATGAGAGTGGTGATGCATGTTGGTACCTAGTCCATGTGGATTTCTGAGCTGCTTTGTGTTAGGATCTATATGTGTCCAAATGAATGCTGTGATGTCAGTTAATACAAACTTGTCTGCCTTTCCCTCCACAGCTTTCCATTCAAGCGAAAGAGTGTAGGAAGAGACACTATTGCCAACGTTTTTATCAGTTATAGGTATATGAAAAGGAGTTATGTAACCTGGTGGGATAGTTCTTAACAGAGTGTATGTATCGTAGGTAGGAAGCTTCTTTCCATTATCATCAAAAAGGGAAGCAGTTACGCGCACAAGTCCTATGGAACTGCTCCTTGTGTTTTCAACTATACCTGATATGTGCAGTATACCATTGGAATCGACCGACATCCTATGCCCAATTACTCGTACTTGGTCGCTACCAAAAGCATCTACATAAGTAACGATGCCTAGTGTTAACATTGCTATGAGCGTTAAACTTATGCCTCCCCACATAATATTCCCTTTCACTTACAGATATTATCTTATAAAGGTAACAGTATGAAAATGGTCAGACTCATCAATAAATTATATTCAAGGTAAAGTACGTCTTGCTGTCCTGGTATTTATAACCTACATAATCCATGTTTTCAAGAACAGTCTGCAGGACATAAATATGCTCTCTTACATTATTGTAAACTAGAACCTTGACTGAACCACTTGGGGTGTGTAAATCAGCGAATCAAAGTTTTCACTCTATTACATGGGTTGAAGCTGTCTAAAAATTCCTTTAATTGGTTGACTCAATCACCTATTGCTTCTACACAGAACTATAAGGACTTCACTTTCATTTCTACAGCTTTTTGCACATATCTTCTGGCTCTAAGCTTTGCTTTGTACTTTAAATTCCTAGGCTTGGTTCTCAATCTATAACCGCAACAAGGACACCACAAGCCCTCCCACTTGAGAAATATTTCGCATACTTGGCAACGTTTCTGTCCCATAGCGTATCTGCCAGCACCAATTGCCTTCTGAGCCTTATAAGCAAGACATCTTCCTTTACATGTCATTAATAATCGACCGTATTGCCTATTGAAATTATTTAAATGATCTGCTAATCTACTGTGTTACTGCACCAACCAATAATTATTAACTAAACGTGCATAATTTTGGTATTCAGAAGGAACATACCATATGTTTTGCTACTACCGCATAAGGTATTACTTGAGAGGAGCTAGTAAGATGACATTGTACAATTTTTTCTCATCAGTCCAAGTCCGTACCATCTGAAAATTCTCCTCAATCATACTTTCGATTTGTTCTATTGTGAACTTATGGGAGCTTTCTGTATGGATACTTTCACCTTCTTTAAAACTAATAACCTCTCCTATATCTGCAATATTTACTTCCTGCCTTACCTTCGATACGAGATGCATCTCAACTCTCCTTTTTGATTCATTATAGAATGCAAGATGCTCAAAATTGTTAAGACTAAAATCGCCATGGAGCTCACGGTTAATCCTTGCTAGGATATTCAGATTAAACTGTGCAGTAACACCGCACAAATCATTATATGCAGCATTCAAAATTCTGGTATCCTTATGCATATCGAGCCCAATCAGAAGCATATCTTGATCCCGAATGTGGTTTTTGATCGTCTGTATAAACTTCTTAGCTCCCAAAACATCAAAATTTCCAAGGCTAGATCCAAGAAAGAGCACCAATTTTCTCAAAGAAATATCTTTCTTGATAAGGGTCAGTCCTTTGAAGTACTCTGCAACTATGGCAGTGACAGACAGATTTGGATATTCACTTAAGAGGGCTTCAGAACTTTCTTTCAGCACTTCATTCGAAATATCTATAGGAAAGTACTGTAATGACTCATGTCTTGCAATAAGCCTATCTATTATGATTCTAGTTTTTTTTGAATTGCCACTACCAAGTTCAACAATTATTCCTTGATTACACATCTTGGCAATCTCATCTGAATACGATTCTAGGATTGAGGCCTCAGTCCTCGTTAGATAGTATTCGGGTTGGTCAGATATAAGTTCGAATAATTTAGAACCTTTTTCATCGTAGAAATATTGTGGGAGAAGAAATTTTTGTTTGCTGGAGAGACCCGTTTTTACTGCGTTAGCAAATGTCCCATGGCTCTGAGCGTTAGACGTAATATAAAATTTCAATCTATCATGTATTAGTTTTTTTCTAAAATTCTGCTGTGATGCAACATTTGCATTGGACATATCCATAAGGTTACTTCAGTGTAAATAATCATCGTTTATATCAATTGCGCAGTTTTTCCATATACTATCCTCTGTAGATCTACTATGCCTTTACAGTTACAGCACTACTTGCTATAAGCAATTTCCCCAAAGTTGTTAGTTTCACGGTTATCTTTCCACGTTCAATCCTATTCACTTCCACTAATCCCAACTCCGCCAGCCCTTTAGACTCCCTCGCACCTTGAACGTGGTAGCTTAACAAAGGCTTACCATACTCCGACACTTCACTCAATTTCTCCAAACTCTCCACCTGTCCACCAGCTTTATCGATCGCATGTAGTATACCAAGTTTTGCATCAGAGACGATTTCGCTGTAGCTTAATTTTAGGACAGGTAGCAATATAGGACATCCTTCCTGATCCATGCCAAAGGCTTTAATTCCATTAACAAACGCGGCAGATAGCGCAGCGCAACCGATCATCTTATCCCCGGCACTTACATTAATCAATATCTGATCAAAATCGACCATTTCGTTCTTGATTACTTCTGCAATTTTTTCCAAAACATCACGGATTACGTTTTTATCAGATACAATCAGGTGGGTTACCGGTATACCAAGAGTGCTTCTGATCCTTCTTCCGAATTCTTCTGCCCTCACCTTCTCCTCCCCGTAAGAAAGAAGAGCTAGTTTATGAATGGGGAAATTCCTTATTCCTGCAACTATGCCATCCTGACCTTCTCCAAAGGTTGCAATCTGTATTGTGCGCATACTATATCATGTCCTTCCTACTAATAATCATTTTACTTTAACAGTTAAAGTTTTCCTTTAACCATTGATGATAAAAAAGGGGTGTTGGGTTAGACTTCGATGAACGGACAGTTCACTACGTGCATTCCCTCAAATGCTGGTTCAACACTTATCATGTCCTTTACATTTTTGATGTCTCCCAACGTTTCAAGTATTCTTGCCTGATCGGGATCATTCCAGTTTATGAAGGAGATTCGCCACATAGGACTGTAATTTTCTTCACCTGGATTTGCAGCTCCAATGCCTGCCTGGAAGCCCTTAGGTCCTGAACCCATTATCCCATTGCCGAACTGGAACAGATCTACCGCAGCTGGTGATATTGCTAGGTTTTCTGTCTTTGGCGCATATACTACTCCCATCCCTTTTGCTGGTCCTTCTGGAGTTGCGTCTGTCACTAAGTAATAGATCGTCTTTCCGTCAGGGCCCCAGCCTCTGTGTGCAATGAAGGTTACCTTCATCGTCTCTGTATCTATGTTTGTTACCTGTCCGCCACCGTACTTACTGTCATCAGTTACTGGTCCTTCTCTTATGGGCATCTGCCCACCAGCCCACTTTATCATAGGATAGTTCAGCACAATGGGATCCTCCCTAAGCATTACATCACCTGCAGCTTCTGCCGCCATTATTTCGTCAACCGACTTCAGCTCTTTTGCTTTACTTTCATCGCTCCATGTTACACGTATTATCTTTCTTAACGGGCTGTAGTCATCTGTTTGTTCAGGTGTATTGTCAAACACATCTGGTTGTTGACCCATCGTTCCCTGTCCTCCACCACCACCATTGATGAACATGTAAACGTTGGATAGAGCTGACTCTGGTGATCTGCTCAGCAGAGGTGCTTGTACGACCTTCCAGTCATTCTTTTCTGTTAATAGATCTGTAAGTATCTTGTCTGATGATTCTGTGGCAATGAAGAACACCTCTTCTCCATTATGGTAACCCTTCATTAATGGAATATCAACTGAGACACTCGCAAAAGAGAGTTTCAGCAAGCTTCCGAGCCATTTATCCCTGAAGTGACTTCCTTCCACGGTGAAGGAGTTTGTCAGAGGTGCTAGAACTAATCCTGCAATTAATCCCGCAGTCGCTATTCCTACTATTATTGACTTCTTCATTAGCATTATTTTCAGCTATTTATATTAAAAGCTTAGCCTTAAACAGTTCAAGATCATATAGAACAAATCAGTTTTCTCCTAATATTATTCCCTCGCAGGGTTTGTTTTACTAACATGTTTAACCGTTTAACGTTTTGCTAAAATATGACGCAGTCGCTCTTATACCTATGGCAATGGTAAATAAAAATTCGTTGCGCTTGAGCTACAATGTCGAAAGATCACTTGTACGTGGCATCATTGTGGGGATCGGTAGTATATTAGCGTATTTGCTCGTAGTAGTTATCACAACGCCAGCTTTATCCGCAATTGCCGCTATAAGCGCTGCCTTCCAGATCAATTCAATCATAATTGCGGGAATGGGTGCTGGTGTTGGATTACAAATGTTCTTGTCAACCTACAGCAAGGGTCTAGGATGTAGGCTGAACGTAAAACGCAAAGCATCTGGAGGCAACAGCGGAGGAGCTGCGATGACTGGTTTCTTTTCTTTCTTTTCACTCATACCGTTGGGCTGTTGTGGGACTTGGCTCTACATTCTTTCATTACTGCCTAGTGTAGTTGGTAGCGGCCTATCAGCGGGTTTGATAGAGTACAGCCAGCCATTCGCATATCTAGGTATCGCAATTATCTTTGGCTTCAATGGAATAACGATCTATAAACTAAGAAGGGAAAGAGAACAGATCCGTGCCAGAGGCTAAGCTTTATTTCATATTAGTTTAGATAATAATTGTAGTGTTGTAGATCATCCTGCACTAGGCTCTTTGACGTATCTCAACTTTTTGCACACCTTTTTGAAAGGGCATAACATAGTCAACCATTCGAATGGGCTTTGCAGCCTCATTAACTATTACGAAGGTTCGCCCATCATACGTACATTTCACAGTTGGCATCCGTTTCTTGGTTAGCAAATCATTCGCAAGCTTGTAGTACTCACATATACGCCTATACTGATAGCCAGAAATATGCTTGCTTCTAAAACGCCTCTTACTCATGAACTTAAAAGCAAGTATGGCATACTTTTTTTCATACAACCCAAACACGTCAAGTATCTTAGCGCACCTTTCTATCTGGTCAGGGGGAACATATAGGCTATCAGACGTACCTGTCTTTGCTTCTAAAGTTAGCAATGTTCTTTCGATGTTATTTACTGCAACTATGTCTGGAAAGCCAGTACTGGAACCACCGAATCTTCTAGCATACCAAGCGTCCAAGGAATTCAACCGATTGACTAATGTATATTCAAAATTGTATCCACGCGATCTGCTCGTGTTACCCATTATGGTCACCTACGACATTCTCCCTATACTGAATAATATGAGGATTACCTGATCTGCTACGATTCATTTTACTAGGTAGGGGCAATACCATGATCAAATACTTTTTGGTTTCAAATATATGCTATGGGAAATAAATCTTGATAACTCAAAACCCTAATCTTCTTCAAAATATTTGTGCATTATTTGCTCCATACGCATGCGTCTTATTTCATTATAAATACCATGTTTATCCTTTAAATGCTTCAGCACAAAGCGCACCTCATCACCACATAGTTTGCATTTGGTCTTACCAAACATCATACTTCAGTAACATGCTTGTGATATTAAGATTAACGACTACGCTTCTTCTGTATCATGATTACTACGGCTGCAACTACCCAGAGAGGAATCGCTATAACATAATTACGGTTAAGAGCAAACCAGCCACCTGCTATCGCACATCCTATTCCTATACCGCCAAGAATCTGAATAGTTCGCCTGTTCATCCATCTTGCCCCTTCATAATAGCATTTTAGGCTTCCTTGCTAACTAACATTAATAGATGCTTTCATAACCTCTGATAATGGTACAGAATTTTCAATAGTGTCCCAGAGAAAGACTTCTACGTCATATTTGTCCATTTCTTCTGGAATCCATGTTTGTGACATTGGAAATGTTTGACCTACAGGTATCGCTTTCTCTTCCCATGAGAGAAATTCCGTAAATCCGTCAGAATCCTTCACCAAAACAATAAATGTTGCAGCGATTTTTAGGGATTGACCGTTGGTTATATCAGACTCAATTATCACACTCTGACCTACGTTTACCTCCACTTCTAGTAAATGTCCAGGAGCTACTGTTACTATCACGCTTGCACTATTATCAATAAAATATTTCTTGATAGAAGAAGCCCTTGCCACTCCAGAATCATAATAAGCAATTGCATAAATTCTGTACTTACCATTTTCGTATTGAGTCGTGTCAAGAGTAAAAACAAATGGTGTTTGGTGCTTTGTATCCACGAGCTCGTTTTGTACGTATAATTCAACCTTCCCGGCATTTTGTCCAAGTGTAGCTACTCTAATTGTTGCATTTGCACGTAACACCGCCTCCTCTTTAGGAGACAGTATTGCTACAACTATAGTGGATTCATCGATCGAGACAAAATCTAACGTTTGACAATGATGTCCATCATCACCCAACAATTCCCGCTGGGGGCATACTTTCAGTTGATGTTCTCCAGCAGTCACTGGCATCAGAGTAGTAAAGGACACCCTTACACTCTTCAGCGCAGGGGCATCGACACGAACATCATCAATTATCCATACTCCATCTAGGCTAAATGAAAGTTGAACACTAGACATGTCAGCATTGCCACTATTCGTTAACACGGTTGTTAATGTCACCTGCTGACCAGCAATTGGACTCTTTGGATCCATTTGCAAAACTGGGACTAAAAGATCAGTATGCCTAGCGTCCGCTTCTCCAATAGATGTATATGATGAGAGCAGAAGTAAGAGTGTTGCTAGAATGGGATTAGCTTTATACACTCTATTTTGATTTCTGTGAATTGTTTATAATTTTATCTGACGTCATCGTGCTCTTAACGGCAGGAATACAGTATCACTCGCAATCTCTTTATGCTCCTGTATCATCGCAGTCCTAAATCTTATTCTAGATTCTTCCTTGGAGCTCCGTTCAACCCTAGCTGTGAACTTGAGTAATCTTTTATCACCTATTGCGTCTTTCCCCACGTATATCCTTGCTGTGAACGAGATCTTCTTGCCATCAATGTCCGTAAAAAGCACCTGGTCGTTTGCACCAGTGATATATGTGTTTAATTGTATGCCATCAAACCTTCCGTCATAATTTATTGTCACTGTCCCAGTGATATCCGCGCCTACAACAGCATTTTTCTGATCCATATTGATCCGAATATCTGTCAAGTCTCTACATCTCCATCGAAAAATTTACTGCCATAGCTCGTTCATAATATAGTACTTGTAACGCTTTTCCACTTCCCTGTTGCTGCCGCTAAGAACCTCGTTAACCATCTTTTCCAGCTTATCTGTTACGAAACTTTTTAGAGCATCAGAATTAGGTGTAGCAGCAAGTTCGTTTAGTGTATATTCATAGTGTTTCATAAATTCAGCCACCTTCTTCCTGTACTCTTGCTCGCTAGGCTTCTTCTTATTTACACGAAAATAATAGTTTGCATTAGGAACACCATAACTCTTTGCAAGATTTTCGAGTAAAATAGTCAGCTCGAAATACAGGTCTGACACATAACTGTACCAAGCACAGCACTAAAATATCTTACTATATTTACTTTCCAACAAAAAGCCTCTCCTGACAGCCGAATCATAAATGTTCTACCCCAGATGTTTGTGTAGGGTTGTGAACGACTTCGGTCATCAATTCCATCACTCCCACATGTTACACAAGTTATCCCAATCTCTGGTTCAAGTTGCTTTTTGCTTCTCTAGCAAGTTCTCTGTATTCTTCAAACAGTCTGCTAGCTAGGGCTTTTGTCACACTTATTGTCGGCTTTATGTTCGTTGTAATGCTTCATGCAAAAGTCCTTTCCGCATTCATAGCAGTGCCAATTTGCAAGGGTAGAGCAAGTGCTACATACAGCTATCGGATTATTAAAATCATAATCATGTCTAGTTCTAGTTGGTTTCATTACAATACCCCATGCGAAATTCAATCATACATAGAAACACCAGGGGAGAATGGATTGTCCTGCATGCTATATTAAACCTCAAAACTTACCCTCAAATTATACACTTCACATTTCGATACTGATTCTGACCTCACTTTGTACTTCAGCAATATGATCAAGTTCTGTATATTTAAATATTGATACTTAAAGAATCTCAATATGGTGAGGAACAGTAGGACACTAGCAGAAATTACAGTTGTAGGACCGGATAGAAAAGGTGTTGTTGCTGGCGTGACCAATTTCATTTTCGAACGACAAGGAAATATCGAAAAGATTAACCAGAATGTGATCCGGGGGCTCTTCGGCATGCAGTTAGAAGCTTCATTCCTGCGTAATCAATTGAATAAGGATGAATTTAGAAGAGGCTTACACAAACTTGGTAAGAAATTATCTATGGAGATTAAGGTACATTTCGATGAACCTCATAGGCTGAAAAACATGGTTGTTTTGGTCAGCAAGGAGCCTCATTGCCTGGAGGCTATACTTGAAGCTCGGAGGATGGGTGAAATCAGGGTCAACATTCCTATGATTGTAGGGAGCGATAAAACATTGAAGTACTTGGCGTACAGATACAAAATTCCATTCTTCACGATAAACCATGTGGATCAGGCCAAAGCCGAAGATCGCATGCTTGCTCTGCTCGAACGTTTTAACATTGACTTTGTAGCGCTTGGAAGGTATATGCGTATACTTTCACCAAACTTTGTGTGGCGCTATCCAAATAGAATTATCAACGTTCATCCTTCACTTCTACCGGCATTTCCGGGTGCGTATGCGTATGTGCAGGCCTACGAAAGAGGCTCACAGATAGTAGGGTGCACTTCCCACTTTGTTACGGAGAACTTGGATCAGGGACCTATCATTTGGCAGGAATCTTTCAAGATCAGGCCTAATGAAGGTCTCGATTGTATAAAGAAGAGGGGAAGGCAACAGGAAGCGCACACATTACTTCATGCGATCAAGCTTTACCTTGAGAAAAAACTTGAGGTCTACTGGGGCAAAGTCTACTTCAAGAGGTTGCCAGAAATGAAATTAAAGGCTGAAAACTGAATAGTTCATAAGAAGAACCACTGTATTTGCTAGAATATGACGGCTGTTTCAGAGGCAAGTGACCCTGAAATCCGAAAGCAGATAGCCAAAGGCAAGAGACGTGCAATAGTACCAATCGGTTCTATAGAACAGCATGGTGCGCACATGCCTGTTGCTACAGATGCTATAATTGCAGAAGAGATTGCCAGAAGGGTCTCCAAGCTTGTTGAGGCGTTCGTATTACCACCTGTATTTTACGGTGTTTCGTATGAACATAAACCACTCTTCAATGTTAGCATTGGTAATGAAACATTAGCGTCGCTGATTAGTGACATATGTGTATCGCTTACAGAAAATGGGTTTGACAAAATAATTCTGATGAACGCTCATTATGGAAATGAAGCAATCCTTTCAACTATTGCTCAAGAAATATACAATAAGATTCCGAAAGGCACATTGATATACAATTTATCATATTGGATGGTCATGGATGACGAAATCGGTCATGCGGATGCAAGTGAAACTTCGCTCATGCTTGCCATACAACCGGAACTTGTCAGTATGAAAAGCGTAAAGTCGGGAAACACATTCAGAAGGATAAAGAGTGAGAAAAAAGTAGTTTTGTCTAGGTTAGCTGTAATACCATCATCGGTGCCCAAGCTTACAAGTAGTGGGATCTGGGGGAGAGATCCTAGGAAAGCTAACAGGAGACGGGGGAAGATTATGTTGAATCAAGTGATTAGAAAGCTGGCAGATTCAATAAAAGATATTGAAGAAGTATACGGTACCTTATTTGAGAGCAGAAAATGAGGTCAATCTTGTATTGCTTTTTATGATAGAATAATCAACTGCGTTATTTTAATATAGACCTCAACTGATGGGTACTAGTGATATAGAATTGTCTGTAGATATGGCGGTGAAGGTACTGGACGAGAGCCTTGGAAGAGTTGTGCTGATAAAGCTCAAAGGAGGGAAGATGATCAGGGGCACCCTGCTTGGTTTCGACCAGCACATGAATCTCCTCTTGGAAGAATCCCAGGAATTGATGGAAGAGAACAAGACAAGCGATCTAGGAACCATTGTAGTAAGGGGAGACAACGTAGTCATAATCTCGCCACCTCCTCCGATGTGATAGTAGATGGTTAAAGGCACTACTTCGATGGGTAACTTCACAAGAGGGAGGGTGCACATAAAATGCAGAAGGTGTGGAAGCAATTCCTACCACCTCCGAAGGAAACGGTGCTCCAAATGTGGCTATCCCGATTCTCGAATTAGAAAATATGTATTCATAAGGAGCAAGTAACAATGGAATCAAATATTCCGATAGCCGGTTCTACCGTGGGAGCACATACTACTATGGCGGTAGAGAAAGTTTCAAAAGGCGATGCTTATCTGATGAATAATCCAACCACACCTTCTATAGACCTTCAGAGAAGAATCGTAGCCCAAGCAATGAACAGAGTTTATGATTATGAAAGCCAGGGGAAGCTAACATTCAAGGAAAGGGAAAAGCTTGTTGCTAAATATAGACAGGAACTGAACGCATTGGATAACAGAACACATGCCATTACACTTTACAATATTAAGGAAATTAGTGCCTTGAAGGAGAACCTTGCCGCTGTCCTGGATCAGAGGATGGCACAGATAAATTCTAAACTGGATGATCTTGTAACCAAGATTGGTGAAACGCCTGTTCAAGGCAAGCCTGCAGCATATGCTGAAAAGAAAGTAGAGAAGTGGGTTGAAACAAACCACTTAGAGCACGTTGCCAACGCAGAAAGTGCTGAAAGTGCTGAAGGCGATGCCAACCTAGACGAGATAAAGAAGCAAATAATGCAGACGTTGTCTAGGTTGGAGCAAGCTGAGGTTGAATAATTGGGTTCTCCCGATGTTCTACAAAACATGACACTGAGGGCAATAGAAAATGTAAAAGACTTATCTGTCATAGGGTTGGGTTCTGGAAGCACCGTTGCAGTGTTTATTAAAGCACTTGCAAAGCATGTAGAAGAGAAGAAACTGGGTGTTCACGTAATACCAACATCGCTGCAGATCAAACTTGAGTCAGAAGTCCTGGGTTTCAGGATACTAGACGACACATTCATCCCATCAATAGATATTGTATTTGATGGGGCAGATCAAATCGACGCTAGGTTTAATATGATCAAGGGAGGTGGTGGTGCATTACTGAAGGAAAAGGTGCTAATACATGCTGCAAAAGAGGTCGTGATCCTAGCGGACGAAAGCAAGTATGTAAATATGCTTAACACAGCAGTACCAGTAGAAGTTCATCCTTTTGCTAGAAAGTATGTGTATGAAAGGTTGAATAAATGGGGGGGTTCGCCAAAGATAAGAACCAATGAAAAAGGCTACCCATTCGTAACAGAAAACGGTAATGTCATACTTGATACCGATTTTGGAGCGATAGATGATGCGGTAAGTTTGGAGCGCGAAGTGAAGAACATTGCAGGTGTTATGGAAGTAGGTATATTTACAAAACGTGCAACGAAATACTACAAGGCCAATAAGAACGGAAGTTTGGAGGTTCTTGTCCCTAGGTGATGTTTATGAGAAAGAAAACGGGCAAAAGAGAGAAACCAATGATAAAGGCAAAGAAAAAGGTAGCAAAGGCGAAGCCTGCAAAAAAACAAGAAATAGTTGAGGAGAAACCAACAAAGAGAGTAGATATTGATACCGAACTGTATAGGGATCTATTCAAATTTTTGGAAGAAAAAGTAAGTGTTGAATGTTTCATTGATCTACATGACCACTGCTACGGTAAGGCAGATTGCGAATGTACGTGTCATACAAACAAGTAATGAATTATAGTCAGGTGCCTATTTAAGTTCAAAACGTCAAACAGAGATGGAGCTTATGCTATTGGGGTAAAACATTACTTAGTGCAACAAATGTGGAAACAAAGAAAGAGAGGATGACGATGGTATCATTATTATCCAGATTTTGTACTCCTGGCAATGAATTTTCCATGACCAGGTTTACCGATGACCTCTCCGTCCTCCATTACCAATTCACCTCTTACAATAGTTGTGATAGGCCATCCTTTGAACTTCATACCATCGTATATTGTATACTCTGAATATGACTGCAATAACTCAGGAGTTACTTTCTGCTCCTTTTCAAGGTCAACCAATACAATATCTGCATCCGAGCCTATCGCTATAGTTCCCTTCTTCGGAAACATGCCAAATATTTTGGCAGTGGTAAGGCTTGTTATTGCTGCCACTTTTTCTATTCCTAGTCTACCCTTGTTCACACCCTCACTCAACAACACCGGAACCATAGTTGCTATACCCGGGAAACCGGCAAGGGCGGACCATAAATCGCCATCACCCAACTTCATATTCAGCCTA
Organism: Nitrososphaerales archaeon; assembly: GCA_046759645.1. GTDB lineage: Archaea > Thermoproteota > Nitrososphaeria > Nitrososphaerales > UBA213 > JBHICO01. Next base: position 26,271 of record JBHICO010000008.1, read on the forward strand.
TTCGCAACATGATCCGTGCCTATACAATCGATAGTTCCATCCACTATAGCTTCCCACATCCTTTGTACGTCTTCCTTGCTCCTTATTGGAGGCACAACCTTTGCAGTAATATTCTGAAAATCTGTTGTATGCGTAAGATAATGTGGACATGTCTCTACATATAGTTCAGTCCCGTTCTCTCTTTCTTTTTTTATTGCCTCGATTGCTGCAGCCGAACCTATGTGTGGCAAGTACAATTTGCACTTGCTCTCCCTTGCCCATTCAGAAATTCTGATTATGGTGTCATGTTCTGATTTACTTGGTCTGCATTCAGACCACGTCTCCAATCCGTCTTTGCCTTCTTTCCTAGCCTTCTGCATTTCATTACTACAAATACTAGGATCCTCTGCATGTGTTAATACAAGTGCGTTGGAAGAGGCGGCAGTTTTGATAGTTGACTGTGCTAAAATATCATCGGTATTTACATTTCCAGAGATCATCCTGTTTGTATAAGGTTCCATATCCATGTAAATTGTTCCCAGTTCTCCCTTTAGGTTCAAATAGAGCTTGAATGATGTTATTCCAGCATCAATGCAGTAGTCAATTTCGCTAACATGTTCCGGCACCAGGATAGACGCATGATAGGCATAGTCAACTATATGCGATCTTTCACTCGCATCCAAATGCGCCTTTAGTTTTTCTCTATATGAATCATACAACCTGAACATCCGCATCATCGTTGTGACCCCCCCTATCGCAGCAGAACGAGATTCAGTTTCTGCAGCCTTATCTATAGATGTGTAAACACCATAGTGCACATGAGGATCTATTGCACCTGGGAGTACATGGAGGCCCTCGGCATCTATCTTTTTGTCTGCCTGTACATAGTCTGGCGTGAACTCTACTATCTTCCCGTCCTTTATCGCGATGTTTGTATTAACTATGCCAACATTAGGTACAACCATACTAGCATTGACTATAGCAATATCAAAGGTCATACAAAATTCAAAACATAAGACTTGATATAAAGTTGTTCGCTCCCAGAAGCAGAAATTGAAATACTAGGAGGGTGTCAAATACAAAGTTGTCATATATTTTATTATTATATGATTGCTATGTCTATCTAGCGTCCCATGTATACGCTTGATGAGCTAAATGTAAGAATAATTGCATGTAAAAAATGTCCTAGACTTGTGAAATACATCAGAACGATCTCAAAAGAGAAAGTAAGACGTTACAGTGACTGGGAATACTGGGGTAAGCCGCTACCAGGATTTGGCGATCCGGGCGCAAAATTATTGATAATAGGCTTGGGGCCTGCAGCTCATGGAGGTAACAGAACAGGTCGGATGTTCACAGGCGATTCGTCTGGCGATTGGCTAATAAGAGCACTTCATCAAGAGGGTTTTGCAAATCAAGCTACTAGCGAAAGACGCGATGATGGTTTAGAGCTAAACGGTGCCTACATAACAGCAATAGTCCGATGTGCACCACCTAAGAATAGGCCCTCACGAAAGGAGATTGAAAACTGCTCACCTTATCTAGCTGAAGAACTGAAGTTATTAAGGAATGTTAGGGTTATTTTAACACTCGGGGCTTTAGCATTCAATACCTATACCTCAATACGACATACAAGGTTGAAGTTTGTCCATGGTGCAATTTACGGTCTTGATGACATAACATTGGTTGCATCATATCATCCAAGCAGGCAGAATACACAAACTGGAAGATTGAATTGGGAGCAATGGATAAGTATATTCACAAAGATCAGGAAGTTGATTAATTAGAAGACATCAATATTAAAATCAAATTTAATATCTTCTATTCTATCTTGTATACCAATTGATCGTACGATCTTTTCAAATTGTGGTCTATTTTTTGATACAAGTATCCGCACGCTTCCCTTATTCTGTGCACTGATCTCCTGATATTGAAGGTACGTCTTTACCTGCTCTACAGTATTGATTGCAGGATCAACAAACTGTACTTTTGGATAAAAGCTTGCTAAATGGCCTTTTAGTACTTGTAAATGTGTACTGCCTAAAATTATTACATCGATTTGTGGATTAGATTTTATGTCTAGGGTATTATTTGCTATAAATGCCTTCGTTGTCTTGTCGTCTAAAAACTTTCCCGATTCTACAATGTCTATAAGTGGAGATGCATTTACTTTAATTATCTTTGTAGTTGTTATGTAAGGCTTGGTATAGTCATCAAGGCGTTCACTTCCTATAATTCCCTCCGTAGCTAACAAGGCAATGAATCTTGTTTTAGACATCGCAACTGCTTCACCGATATTAAGGTAAACACCAAAAACCGGAACATTAGTGTGCAATTTGCATTCCTTCAGCACCTGCATCGATGGCGTTACGGAAGCAACAATTATCGCTTTAGGATCAAATTTTTCTAAGCATTTAAATGTCTTTATTATTATTGACTTTAGCTGTTCTTGTGTTTTTTTGCCATAAGGGTAGTGCACTCTATCAGCCAAGTACACTATAGATTCGTTTGGCATTTCCTTCCTTAATGATTTTATTAACGAGAGAGAACCTATACCAGAATCGAAAACGGCGATAGGCCTGTTATCCATGATATTGTATGGATAACACACCAATAATTTGATTACTGAATGATCAAGTTAGCAGTTTGTCGTTTTTATCAATAATAATACACACCTAAAATTAATAATAAAACGTAGCAGGATCACACATGAGTAACTTCAGTAAGAACTGGACGAGAAACGATAATAACAGAATTAGCGATAAGCTACGAGAAACAATCAAACCTCAAGGGCCTCTGAGACCAAGACTGGATACAGCCTCTAACAGACTCGGGGGACAGATACAGAAGATGGATACCATGCTTACGAAGATGCACGAGAAGGACCACACACTCTTCAAAAAAATCGTAGACGCCATGCAGAAGCACGATGTCGATGCAGGGAAGGTATTGTCCAATGAACTCGCAGAGGTTCGTAAGGTAACAAAGCTATTGAGTCACACAAGGATGGCGCTAGAACAGGTACACTTGAGATTGAGCACTATTCATGATGTTGGTGATGCAGTTGTCGCACTTGCACCAGCGGTAGGCGCTCTGAAGACTGTGAAGACAGGTCTAGTGAAGTTCATGCCTGATGCTGAGAACGAGATTGGTGACATGTCGAATATGCTTGGCAACTTACTAGTAGATACATTACAAGAAGGTAACTTTGCCTTCCAGAATGATGTATCGAGTGAGGAAGTTGAAAAGATACTTGCAGAGGCATCAGCAGTAGCAGAGAAGAATGTAGATAGCAGACTGCCATCAGTACCTGGCGCAGAAGAGTTACCTAGATTCACATAGAAAGGTGCTTGCAATGGGAAGGCTTGCAGCACTCTTTATATTTTCTGCAATAGGATTTGCAATCGGGTTTCTAGCTTACCTAGCACATCCCACGATTTCAACTTGGGCATTTAATGCAGTTCCAAGTTTATTGCTTAGCCAAGCATTCATCGGAGCAGTGGGCTCTGGAATAGCTGGCTTAGTTGCAAGTTTGATTCTAGTGATCCGCTGGGCAAAGAAACCCTAGTTTATTAACACTCAGTCTAGAGAATTACCCTAGTTCCATACTAAACTTATCCCCACAGCCTTCTTACTTTGATATCTTCGATAGCTCATAAGTCAAAACTACGACTGAATTTCTATTATATTCTATAAACCCGTAGAAAGCCTGTTTAAGTAGTAGTTCACGTTCTAATCGTTTCATGCATAAAGAGAAAACCAATGTGGAATCTACGAAGGAATATAGTCAAAAAATAGAAGACTTTCTTATAAAACACAACAGCGAATCCTATTCCGAGTTTCAAATTGCTGAACAGGTTTTCGGTTTAAAAATGAGTAAAGATGATGATCTTCCTAACTCTGGTGAAGAGTTAGCAATTTTATCTCATGTTAGAGATGCATTGAAACTTCTGATGACAGAGCAGAAGGTTAGAGCCTCATTATTAGAAGATTTTCATACAATGCGAAATATAATGCAATATTCTGCAACTTGAGATCAAAAAAAATTCCATTTGCTTTACTCCTTTTAAGACCACACAATCAGCTGACCAAACAGTTCACACTCTTGAACATGCAGGAATACATAGCCAAAACAAATGTCCCCAAGGTATGGCAAAGTTATGTTGCTCGCATTGTAACACCTGTTGTAAAGGCATTATAGAGCTACAAGATCATGTCATAGCAGAGCATGGTTGCGAAGCTCCAGAAATCTATACTTGCACCCTTTACCAAGTAAATAAGGGGATGGAGTATGATATATACGCGTGACTATACTAGTTCTTTCTAGCCTTTCTGAACCCATGAGTAAATGCGGGATCATAAACTTTAGAATATTCATAATTTTTTGGCTTTAGTACATCTCCAACTATGACAACTGCAGTTTTGTTTATGTGCGCAGACCTTACCTTCTTTGCTATATCAGCTAGTGTGCCAGTTATTACAAGTTCATTATTCCAGCTGGCCCTGTACACAACAGCAACAGGAGTCATTTCAGTGTACCCTCCCACCAATAATTCCTTAACCAATTGTTCCGTAAGATGCACACTAAGGTAGAACGCTATTGTAGTTTTATGCTTCGCTAGTTCCGATATCTTCTCTCTCTCCGGAACTGGTGTCCGCAACTCAGCCCTTGTTATAATTACCGTTTGGGTTACGCCTGGCAAGGTAAGCTCCAGATTTAATTTAGCAGCTGCGGCAAATAGAGCACTTATTCCCGGAATAACTTCACATTCTATATCTTCTTCTTCTAATTTGTCAATCTGCTCCCTGATTGCACTGAATAATGAAGGATCACCATCGTGTAGCCTTATGGGAAACTTTCCTTTTTTTGCTTCATCCCTTAGAATTTTGAAAATCTTTTCTCTATCTATCTTAGCTGCATTGATCAATTCTGCACCTTTCTTTGTGTATTCTAGTAAGCTTGGATTAAGCAAGGATCCAGAGTACACTACCACATCTGCTAGTTCTATCATTCTTTTTGCTTTTAGGGTAATAAGTTCCGGATCTCCTGGTCCTGCACCTACAAAAACTACTTTATGTCTAGTCACGCTTTACCACCATGATCGAAAAATATTTTTCAGCAGGTTCGCTGGCCTTAACCTCCTTTAATTTCGATATCTTCACAACCTCACCCTCTGTAGAAACGTCCTGAGCAATAGCAATTAGTGAGTCATTTGAAAATCCTGTCTGCTTCAACATTTCTATCACGCTACTGAAGTACCTCCCATCCTTCAGGAAAATTAAGTTATCGCAAGAACTTGCCGTTGACTTTATTCTCTCAAGATCGTAGCATGCAGGAACGATCGCTAACGTTTCCTCGCCTTCTGCCAAGCTAATCTTTGCTTGGGATGCAAAAGCAAACATCGAGGCAATGCCAGGAACTACTTCTACATTAATTGATGGATACATTTCCCTCAATTCTTTGTGTATGTATGTGAATGTGCTGTATAGTGATGGATCTCCAACTGTAAGATACACCACATTCTTTTTATCCTCACATTTCTTCGCTATCAAAGCAGTATTATCCTTCCACGTTTTCTCCAAAGTTGTTTTATCCTTGACCATCGGAAATATGAGATTAATTATTTCAGGCTCTTCCTTTCTCTCCCTCAAAATTGGCTTTACGATAGATAACGCCATGCTCTCCCTTCCAGTTCTTGCAGTTGGGCAAAAGATTGTATCTGCTGATTTGATAATATTAACGGCTTTAACCGTTAATAATTCTGGATCACCAGGACCACAACCTACACAAAACAGTTTCCCAGCCATAGAGTTAGCATAGATTTTCTGCCTTATTTAAACGCAATAATCATGGTTTCTCTGCGGCTATAATTATAACAGGATTTCTGGACAGTAGCATCGTACCAGAACTCGCCTTCCTACTCTTACCTATTGTAATTTGAGTGACATCTAAATTTTGCAATTTCAATTCATCGCAAGCTTTGAGTGAATAATATATTGTTTCAATAAGTATTGTATCGATTACAATTCTTCCCTTACTCTTCAATTTATTATACGCTAATTTAATTATTTCATATGTATCGCCACCAGTTCCTCCAACGAATATTGCGTCCGCACTAGGCATCTTACTTATTGCATCCTGTGCCTTCGAATGAATGATCTCTGCGTTAGAGATATTAAATTTCGCAACATTTTTTTGCGTCAACCTAATAGCATTTTCGTCCTCATCTATTGCGAACACATTGCCATCTGGAGCTATCTGCATTGCAGCTTCTACTGTGATACTCCCGCTACCACATCCAACATCTATAACGGTAGAACCAATATTCAATCTGGCTTTGCTTAGAGCAATTACCCTAACCTCTTCTTTTGTGATGGGAACATTTTCATCACGCTCAAACAAATCATCAGGAATGCCAGGCGTTTTAAAGTTCCACAATTCAGAGTTAGTTCCTAAAAATTGTATTTAACCTGTCTGTTCCGTAAGTACAAAAGTATTGTACATTATCCACACAAACATGAACATAAACACATATCCAGCCATGCCGGTAGTTACCATCTTTCTGTAGTCTGTCGGCGGCAGATTCCTGCCCATGAAAAACCTTGCCACTATATATGAAGCGAAGTAGATCATAAAACCTATTCCTATACCTTTGAATGCCTCGGGATTGAAACTCAAATAACCAACTGCTCCGGCCACTATCCCAGCTATTATACCAAATCCTATTCTCATCCAGAATATTTTATCTATAGGACCCAAACTTTCTCGCTTTTCTCTATTGAGACTTGGTTTAATTCCTTTTGGTAGGGCGTAACAGTATAATCTTGGAATTTGTATGCAAAGGACATGGAACTATCTGGTATAGAACTACGGTATCTTG
>JBHICO010000009.1:0-29667 GCA_046759645.1 Nitrososphaerales archaeon
CCAAACGATACTGGGATATCAAGAGAGCTGATAGTATTCAAAGCACATGAACCATTATCTACAAAGTTACTTACTAAGCAATTAAAAAAAGATATGGTATGCATTGACATAGGTGCTAATATTGGATATTATGCATTGTTAGAATCAAAAATAACCAAACGTGTGATAGCACTAGAACCATCACCCTTAAACTATAAAATATTGTTAGATAATATTAGATTGAACAACATTCAAAATATACAACCATATAATATTGCTGTCGGGGACAGAAATGGAGATACAGAATTTTTGATCAGTGATAGATCAAATTGGTCTAGAATACCGCAGAAAATATACACTGTAGAAGCATACGGCCAAGAAAGCGTATCAAGCATCAAAGTACCTATCGTAACACTTGATTCATTTATAGATAAACAAAAAATTGATCAAGTGAACTTCGTAAGGATGGATATTGAAGGGTATGAATATCATGCGCTGAAAGGTATGCATAAAACTCTAGAATTTAGACCGTTACTACAAATAGAGATACACTTTCAATTATTGGGTATAAACAAGACAGAAGCAATACTGAAGAAATTACAAGACCATGGATATGAAACATCATACTATATTGATCATGGTATTGATATGAGCATAATAGGAACTAGTAATGATATCGAAAAATCAAGCATAACAAAAATAATACAACTTTTAAACTCTAGAACCGACCACCATGCATTTCATTTGCTAACATCACCAGAAATCTGATAATCCTTATCGTGCCCTGTTGTCAGTAGCAAAAGTGGCAAGTGGTATCCATTTATTAAGCACTAATCTTAACACTTATTGCGCTCTTTTCGATAAGGTCCTTTCAATTAGGAATTACTATTATATACTTGTGTAAATCACAGCTTAATTCAGAAATGAAATCAAGATTGCCATTCAGAAGCTGGTTCTACTTCAGGACAGGGTATTCAACCTACTTAGCTTTCGCACTAGCGGCAGTAAACATGATTGTTGTAGTATACTATCTCGCCATCAAGAGCATACCCGTGTTGGAGACCGTCTTCCCTAGCTTTGTCATCTGGGCATTAACTGTAGTCGCAGGAGGTGTACCTCTAGCAATTTTTCTAGGCTGGTTACATTTTAAGAGAGCACCAACATATAGGTCTGAGATGGACATACAAATAGAATCTAATCCCTACGTCTACAAATTGCCTCCCGGTTGGTGGAAGCAGGTTTTTGCACCTACTTATTTGGAACTACTTAAATTAAACGTGAAGTTACTGAATAAAGAACCGTTGAACGAAGAAGAGCTGAAGCAGATTAAGGAATTACAGAAAAAACTTGAACATCTGATAGATGGAGGGTATGTGGGAACACCTCAAACCAAAGCCGTTGGTTCAGAATCTTGACCGATAGAAAGCTTTAGAGAAGTAATATAATGCCAAATAGGCAGCTCGAATGATGATAGACGCAGCTTGCTTTTGTGAATCGGCTCACTCTTGCTTAGCAGAAACCCTAATGGAGTGCGTCCTGCTGTAGCTGACTACAATTAGGGGATAGAAAAGTTTCTAACATGTTTTTATCGGGATAGTTAAACGTAAACGATTAGCTATTCAATAAACCTTTTTTTATGGCTGACCTTGACGCTTTTCTATCGTTAGCAATGCCTGCCTAAACAATGTAACCATCAACATTGCTTCCTTTGAGGTTAGCAAATTCCTGCCCAGAAATCTCTTGAGTGCCACTGCAAGTAAACTGGTCTTGTGCCTCCTATAGCCAGTTGCCTTCGCTAAGCTCAAAGAATAATCGATTAATAGTTCTCTTTCATGAACTGTAGCTAGATTGCTCTTTTTTTGAAAGTTACTCTTCTTTAATTCATAAAGCAATATGGCAAGTGCATGGGAAATGTTCAGAGTCCTATATAATGTGCCAGTATCTATGCTAACCACTATATCACATGCCGATAATTCCCTGTTGTTCAAACCCGTGGATTCTCGTCCTATAACCAAGCAAACAGGCTGGCTGGCATCAACTAGGATCTGAGCTAGTTGTGAAGGATTAATAGAATCTCTATTCACATTGGACCTATTGCGTGAATTTATAGCTGTGGTAGCAATAAGCAAATCAAATTTCCGCAGATCCTTGAAATCAACTACTCTGGCTTTATCCAGTATGTCTTTCCCGTGTACTGCGAATACATGGGCCTTCTTTCCATCAAACTTTGGGTTCACCAGGAAAAGTTCGTTGATATTAAAATTCTTCATGACCCTTGCCACATGACCTACATTAACCTCGTGTTCCGGCTCGATCATTGCTACGCTCAGTTTCACGACTGCATTTAAGTAGAGGCGTAATTTTAAGGTGTAGCGTGCAACTAAAGTTTGGTAACATTGGCTATAAAATTAGGTACGCTGAAGCCGGAAGTAACAAACACGTCTTGTTTGTTCATGGATTGGGTGGATCTGCGGAAAGCTGGGTACATAATATCGATGTATTTGCAGAACGTTTCCATGTCTTTGCACCTGACTTGTTGGGTTTTGGTCTCAGCGAGAAACCAAAAATAAAATATGATATGAAGATGTTCACAAAGTTTGTTGCTAGATTTATGGAGTATGTTGGAATTAAGAAAGCCAGCATTATAGGCTCCTCCATGGGGGGTCAGATCGCCGCTGAGTTTGCTATTTCCTATCCTACAAAAGTTGAAAAACTGGTACTTGTAGGTCCTGCAGGTATACCGCCAAGAGAGTTCAAGGGAACTGCTGAATTGAAAAGATATGTTAAATTACTTGATGCAAAAAATCTTGATGATGTTAGAAAGGCTCTTAAACCAATAGACGCAAGTGATTCTTCAATAACTGAAGATTATGTTTCTAATGTCTATGCATACGTTATGATGTCAGGAACTAAACATGCATTCTTGTCCTCTTTGAAGGAGAGCGCAAGAGCGTTAAGGCTGGCGAATAGATTGAAATCAATAAAGGCAAAAACACTTGTAGTATGGGGAAAGGATGATCATCTAATTCCAGTGAAATACTGTGAACCCTTCATCTCAAAAATGAATAACTGCAGATTGTTAATAATAGAAAAATGTGGCCATAGACCTCATGCTGAAAAACCTGATATATTCAATGAAGCTGTGATAAATTTCCTTGAGGAAAGTTAGGTGCATAGATCACATTACATGCCAGTTAGGCCTTGAGCCAGTTCACTCTGCTTGTGCATCTCACTCATTGCACAGCCAAATTCAGACTGTGGCTTGCCCCTTCTGAGCAATCCTCTGTACAGCCCTTCTTCAAGTTTCTGTCCATTAGCTTTCTCCCATTCCTCTACCGGAGAACCGTATTTCTTCTGTATTCTATCTCTATACCATTCAGGTATGACATTGAATGCACAGAATGGAATGATCCTCATATCTGGCGTCAAGTAATGAATATCACATCTTTGCAGTCTTTCCAGATCTTCATTATACTTGTCCTGGAAGTGCATCATGCCAAGGAAGAGACTCCTGCCATGCCATGAACCTACTGAATCGAAATTCCTCTTTACAAGTATGCTGGCAAACATCTTCGCTAGATCCAGTCCTTTTGGTTGCCTGCTATTGTCAATGAACGAATTCAGTTTTCTAACAACTTCCAGCATGGTAACGTATCTATTCCTGCCCGATTTAATTTCGTCAGACTTTTCTTCAAAGTATTCTAGCAAACCCTTGATATCAACGAAGGTTGTTAAGGGAACAAGCTTCCTTGTCTCAGCATCCTCAAAAACATACGTTCCTGCACCACATGCAAAGTGTATGCTCAACTCGTATTTGGGTGCCTTGCTGAATTGCTCAATCACATTTGTCATTGGCATGCAGCTGGGAACTGGGAACCATGCATCTTCCGGAATTTCACCATTCGTTTGCTCCTCAATTCTCTTTATGCAGTCTGGTATTGTTATTCTATACTTCTCACGCTCCTTTTTGGTCATCCTTCCAGTCAATGAAACTGGCTGGAAGTTTACCGCATGGACAACATCAAGGTGCTTTTGTGCGTATCTTATGATCCCACCTAATTCATGGTCATTGATTGACTTGATAACTGTTGGAACGAAAACGATCGTCATGCCATTCTTTCTTGCATTTTCCAAGGTATATGGGACTTCCCAGTGGTTCTTTGGATTTGTTCTCGGTGTAACACCATCGAAACTTAAGTATAGGTTGCTTACGCCAGCTTCCCTGATCCTTCGCGTCAGATCTGGATCAATTGCTAATCTTATGCCATTGGTATTCATCTGTATGTGATCAATACCTTCTTCCTTCAGAATCTTGATAAGATCAAAAATATCTTCTCTTAACATTGGCTCCCCACCAGTAATTTGCAGTGAATTGCCCGGAATTGGCCTTTCAGCCTTCAAAGTCTTTGCCATCGCTCTTACCTGTCCCAATGTAGGCTCATACAGGTAAGCACCTTCAAGACCCTTCTTTACATAGAAGAAGCAGTACCAGCATGTTAGATCACATCTGTTTGTTATGATAATGTTAGCCAAGCCGGAATGGCTCAAGTGATTTGTGCATAAACCACAGTTCATCGGACATGAACACTTGTCGATCATAACGTTTGGCGCTTGCGCGCCTTTACCATCCATCCAGTAAGTGCTAAACTTCTGATACATTTCATAGGAACCAAAGTAAAGTTCCTCGCACTCACCATGGGTAGGACATGTTTTAGTCATGAAGACTTTGCCATCACGCTCGAAGACGTCAGCATCTAGGATCATGTTGCAATCTGGACAGATGCTTTGCGTGTGCCTTATGGTCTTCCGCTTTCCCTGCTTCTTCGCAATGTTGGACGTAATCTGTATTAGGTCCATACTTCCCTCTACACCTTAGACAAAGAGCTCTGGTTTTAGAATATAAGCATATCCAGCACAAACATATGGTGAATCGTAGTATTTCTGCCTCAATTTCATACGTGAGGGACTCCTTTTCTACAAAATAACCCTTGCTACGGTATGATACCTATATCGCTAGCAATTTATTGGTTTCCCAGTTGATTGCTTTGAAAGTTGAAGTTCCTTGAATATTTACCTGAACGGTTGACAGCTTGCACTTGAATTTCTGCGATAGTAGCAATATAAATTGATTTTTGGAGTCAGGTGATTCCGTGTCGCTAATTAAATCACCAGAACCAACGTTGATTACACCTTTTAATATAGATTAGAAGATCAATTAACCATGCTTAGCGACAAGGCTCGCAAGGCTATGGAGAGTCTAGGCTTGACAGACTACGAAATCAGAGTTTATGTTTCCCTTCTTAATGACGGTACTATGACAGCGCAGGAATTGAGCAAAAAATCAGGTGTGCCCTACAGCAAGATCTACGAGGTCGTTGGAAAGCTGGAAGATAAGGGCTGGCTTGATTCCGATACTTCGAGACCCTCAAAGTTCTATCCAAAATCACCATCCACAGCCCTTGAAGCTATGCGGATGCGGATTGAACACCAAGTGAAGGAAAACGAAAACGTTCTAGTACAGGAATTGATGTCAGCCTATGAAAAAACTGGTGTAAAGGAAAAGCCGGAGATCTGGGTGCTGAGGGGGCTATACAATATAGGCGCGAAAGTTAAGGAAATAATTCAGAATTGCGAAAAGGAACTGCTGCTTGCGTTGCCTGCAGTGGCGGAAAGTGTAGCAAAACCACTACAGCCGACACTTAGGACTTTGCATGAGGACGGTGTGAAGATAACCGTACTTGCTTCTGAAAATGCAACCATAGACACCGTGAAAGCTCTATCTAGAATAGGGGAAGTGAGGCTTAAGAACAGCATGTTTGGGGGCGGTGTCATAAGTGATGGAAGGCAAGTAGTCATACTTTTAGGTGCAGAAAAGAGCGGAGATAATAACTACGAACCCTTGGCTATATGGGCTGAGCATACGGGATTAGCGAACTTTGCCAAGGAGTACTTTGAGTACTTGTGGAAAGATGCAAAGGCAGTGTAAATATCGCTAAACTTAATTAATAATTCCTTTAATCTACAGTGAGAGAGATGAGTACCACTAGGGGAGAGATGCTGTTTGTCGGAACGGCGGAGGCTGAGCATGTTGAGATGTATCTTAAGGCTATTTGGTGGATTAGGGAAAGAATGGAAGAGATCAAGGTTAGTTCAGTCGCGAAGATCCTTAACGTCACACAGCCTAGTGTTGTTCAGATGCTGAAGAAACTTGATGATATGAAACTTGTCACATACAAGAAGGGTGGAGTGCACCTTACAAACGAAGGCGAAAGAATAGGAAAGCAGATGATAAGAAATAGCAGGTTATTGGAAGTTATGATGAAGAATGCATTGAAGATGGAGATTGACGAGGAGATGGTTTGCGGTATAGAGCATCATATGAACAAGAAATTCACAGACGCGTTATGCACTTTGCTAAAGCATCCAAGAACATGTCCGCACGGACATAAAATACCCGTGGGTGACTGTTGCAAAGGTAAATAAAAAAGGGAGTAAAAAAGGAGTTTTTACACTGTCTTTTTCTTCACGAGTAAGTCCCCTATGTGCTTGCTGTTACGTTTAGCTTTATTTCTTCCATTACCATTTTGGATCTTCCCGTTTCCGTTCACTTTCCTGTGATTGCCGTTCTTTGCCATGGTCTTCACATGCTTGACCTCATCCTTCAATTCCTTTACGTTTCGCTCTGCCCATAAGGTTACTTTACCTAGTTTCGTAATCTCCGATTCGAGTTCGTTTCCTGACTTATCTAGGGAGCTCAACCTGTTGTTAAGACTCTGAACTGTGGAGGACACACTAGAAAGTTCCTTACTCCCCTTCTTTATGTTATAATTAGCAGCTATCATTTCTCTGCTCAGCCTGTCTATCCTTACATGTGTGCGATCGACTTTCGCATTAAGATGATCAATATGCTTCATCGCTCTTTGAATGCTTCTATTGACATTTTCAACTGTCTTTACAGCGTTATCCATCTTTGCTGTTGCATCGTCAACTTTCTCCTTGCTCTCTTCAGTCTTCTTCGTGTTCGAATTCAATGCCAATCTTAACCTATTGGCTATAGTCTGGGGATAGGATAATGCTAGCACTACACCAGTAATCCCTAGAACTAGCGCAAGGTACTGAATTACCAACCCTGTGTCTATCGGCATGAGATTGATCTCATAATAACACTATGTAATACCCATAGTGAGTATTTCTTGATAAGGGACAAAATTTTCTAAACTTTAAATTTGTACAAAAAAGCAGAGGTGCTACAGGCTAGTCAATTTCATCCTTAGATCTGCCGCGTCACTAGGATTCAAGCGGACCCAGTTACCAGCAGCTCTCTCGATTACTATACTTCCCCTCCTGCTACCACTTGGATATGCCTTGATCGGTGCCCCGTCACTTCTTGTGAAGTAATGCCTCGCACCTGCAGATGCCTTGTCAATGGCCATAAGGAATTCCATTGCGTCCTTCGAACTTGGTATTGCAACACCTGCTCCACTTCCCCTTGTAAGCCCACCTGTGCTTCCAGCGTCACTTGACTTGATAATCCAACCCCCGTTATCTTTTACAAGACCAGAGACCATTATCTTGCTAATTTAAAAAGGAAGTTATAAGGTTTTTGGGATGTGAGCCCGCTTTATGAAGATGACTTTAATAGATATCGTATTCCCTTGTTTGATCTACTTGCCTGCATTGAAATAACGGGCATTAATAATATTTGAAGAAGATGTAACCAATGTGGAACTACTCAAGAGCCTCAAGACAAGAATGGTTATTCAGATGCTACCTCCACACAGGTATGATGGTTTGTTAACAGTTAATGATTCACTCAAGTTTGAAGGGAAGGATCTGTTAACAGGCGGAAAGTTCCGATTTGATATGCCTTTAAATTATATCACTGATCTGCGCTTGGGATTTGATGACACTGTTGTTGGCAGGCACAGTAAAGGGAAGAAGTACCAGTTGAATCCTGTAAGAATAAAGTATAGAAATGGAGATGCTCTCTTGACAATGTATATATTCATGGAATATAGGGGGCTCTTCCGGAGCAATAGTGGAGAAGAGTGTTATAGGATAGTTATGCGGTTGGTGAATGCTTGAATATCGTTATAGAAAAGCAATTTTTACTTCCCTATTGCATATCTTACTTGGACAAACGATGAAGACTCTAGCCCTTCTGATCTGATGAAGATGATCTTGAGTGCGGAGTTTGTCCAACTTGTGAAATTTCACAAACTTGATAAGTGACTTGAATGTTTTTGATTATGAGTTGGTAGCAATAGAAGCTAGTGCGACATTGGAAAGTTTCAGGAAGTTTGTGGTCTTTAGTACATGCCGATCATTCATGCCTGAAAGTTATCTGGAGGATCCAGAGGTGTTTCCTGAGCGTGAACAGGCGCCTGGTGCAATCTATGTGGAAGCAGCTGACAAAGTCACACTCAAAAAAGTTAGAGAGATCACTTTTGTAAATGCTAGAGACGTACTGGGTATAATCTATTCTTCAAAGAGTGGAAATACAAAATTGAAGTGGAGGCAGATTAGGAGGAGAATGGGTAAGGTTACGGGGGAAGCTTCAGTGAACGCGTTGGTAAATTTGGTGGAGGCTGGTGTTCTAACACAAGAGTGGGTTGATGATTACCTGCGTAGAACAGGAGGCAAAGAGGGAAAGGATCGTTCGTCTAGTTATGTTTCTCAAGATTCGTCCATTAATCAAATTGCAGATAAGGCTGATGCTTCTGATAGAGCCCTTCTCTCGTAACTTCCAATAATTTATTTTTCAACGCTAATTACTCTGCACAAACTCCTTATGTCACATATAGGCATGTAGAATTCATGTTAGAAAGAGCAATGGAAAGAAGATGATTGTTAAGAAAGTCAAGGAAAGTAACTACATTGTAGTGCCAGAAGATTCGGATGATCTGTTCTCACTTAGACGAATCATACTAAGTAATGATCTGCTAATGTTGGATACCAACAGAGTTGTGAAACAAATCAAAGAGTTTTCAAGGCCAGATAGAGGCGAAAGGATCAAGATTAGGATAGCATTGAACGTTCGAAGCGTATCTCTTGATGGAGCAGTCGACAGATTGCGTGTGAACGGTATAATAGTCAATTCAAACAACGAACTTGTACCCAAGGGTTCACATCACTCACATAGCATAAAGCCCGGAGATACGGTCTCTATTGAAAAGAAAAGATGGGGAGAACTAGAGATTGCCATACTCAACAGGGGAGGTAACGCACAAGGATTCGTGGTGGTAAGCATAGATAGAGCAGAAGTTGCCCTTGGTAGAGTATCGGGCACACATCTTAAGATGCTCTCAAACGTATACTCCGGCTTTAGCGGAAAGATGTATAGGACGAAGGAAGAAAATATCGATTCATATTTTGACGACATCATAAAAGCTTTGTTTAGTATCAAAAACGGAAATGATTCCATAGTGATTTTTGGGCCAGGTGATGTGAAGCGAAGATTCCATAATTACTTGGTAAATAACCACAAACTAAGCAAAACTAAGACAAGCATAATCGACGGTGTTGATGTTGCGGGTCAAGATGGCATTTACGTGTTTCTACGGTCGGATATGGTAAAGGAGGCCATAGGTTCGAGCAGGATAGCCATTGTATCCTCAATGCTAAAAGAAATTATGCGCTGCATCAATACCAACGATAACAGGGTTGCAATGGGTTTCAATGATGTTTGTGAGGCTGCGAAATTTAAAGCAGTAGAATCACTGATGTTCTCTGATGTAGTGTTCAACCAAGCCAGTGAAGGTACCGTAATTGGTTTGCTTAATAGTGTGGAGGCGTACGGAGCTAAAGCTTTTGCTCTTGACTCGTCTACAGATATAGGCTTGCAGGTCTCCTCCTTAGGGGGGATAGTTGCTCTGCTCAGATATGCAATACGTTAAGTAACTACACTCTCAGCCAACCATCGCAAGTAACTACTACTCACGTTGTTCATGCTTACCTCAATTATCTCCGGAACCTCATATGGATGTGATTTTGCAATTGCTTCCTTCAACGTTCTAGCTGTTTTCTGGGTGCTCTTGAATATAGCTAGACACTCCTTGGAATCTTCAATCTCGTCATTCCACCAGTAGAGGGATCTGATCCTAGCAAGGTTAACACATGCTGCGAGCCTGGATTTCACGATTTTTTTAGCTATTTTAGCAGCTGTCTGTTCGTCGGGATACGTAGATAAGACTATAATACCATGTCGCATAGCAACCGATAAATCTCCCCCAGAATGATAAAAGGTTAACTAAATGGCATTTGAGTTCTTCGAACAAAACTCTAGCATATTCTTCTTGCTGTTAGCATGGATACTGATACTTGCTGGAGCTAAAGCCCTTAGGCTTGAAAGGCATGGGTTTGAAATAAAGCCCTTTATGCTGACCTATAAGAATCACAACGTTTCTGGCACTCTGGACAGAATGCTCTCCAATAGAACGGCAGTTAGAGTATTTGCTGATGTTGGTGTGGTAGGTGGTGCAATTATGATGGTATTTGCGCTATGGTTTCTTATCAATAATTTAAGTAATTTCTTCATGGCAAGCGAGCAATTTTCTGAAGTAACTTTGCTCATACCTGGAGTTACCGTTAGGAGTGTTCCTAGTCTGGTTTACTTTTTGCTTGCAGCTCCAGTTGTGTTGGTAATACATGAGGTGTCACATGGCATAGTTGCTAGGCTAGAAAAGATCAAGGTAAAATCGGGCGGATTCGCCATAATAATAGCGATAATTGCTGGTTTTGTAGAGCCTGATGAAGAGGCGTTTGGGAAGGCAAGGAAGATATCAAAGGTTCGAGTTATTGCTGCCGGTTCTACCTCAAATGTACTTTTTTCCTTCATTATAGCAGGTTTACTAATGTTCAATCCCATGTTCGGAAATATAATGGAACTCGTAAGCCCTGATGTTAGGGGCATATTTTATAATGACCCAATAGGCGTCCCAGTGCTACAGATAATGGAGGGCAGTGGAGCAGAAGTTGCTGGCATGCAGGTGAATGACATTATTACTGGCATAAATGGAATACCAATACGAACAGCCACAGATTTTGCGAATATCAATCTATCACCTGGTGAGCAGGCAAACGTAACGGTGCTAAGAGATGGGCAAACGTTGAACCTGACCGTGCCTGTGGGTAGTGCACCAGATGATCCAAGTAGGGGCCTGCTTGGAATAATTAGAGGTGCATTTCCATATGTTCCACCAAAAGTTCCCTTCTACATCCCATGGCCTGCACCGGTTTTCACATTTTTGTTGTGGGTATGGATGCTTTCCTTCTTCATAGGCATATTCAACATGCTCCCAATGTTCCCTCTCGATGGTGAAAAATATGTCAGTTCAGCACTAGAGCAGAAAGTCTCCAAACGGTCGCTTCGTGCAACTAGGATAGGAGTCAACGTTCTTGCCTTTGGACTACTGGGTGGCAACATAGCAGCGACAGTAATAAAATCAGGGTTCATTGCGATTTAGTATGAAAGTTGTGTGTGATCGTTGTAGTAGAAAAAGTATATACTATAGGGAATATTCAGGGGAGAGTTTATGTAGAAAGTGTTTTTCCATGTCTTTGAGGGAAAAGGTCGCTAGAACTATTTCAAAATATTCCATGTTAAAGTATGGCGATAAAGTTGCGGTAGCAGTTTCAGGGGGCAAGGACAGCCTAGCCTTGTTGCAAATCATGGTTCCCATGTGCAGGACACATGGTTGGACTATTTGTGCCATAACCATCGATGAGGGAATAAATGAGTACAGAAATGAATCACTCAATATAGTGAAACAATTTGCCTTACAGATGAATGTTGAACACAAGATATTGTCGTACAAGGAACTGTATGATGTAACTCTTGAAGAGAGTTTGCAGTTGAGGAGAGGACGGAAGATGAGTTCATGCTCAATATGTGGCACATTTAGAAGAAGAGCGATTGACATTGCGGCGGAAAGTGTTCAAGCTAATATTGTTGCAACAGCACACAATCTTGACGATGCGCTGCAAACATTTCTGATCAACATACTTGCGGGAGATGTTGACAGGATAGGATGGACTTACCCGGAACCAGCTGAGTACGCAAATGGTTTGCGAAAGATCAAACCCCTCACTGAAATCTACGAGCATGAAATTGCCCTGTACGCATTAGTAAACGAGATACCATTTCAGTCTGAAGAATGTCCACACATGAACGAGGGAATTAGGACTAAGATTAGAGAGTTTCTAAACAAATTAGAAGATGATCATGCTGGGATAAAATACAACGCTTATAACACCATGGTAAAAATAGCGAAAAGGATCAAGGAAACTAATGATAAGGAGCATAACAACTGTGTTCTATGTGGCAGGGATTCAACTAATAGTGTATGCTCAGTGTGTAGCTTGATGATAAATTTAAGGCAATGAATGCGAATGCAAATATAATTGAAAAACACATCAATTCTGCGGTAGTAGGCAGGGTTAGGGTGTTAGCCGTACCCTATACTCGAAACCGGCTTCATGCGAGGACCAGTAACCGTCTGGTAAATCCGTAGATGGTATGTACCTGTTGGCTTCGCTGATATGAATCCACGCCGTGACGGGTGGTTACAGGTAACAGCTCATCTGAAGGGATGTTGCTGATTATCGAGCTGCCGAAAGGGGTGAGGTCCGGGAGGGAGCAACCCTAAGGTGGAGTAGCCACGCTATCACGTCTACGTGGTGGATCTTGCAAGGTCAGAGATTGGGCATTTTGTCTACGGTGGAACGGGTGGAGCTGCTACCGCTTCAAATTATAAATTTTATAACATACAAATAGAAGTGCCTCTAAATATCCGTAACGAGCAAGTTTGGAATGTACTCTGAAGGACCAAAAATTTCAATTGATGACCATACCTCTAAGCTGGATGAATCTGTGAAAAATATTTTTCAAGAGATCAGAAGCTTTGTATTATCGCTGGGCTCGAATGTGATCGAAGAAGTTAGACCCCATCGGATTGTTTATTTCAAATCGTTCAACTTTAGGACCTTCCTTGATATAGAGCCATACAATAATGTACTGACAATAAGTGTGAGAATGGGGCGCAAGGAGGCTACAGACAAGATGGTCATAGACTCTAAGGATCAAATACCAGACCTAAAGTATATGATTCAGAAAGCATATGACAAGATTTAATAGCGCACGGTGAAGCTATCAAATTCACCCGTGTATGGTTCGTATTCAAGCTTGATGTCATCTACGTTTGCTTCAGCTGGACCTGCATGACACCATTCTATGACTTCACTAACCTTCATTTCATCGCCTTCGAGAACTGCTTCCACTCTGCCGTCCTTCAAGTTTCTTACCCAGCCGTTCACTTTATGTCGTTTGGAAACTATGCGCATGTTCTGTCTAAAGAACACACCCTGTACTTTGCCTTTGATAAGCACATGAGCTCTCATCTTTTTCGACAAGTGCCTAGAGAATAAAATATAATGTATATAAGTTGTTATGCCAGAGTTCCGCCTTCTTCAGCAAATAGATGTTCAATCTTTGTAGCTTTTCTTACCAGTGTGTACTGACCATTACTCTTCATTACAACTGGGGGCTTTGTCTGGCAATGGAAGGGCATATTGAAGACTATCGAATACGCCCCTACGTTGTAGAACAGGACATATTTATTCAATTCGGCATTGCTAATCTGGGAGGCCTTTGAAATAGGAAAAACATCATAAGTATCGCAAAGTCTTCCTGCTAAATGTACTCTGTTATTGTTGCTTGCATTATTATTCATATTATTATTATCAGTTTTCTTGCCATCAGCAAACACAATTTCTTGAGGATATTCCTGTTTCAGCAATGCTGAATCTAGCAGGAGATGGTAACCCGCATCAACTATCACGAATTTATCGTTTTCAAATTCCTTTGTATTAACTATCTTGCTTACCAGAATACAGCTTTCTGCAGTCAGATACCTTCCACTCTCAACTATCAGGGAAAAGTTACCATGTGTATCATACAAGTGATTTAATTTGCCGATCATGGATGACGCTATGAGGCTTGGTGTTGGCACGTTATCACCGTAGAATACTGGTGTTCCTCCTCCAATATCTACTGTATTTACCTTGAAGCTGGGATTCTCCTTCTTCATCTTCGTCATGAACGAATCCAGTTTCTCCAACGCATGTGTGAAACATCCGTATTCTGTGATCTGTGAACCGAGATGGAAATGGAATCCTTCAAACTTCAACATATCATTCGAAAGTATCTCCTTCACCATATGAGTTGCAACATCAACCTTATTTC
This sequence comes from Nitrososphaerales archaeon, assembly GCA_046759645.1. Taxonomy (GTDB): domain Archaea; phylum Thermoproteota; class Nitrososphaeria; order Nitrososphaerales; family UBA213; genus JBHICO01. Next base: position 14,222 of record JBHICO010000009.1, read on the forward strand.
CATTGAAAGGAACGCCAAACTTTCCGTGCCTGTATGAGGCTCTTACCTCTGCTTTAACACCTACCTCAGGATTAATCCTTACCATGGTTAACGGTTTAACATTTAGTGCCTTCGCCGCCTCTATCAAATTAATCAGACCGTTGTAGGAACTGATAACTATTTTTCTGACACCATTCTTCATTACATATTCATACTCCTCAAGCTCTTCCGTAACGCTTGTGTAAATCACATTATTTGGATTGCCCTTACACATGTTATGAAAGTATAATTCTCCTGTAGAAGTGGCATCGAACATTAGGTTATCCTTCAAAAAAGCCTTAAGCACCGCAGGATTGAAGTTTGCCTTGATTGAATATGCCACCTTTACAGAGCCCTTGAATTTTTTATAGGCGTCTAGCAGGTCCTTGGCTTTCTTATGCAATGTCGGTTCATCGATGATGTATACTGGCGTTCCAAATTGTCTTACTATTTTAGCAAGATCTTTAACACTAATGAATCTGTGTAGGTGGGGTGTTTGCGTTACCTGTAACGTCCGTACGAATTCTCCCATCGTTTTGCAACAGTATTTGAAAAATATATGTTTAAAAACATTTCGTTTGACCCGATTTTGAGGAAAAAAAATCAGATCCGTCTGATCCTAGTAGTCCCAGTCTTTTTTGGAGCTATGTTGCCAACTTTTCTCCCAGGTGGAGCTGTTCTGCCAACAGAAGTTTGTTTGCCTGGGTGCTGGTGCCTTCCACCTCCATATGGATGGTAAACAGCAGCCATTGCAATTCCTCTTACTTTAGGATAAGTCTTCCCCTTAGCTTTTAGCGCATAGAACTTGTTACCAGCCATAAGGAACGGTTTTTCGCCCTTGCCTCCCCCTGCTATAACGCCTACAACAGCTCTACATTTGGGATTTAATGTAAGAAACTTTCTAGAAGGCATCCTTAGCGTCACACCGTTTCCCGCATGGGCAAATACTATTGCTGAGGATCCTGCAGCCTTTACCAGCTTACCACCATCACCAAAATTTCGTTCTATATTGCAGATGGTTGTACCGTCTGGAATAGTGTTTAGATCCATAACATTCATGGAATTTACAGGTGAATTTCTACCTATCTCGATCCTCGCCCCAAGGTATGTGCCCTCTGTGGCCGGAAAGTATGCGTATTTATTATCGTCAAATCTGACCTTTGCTAACGGTGCATCTCTGCCAGACTCATGGACAATGTCTACTACCTCGCCTATATGATGTTCTTCGAGAGGATAAGTAGGGTACTTTGCTGGGACGATCTTGTTCGCAATAGCAGCTCTGAACTGCTTGCCTCCGCGACCTCGTCGTTGAACCAGAATGCGTTTACCCATGGATGGACAAATTAATAGAATTGGATGATTTTAACCTTATTATTGTACAATATGCTTGATAGTGTCTTTGAGATTGAAACCAAAGGCTTTTGACCCATTAACCAGACTTTTGCCAGAATCCATGCCCAGAAAGCATTGCAGCGCAATTGTCTGAATGGGAGAGAGTCCGAGTTTCTTCATTGCGCTATTAATTTTTGTCTGCATCCTGAGATCCTCCTCTATAAGCATTCGAAGCCTATTAGTTATCACTCTTGATCGCATATGTAGGATCTTCCTCCTGTACGTTATTTCTTTAAGGCTTTCAATATTTGTCGGTGTGTTTACGTTGTATTCCCCAGAACCGATGTACAGGCACAATATGCCATTTTTAAAGTTGTAACCTAGAGTCAAAGGTTTGCCAATTGCATAAATATTTCTAACCTTCGATTTAGAATTAACCTTTATCTGTTGAACAAGATTATTGCGCTCCAATATGGCTATATGCTTCATAACGGCTTGCTGTGTAACACCAAGAATTCTTGCGAGTTCGTTGATGCTCCGTGCTCTTGAATTTAGCAGTTCTATCAAACGCATTCGTGTTTCAGATCCTACAATTTCCAAGAGTTCTACCTGATCAAGCAACAATCATTCTACGGAAGTAACATTTATAAATGTAACCGTTGGTTGTTAACTAGTGGTTATGTCTGCTAGAAGAATGGGAGTAGAAGATTTGTTCGAAGCATTAGAAAGAATGATAGAAGATCTGCAGAATGATGTTGAACAATCATTCAAGGAATTTGAGAATTTCAATAACGAATCGAAATCACTTATGTACGGATTTACAATGACTATAGGGCCTACCGGCGAACCAGTGATAAAGACTTTTGGAGATAAAGAGATCAAGACTGGGTTCAGGGAACCCGTTTATGACCAGTTTGTTAAAACCAATACAGACGAGCTGTTAGTAACCATGGAAATGCCTGGTATCAGTAAGGAGGAGATCGAGTTGAATGCGACAGAAAGTAAGCTGGTGGTAACTACAGAAGGTGAAAGAAAATACAGGTGTGTTGTAGATCTGAACGTCCCTGTTGATCCAGAGACAGCCAAAGCCCTTTACAGAAATGGTATACTATCTGTGACCCTGAGAGTTAAGGGGAAAGGTAATAAAGGTATAAAGATAGGTGTGGAGTGAGAAATATCATGAGCCAGAATACACTTTCGCTCAAAGTGTTAGAGGCTTACACCCGTGATGTCGGGAGGGGTGTTGCTAGGATAGATTATGACTCTATGGACTCTTTAAGTGCTTCCACTGGAGATGTTGTAGAAATTAGGGGGAAGAGGAGAACTGTAGCAAAATGTTTGCCATTATACCCTTCTGACGAGGGTAAGGGAATAATCAGGGTCGATGGTTTGGTCAGAAACAATTCTGGTGTTGCTATTGGAGATACCGTCACAGTTAAGAAGATAAAAGCCGTACCAGCTGAAAAGGTAATTGTAGCCCCTCTGGAAGCTATACCACCAATCGATGAGCGTTATCTTGCTGATGCTCTTGAAAGTGTTCCGCTGATCAAAGGTGACAATGTGATGGTTCCATACTTTGGTGGTAGGCTTACATTCCAAGTAATAGGTGTTAATCCAGCTGCTGATGCTGTTCTTGTAAATCAAAAAACTATATTCCATATAGCTGAAAAGGGCGAAACTCTCAGAGGGGTTCCCCAGGTTACCTATGAAGATATTGGGGGTCTAAAAGATGAGATCCAGAAAGTCAGGGAAATGATCGAACTTCCTTTAAGGCACCCGGAAATTTTCGAAAAACTTGGTATAGAAGCTCCAAAGGGTGTGTTACTTTACGGTCCTCCTGGCACCGGTAAGACATTATTGGCTAAAGCTGTTGCTAACGAAAGCAATGCACATTTTATTAGCATAAGTGGTCCAGAGATCATGAGCAAATTCTATGGTGAAAGTGAAGCTAGACTGAGAGAAATATTCAAGGAAGCGAAGGAAAAGGCTCCAAGTATAATATTCATCGATGAAATCGATTCTATTGCACCGAAGAGAGAGGAAGTTACCGGAGAAGTAGAAAGGAGGGTGGTGAGTCAGTTGCTGTCGCTGATGGATGGACTGGAAGCGAGGGGAAAGGTTATAGTAATTGCTGCCACGAACCGACCAAACGCTATAGACCCTGCATTGAGAAGGCCTGGTAGATTTGATAGGGAAATCGAGATCAAGGTGCCAGACAAACGGGGCAGGTTGGAGATATTGCAGATACACACTCGGAACATGCCTTTAGCTACTGATGGTGAGGATCAAGTAAAATCGGAAAAAATCGCGGCTGTTACCCATGGGTTTGTTGGAGCTGATCTTGAATATCTGTGTAAGGAAGCTGCAATGAAGTGTTTGCGAAGACTGTTGCCGGAACTTAACATGGAAGATGAAAAATTACACCCTGATGTACTTAACAAACTAATAGTCACAATGAATGATTTCCAGAATGCTATTAAAGAGGTCATGCCATCTGCGATGCGTGAAGTCTATCTTGAAACTCCAGATATTAAGTGGGAGGAAGTTGGCGGCCTAGAAAATGTCAAACGAGAATTACAGGAAGCTATAGAGTGGCCAATGCGCTATCCCGACCTGTACCAGAAGCTTGGACATAGCATGCCAAAAGGCATACTTCTGCACGGTCCAAGCGGTACAGGCAAGACATTATTGGCCAAAGCTGTTGCGACAGAAAGCGAAGCAAACTTCATTAGTGTAAGAGGACCCGAACTGCTATCAAAGTGGGTTGGTGAATCCGAGAGGGGTATAAGGGAAGTATTCAGGAGAGCAAGGCAATCAGCACCTTGTGTGATCTTCTTTGATGAAATAGATTCGATTGCGCCTATAAGGGGTATTGGAGGTGAAAGCATGGTAACGGAACGAGTTGTAAGTCAATTACTGACGGAACTTGATGGTATACAAGCCTTACAGGGCGTAGTCGTACTTGGTGCTACGAATAGAGCAGACATGTTAGATACTGCGTTGCTACGACCTGGCAGATTTGATAAACTTGTCTTTGTGGCTATGCCAGATAAGGATGCAAGACACAAGATACTTGAGATTCAGACAAAGGAAAAGCCGTTAGCAAGAGATGTTGATTTGGCTAAACTTGCAGAGATGACTGATGGCTTTACTGGTGCGGACGTTTCATCGGTTGCGAACACTGCAGTCTCGCTGGTACTGCATGAGTATCTAGCTAAATACCCAACACCAGAAGAAGCTGCAAAACATGCCGAAGAAGCATCAATCTTATTCAGACATTTTGAAGAAGCGATAAGGAAGATAAGACAGCAAAAGGAAGGAAAGCCCGGCGAGAAGGTAACTGTTCCCTACTACAGGTAAAGCAGTATAGACGCTTTAGCACTGGATTATACCATGAAAAAGCATAGCAATTCTTTAATTTAGCGTTAGCATTTACCTGCGTCATGACAGAATTAAGAGGATATAAGGGCAAGGCCCTGAGGGTTCTATCTGATCATAACATATCGATCGGAAACAGCATACTACTGAAAACTCCTGAAGGTGAATACAGTGGGATTCTCATGCCAAGATATGAATTTTCAGATGATAATCACATTGTAATAAAACTCAAAAATGGCTACAACATAGGCGTAGAAGCTGATAAAGTGATTGGGCTAGAAAAGGTGGAAGTCAAAGATGCAGAACTGAATAGAGGTGAGAAGATCGAAACAACAATTGATCCAGGTCTGCCCAGAATTGCTATGATCAGCACAGGAGGAACGATTGCGAGCAAGATAGATTATAGGACAGGTGGTGTTCGAGCTGCTCTTACAGCAGAAGAACTTTATTCTGCTGTACCAGAATTGTCGAACTATGCAAAGATAGATGCAGAACTACTCTTTAGTGAATACAGCGAAAATCTGTCTACCAGGCACTGGAGTGAAATGGCTAAGAAGGCTTGTGAAAAAATTGTGGACGGTTACGAAGGTATAGTAATAACTCATGGTACAGATACAATGCACTACTCAGCTGCCGCACTCAGTTTTGCCTTGCACAACGTACCAGTTCCCGTAGTTTTGGTTGGAGCCCAAAGATCGTCAGATAGACCCTCGTCAGATGCTGCGTTGAATCTTATCGGAGCATCATATTTTGCATCTAGGGCAGATGTTTCTGGGGTCTTTGTTGCAATGCATAACAGTACAAACGATAATGTAATAGCTGTTCATGTTGGCACGCGTATTAGGAAGAATCATACAAGCAGAAGAGATGCCTTTGAATCGGTAAACATTGCACCAGCAGCTTTTGTAAATGGTGGAAACATCGAAATAAAGCTAGATTCATTACGTGACAGAAAGAAGCCTGGTAAATTTGATGTAAAGCCAAACTTTGAGGAAAAAGTTGCGCTCCTAAAGTATTATCCTAGTATGGATCCGAGCGTGATAGAACACTTCGTCGACAAAGGCTACAGGGGGCTAGTAATAGAGGGGACGGGGTTGGGTCATGTTGGCAGACAATGTTTCAATGCACTAAAAAATGCTATAGAACATGATATGCTTGTTTGTATGTCATCACAATGCATATGGGGAAGGGTTAGAATGACGGTATACGAAACCGGAAGGGATTTGCTGGATATTGGAATCACTCCATTATCAGACATGATCAGTGAAACGGCATTGGTGAAAACGATGTGGGCACTTGGGAATTCTGAAGATAGGAAAGAGGCACAGGATTTGATATTTAAGAATATAGCTATGGAATATCAAGATGTATCGCCGTTTGATTGAATTTAAGGTTTAATACCTTATTTTATGATAGATCATTGAATGGAGTTAAAGCGGAAAGCGTTTGATCCAGGTGAACTAGGCCTTAGGGTTGGATTTGAAATTCACCAACAACTAGCAACAAAGAGAAAATTGTTTTGCAGTTGTAAATGCGTAGAGGTAGATGATCATGAAGCAGATTTTGTAAGAAGGTTAAGACCAACCCAGAGTGAGCTCGGAGAGTATGATCCAGCTGCTCTATTTGAGTTTAGAAAGGGTAGATTGATCAAATACCTTAGAAGTTTCGAAGGTAGTTGTTTGGTAGAAGCAGATGAGGAACCACCTCACGATCTGAGTGTTGAGGCTCTTGACACAGTATTAATAATTGCGCTCGCACTCAAATCGAATGTAGTTGAGGAGGTTCATGTTATGCGTAAGATAGTTATTGACGGTTCAAACACTACTGGCTTTCAAAGAACGATGCTGATTGCAACTGGAGGAACCCTTGAGGTTTCTTCCAAAAAAGTGGGAGTACAAAGTATATCACTCGAGGAGGATGCAGCTAGATTAATTTCTGATGATGGAAATGTACGTATATACGGGTTGGGTAGGCTAGGCACACCGCTTATAGAAGTAGCGCTTGAGCCTGTCACAGGCACTCCTCAAGAAATAATGCATATTGCCTTAACATTGGGGAGACTCATGCGTGCAAGCAAAAGGGTGGCTCGGGGGTTAGGCACTATAAGACAAGACGTTAACACATCGATCACTGAGGCAGGTGTTGCAGAAGTAAAGGGAGTGCAGAAATTGGATCAGTTAGTTAAGGTCATAGAGTATGAGATGATGCGCCAACATGGCATGCTTTTGATAACAAAAAAACTTGTAGAACGTGCGATAAATCCTGACGGTATTGGTGATTTAGTAACTGATGTCACCGAGATACTCAAATATTCCGATTCAAAGGTGATCAGTAAAGCATTGACGATTGGAGGAATCGTAAAAGCTATAAGGCTAAAGGGCTTCGCTGGGTTGCTCGGGTATGAGCCATATAAGGGCATCAGGCTGGGCAGAGAGTTCAGCGAGCTTGTCAGGTTTTATGGTCTTGGCGGTGTTTTTCACTCCGATGAGCTACCTGCAAACGGAATAAACAATAGATATATTATCGCTATTCGGAACACATTATCGCTAGAGGAGAGAGACGCTTTTGTATTACTTGCAGGCTCAAGAGAAAATGTCGAGTCTTCTGTTAATGCCATAATAGAAAGAGCGAAGTATGCATTGGTTGGTGTGCCGGCAGAGACAAGAGCGGCCACACAAGACGGTAGAACTGTTTACAGTAGGCCACGGCCCGGAGCAGCCAGAATGTACCCGGAGACAGATATCCCTCCTATACCAATCATGAGAGGGAAACTAGATTCACTTAAGAACCAGGTTCCAAAATCATGGGATGTGGTAATCGGTGAATTAGCTACGAAATACGGCTTGAATAGGGTTATGGCAGAGAAGATCTTCGATTCTGAATATCTGGAACTATTGGAGGAGATCGCCTCTTGCACAAAAGTACAACCAACCTTTGTTGCCGCGACCTTGACGGAATCATTGAGAGGTCTTGAAAGAGAAGGTCTTGATGTAAGTGAGGTCACTAGAGATCTCATCAAAAATACGTTTATGCTGCTTGACAAAGGCTATATCGCAAAGGAATCAGTAGTATTGATATTTGAGATGATAATGAGGAAAAGGGCTTCATCATTAGATGATGCGATCCAAAAACTTGGTTTAAAGACCATGAATGATGAAGAAATTGAACAACTATTGGATAAAATTGTGCAGGAAAACAAAGAGATCATAGTGGAGAAGGGAAGTAAAGCTTTGAGCATCCTAATGGGCAAGGCAATGAACATCTTGCGTGGAAAAGTTGACGGCCAGAAGGTAAATAGCCTACTAAGGAAAAAGATCGACGAGGTTAGTCGATATTAAAAAAGGTTTTATACATCTGTGCAATTCCATTGTCATATGTCATCTAACAACGTTAAGATTAAGGTCAAATTTGGTGTGAATGAAGTTGAGATTGAATCGCCCCTTGCTTCTATCCGTGACGCAGTTGATGTAATACCGAAGATAATCAGAAATTTGGGTAGTAACGTGAAGTCGGCTGAAAACGTTGCGGCAGAGCTTAACGAACAAATTAATGCCACGCAAACAAAATCCTCGCTCTATGTGCCTGAAATAAAAATAGACAAAGGTGATTCGTTGAGTGATATGCTATTGAAGATGTTTAAGGATTCGTGGGGGAAGCAACCTAAGAGATTGTCTGATGTTAGGAAAGCGCTTGACACGTACGGTTTATCATATCCCAAACAATCTGTTGCTGTCACTCTTATGAGGTTGGCTCAGAATGGTAAGCTGCGTCGTTTCAAGGGGAGTGACGGTGACTTCATATATACTGCAGGTAGCGGATTATTTGTAGAACCACAGGAAATCACTAGCGATGTACAGGCTGATAGTGTTGTAGAGGCGTAGTAAGGGATGTCAGGAAGTTCAGAAAATAGGAAGGTAAACATTGTGGTAACATATGGTGAAACTACCGTAGAGTTCAATGGTTCCCCAGAAACAGTGATGCAATCGGTGTTAAGATTTATTGGAAAAGAAATTCCAAATATCGATCTAGCAAAGAAGATTACTTTGAATTATCAAGCTTCTGAACTGATCGATATGTATGCTGATTTTATAAAGATTACACCTGAAGGGCCTAGAGTAATAGCTAAAGGGGAGAAGTTGAGTGACAAAGACCTTATTGCGCTACAGCTCGTTGCATGCCGTCTAGCTAACGAATTGGGAAAAAAAGATAGTGCTGATATGTCGGCACAAGATCTGCAAGTAGCGACCGTACTAAATCCCAAATCTGTAAGTTCTAGGCTAAGTGAGCTCGTCAAAGCTGGTTATGTGCTGAAGGATAATGGGGAGAAGGGGGTAAGATATAAAATAACAACACAGGGTATACATTGGTTGAATTCCATATTGCTTAAAAAAGTTAACCCTTAACGTCTGGAGGTCTTTTTTGTATGTATCTGTATGCACGCATAATGCCAGTTCTTGTCAGAATATTTTCTCTAACAAGATCTGTTAGGGAATGTGACACTGCTGTCCTGTCGTAATTATATCCACGCCTTGATAGCTCTTCATGCACGTTGGCAAGACTTCGTTCTGTAGTAAACCAGCCTTCTATCCATAGTTCTTCTATCAACACTTTGCATGTCTTAGAGCCTCTAGGCTGTTGTTTTTTTTCAGAAACGGTCGCTGTCATTTCTTTAGCCCCACTCTCCATGCCCAATAGAACGTTTTCTACTACTTGTTTCACCTTATCTTCTGAACAAGAGATTTCGATCTCCCAAGACCCCTTCTTAAGTTTCACTCTGACTACGTTAGGCTCGCTCATCTTCTCACCTTGCTGTTATTCATATTGCGCATGTTGCGCAACATTTATAGCCAACATGAAAGGTATATTGTTGAACAACATGCACATGCAATTAAACCTTCCTCCACAGACACAATTGATTGATTCAAGTGAAGTAGCGAACAAGTTTGATGAAGCGATAAACGTATCGCTGAAGCCGAAACTCGATGCCCTCATCGGTAAGCAGATTTTGTTTCGTTCTGATGAAAAGGAATTAAGCCCGTTGGGGGGGTGGGAATCAAAAAACTGTATTGTGAATATAAACAGGATAAAGGCCATAGGTGAAACTGCAACTGTTGCAGCAATAGATTCCAGCTGTGCGTTCATCGGCGAAACCTCAGAAGGTTCGATCTATTCTGCTAAATGTGGTTTGGCAATAGCAAGCATGGGTGTACCTGTAATGCATTTCAAGATCGGACCTATATTGTTTTATATCGATGATGAGACCATGAGCTTACCCAACACACATGAAAAATTATGGAAGTTTGTCCTATTCGATACTATCACAGCTAAACGGATGATCAGGATCAGGATTGAACGCGTAATGCAGAATGAAATTTGCAGACTGCTTACAAACGCAATCATACTTGTAGATGGTTCACTCAAAAGATCTGTGTTTGAAGACGAACATAATGGCCTCAATAGAATACTAAAGAATTGCGAAGTGAATGGAAACCAATTAGTTGGCATAAGTAAGACTACAAGAATAAAGGTTCTCGACAAGCTTGCATCATCTCTAATGAGAAAAAATGAAGCTTGCTACATCGATGTTTCATCTTTAGTAAAGAATTTAGTTAGTAATGTTCTTGGTAAACCGTTACTAGCCAAACTTAGTAATAACGGGTCAGTGTTAAGGGTAGATGTATTAAACAACCCTAATGAATCTCTAGGCAGATTAGTTACAAATGATGCCATCACTAATGGTTATCCAGAAACCCTGGCATTTGCACATCATGTTTCCTTATTCAATAGAACTGATATAACTTGCATAAAGGGCTTCATATTGAGCAAGTTTGGTGTGAGAGAAATGATGGGAGAAGATGTAAGAAGAACTTTGTTGGGAGCATTGTGATTCACATGAGAATAGTGGGTAAAGAAGGTAATGAGTTGGTTCTGCTTGCATTAAAAGATGAGAGTGTCGAGAGAGGGGACTACCTTCTTATCGAAGATTCAAAGACGAAACGAAAGTTGGTGACTCAGGTATATGAGCAGGAGTATCTAAGTGTACCATCACTCATACATGATATTGTAAAGGATGAAGTTGTAAAGGCTTCAAGCAGAGGCGCTCTTCATGATCCTCTGAACATCAGTAATCTTTCTATGATGGTTAGGGACGCGAGGCTATTCAGGTGCAAGATCAGAGCTGCAATAGATAATGGAAAGTTGACAAGTCTTGTTTCATGGCTGCCTTCTAGGGTTGATTCAAACATTACCAAGTTGAAGTTATCGGAACTTGATCTTTTAGTGGGAAGAGGAGGCATGTTTCCAATAGAATTAGGTGAGTCCAGTGATAGCAGTCAATTCAGGATCTATGCTGAAGATCTTGATGGGAATCTCAACGTAATTACGGGTAAGAAGGAATCCGGAAAATCTCATCTTGCGAAGACCTTGATTAAAAAACTAGTAGAGCATGGTGCGTTTGTTATAGTGTTTGATCTTAATAATGAATACGCTGGGATTGCGTGGAATAGAGATGGTACACCAAGCACAATAAACGAACGCATTATCGCGCTGGAACCTGGCGCTGGCTTAACGTTCACTTTGGATTATGCAGGTAAAGGTGCTATTGGAAATATGTTAAAACATGCTCTTGACATGCCTGCTGCATCTATGCGCGAGTTCTTCAGGATATGGGACAGCCTAAATGCCAAAAACTCCCTAGGAATAGGACGCCTGAGTAATGCAGTAACAAATTGGGATATGAATGAACTTGTTAGAGATGCATTACTTTCTAGACTCTATTTTATACAGAACTCGAAGCTCTTTACAGATAATTACAAGAAATCATGCAGGTTTGAGGATATAATCAAACAAAACAAGAACGGTGTCACGCTGGTTGTTGGAATGGGCAAAATATCTCCCATGTTAAGAAGAATGACGGTAGAACTTGTTCTTAGTAAACTGATAGAACTTTTGGAACTTGGTAGTATTCCTCCAGTATTCCTTTTTGCAGAAGAAGCCCATTTATACGTGCGTGAGACCTACTGGGAAGATATTATAACGAGAATGAGACATTTTGGTGTTTATACCACATTCATAACCAATCAACCTGATGCTATACGCGAAAGCATATACAGACAAGTGGATAACATATTCTTATTCAACTTTACAAATGACTTCGATTTGGAAAGGGTCTCCAGAATGTCTGTTGCGGATACCGATACAATCAAGTCTATTGTTAGAACATTGCCGCAAAGACACTGCTTGATTATTGGTAAAGCAGTTCATGACCTACCCGTTGTAATAAAGACAACGCAAGCAGAAGTATTGACACTTGGCGAAACCAAACTATTCTTCAAAGCAAAGATACCCGTAAAACAAAATATGTGAAGTTTAGACCGCGTCCTTGCCTCGTTTTTTACTTCCTATGTCCACAGCATCCTCTACTTGAGAAATGAATATCTTTCCATCACCCGGACTGCCGGTACTTACCGCACCTGTTATAGCATTTATAACTGCATCAACCTTGGAATCATCTACTACAGTCACTATGCTAGTTCTGGAGTGAAATTCAGGAACGAAACGTTGAGTACCTCTTCCGGAAGTTACTTCCTCTCTATGGCCAGCACCCCTGCCCTTTCCATCGTGAACAGTTATTCCGCCTACGCCGGCCTTCTTCAAGGCATCATTGACTGTACTCACCTTTTCGGTTGCAATAACAGCTTCAATCCTTTTCATAGCCCCTATACATAAATTAAGTGATATAAGTTTTACAACCTAAATTTAATGTACAATTTAATATATCTATAACCTGTTACTATAATGTAATTATCATAAAATTATGCGATTTGATATGAAACTTTGTTATGCCCTTAGACCAAGGCATAGAGGGTGCTATAGTTTGATATCTACTTCATACAAAAGAGTTGGCAAAAAGGGGATTCCTTGGAATCTTGTGGAAGAATAGTAAGCATAGTTTTGAATGCAGGTTGATACCTTAGGTCAAGAAATAGTTGAGGTAGTAAGTGAAAAGGGTCCTCTTATGAAGGTTAGTGGGAGGTCATGCAGATCTGAACAACAAGGATTTCCATGCACGCGTCCTATAAAATAGTAAAGCTGTTTGGATCCGGTATTAAAAATAAGCGCGGGAACCAGGAGATAAAGGGTAGTTGAAAACCAAAAATTTATTTAAAGACATAAACAATTGGTCAAGGTGGAAAATTGTTTAGGAAAGTAGGTGCAGTTATACTTCTGGTGTCTGATATGCAACGCTCTATTGATTTTTATCAAGACATACTCCAACTGCCGCTGAAAAGTAGATCGAAGGAGTGGGTAGAGTTCTTTAAAGATGGTACTACTATAGCACTGCATCCCCTAAAGAAGAAACTCCAGGAACAGGCTAAGGCGAAAATAGGGGTATTGGTTGGTTTTATGGTGCATGATATGGATGAAACATGCAAGAAGTTGAAGGCAAGAAACGTAGAGTTTATCAAAGAACCAAAAGACGAAGTATTTGGAAAACACGCAATAATTAGGGATCCTGATAATTATATGATATCTATAGCACAATTAACTTCAAAGACTACTGAGGAAATAGATCTTTTTGGCGCACTAGGTATTGAGTAAGCAACAGACCACGTTGATTTAGTTTGAGCTTATTTGCAAACTAGTATATGGAAAGGAAATTAAAGATCACTGCTACCCATTCCAGATTACTTCCACAAATCCTGTAGACGCAGTGTTAAGTGGTAGCACATTATACGAAGCTCATTCATAGGAGAAGATATGGAAGAGGGCTACTAAAGCTACTGCGTACATTGAAGCTAGAGTAGAATTCTCTCTAATTGTTGGTGCGGTGCTGCAAAAAGTGGTCTACAGAGGAAGAAAGAAAATTCTCGATCAATAATTACATATACCCTACAAAATCAGAAGGTATACGATGGTAAACTGTCCTACTTGCAAACGGCATGTGAATTATGTTTATCTTAGAATAGATAAGCCAAAGTGCGAAGATGGTCATCCCCTTGGCGGATGGGTTATGTGCCAAGGATCGAGGGGTAGTCATGTATTCATGAGCCAGGATGCTAATGACCCGTGCCCGGTATGTGAAGATAAAAATAAAGTAAATGCACCGAAGGGGATGAAGGTAAAATGCATGAAAATATATCCTAACGGAGATATATGTCCCACCCCAGAGTATAAATGGTTCCTTGAAGGCCCTCCTTGCAATATGAATCATATCGATATAATACTGGTGAAGTGATTATATGCTTATGTCATGTGTCAACTGTATGAAGAAGACCGAACACGAAGAAACCAAATCTGACTTTTGGAAATGTAAGGATTGTGGTTTGGAAGCATGGAGAACATCAGAAAAGGAAAAATAATTATCTTTTTATTTCAGAAAAGTCGCCAATATTTTAATGGATGCTAAGCCTGTTGTTATCACAATAGATGTAGCAACTGAACATGATACTATGACAATTATTATTCAACCATCGAAACGTGAACCCATGAAAATTTCTATCTGGTTAAAGGATTACAAATTTGGTGATGTAAACCTTGAAGAAGTTATAAAGGTAATTGTAGAACAGGTTGCAACAGTGTTGAAGAACGCTGGTTATGAACTTAAAAAAAGAGCTCCAAAAGTTGGGGATGCAATTTCATTCAAAAAATCTATTGGTGACATACAAGCTGGTGATCAGGGTACTATAGTTGCGATAGAATCTGATAGGCCGTATCCATATGTGGTTAGATTTAAAGACACTGAGATATTCGCTAAGCTGGATGATTTAGAATTGATTTAAAAATAGAACAAAATAGTGATGAACGCTGAATCGAAATGCGGGAGGTGGGATTTGAACCCACGGACCCCTAAGAGACGAGGTCTCTCCAAAGTACCTGAGCCTCGCGCCTTTGACCATGCTTGGCAACTCCCGCAACGCAAGATGCTTTAATGTCCTAGCATAATAGTATTTACAGTATAATATTAGCATAAGAGTTGAAATATTATGAAAACGCTATTCTCCGTATCCTTGTTATAGAAAAAAATTATTGTGAGGGTTTAGGACACCCTTCCATAGGCCAGATAAGAACTTCTTTTGTTGGCAACTGCCATAGTTGACCCGTGTAGAAGTCTGTATTGTCTATATGACATCGATAGCATATGTTAACTTCAACATTCTCAGAAGGTTTTCCTATCAGCTGTAGGAACTCCTTCGCATATTCCACCGCATGGGCATCGACTTCTTTAGGAATCTCAGATGGATTGGTCTTTTCTGTTGGAATGAAAACATCGAAGTGAATGTTATGGTTGTCAGCATATGTGTTATACACAACGACGCTCTTAGTACCTCCTTGATAGATCTTCAAACTGTTCTTTTTGGTGCTCATTTAATTTCATAATCGTCTCCGGTATTTAGAAATTTAATCGTTTCCTATCTTATGATAGGAAATAAGTAGGTAAAAAATACATGTGATCAAAACTAACTATTACACTTACTTGAGGTTATTCGATTGGTGCCAGTCTCCATATTTTATGTGTAGATTTGAGATTATATCTGCTGCTTCACCGAGTTTTTTTATCCTGATGATCCTAGCATCTTTGACAGATTTGTTCCAAGGCTGCTCGTATAGTAATACATTTCTTCCCTTTGTAGCTATGATTTCCACATTGTGTGGTGAATCATCGATGAACACTTCGTAATCAAGGTCCGCTTTATCTCTTCCATCTGCTACTGCCA
>JBHICO010000010.1:0-29402 GCA_046759645.1 Nitrososphaerales archaeon
TCTACAGATACCAGCTTATTCTGGCTTTCAGGTATGTTAGATTCTCTTACTTCGAAAACATAAAAATCCCGTATATCATCGGTGACAACTTCGTTGATCTTGATCAACGATTGCCCATTCGAGTAGGGTAGGATAGATGCAAATAGCAGAACTGAGAGTGAAATAGCTGTTGCCTTAAAGCTCATTAAGACTATAGGCAACAGTCTTTTATCTAAGCTTTAAGCAAGTCATCATTGTATGTCTGGAGAACCTTTTGAGGGCCAGGTCAATGTCTCCAGATACTGTAACTGTTATTTCGTTATCTACAGCCGGAGTTGATCCTGCTGCGTGAAAGAGGCTAAATGGGCTCCCTTGTGCTATTGGATAAGGAACCCTATCGCGATCAGCAAAAGTTACTGTCATACCTCCAGATCCTTTTAATCATTTTTTAAGGAATTTGATGGCTCGTTAGCCTGTGTATTTATAGTTGCCCAGTTCCCTCTAGACTACTCAAACACTCGTTTAAGTGAAGGGCATATCAGAGTGGGATTGACGAGATTTCTTTTTTATGATTATGTGGAAAATCAAGCTCACTAATATTAAAGAGAGCCAGCAACTGCCGCCCCTTTTCAGTTATTATATAACAATCGTAAGGCTCCTTAATTCGCTGTAGCATTTCCAGATGTTGCAACAAATTTAGATATCTTCTAAGTTGGTAAAAGTTGATGTTTGTCTTATACAAGATGTGGGTCTTCTTAACAGGTATATTGGAAACCTCCAGTATTTCCAACATTATATCAAGCCTATCTCTTTTGATGTAGTCCCCTTTCTGGTTCAAGAACAGAACCTTGACCCAAACTCATTACCCTAGAAATTAAGGGTTTTGGGTTCAAAATATTTAATTCGAGATCTATTTGGTTAGACTAAATCTTCTTATTCAAGACCGTTTCACATAAAATTAGACTATGTAATCACTTGCGACCTTATTGTCCACGCATTTCTAACAAATTTGTAGGCAGATAATTAAAATCAAAATAAGAAATAAGTAAAAAAAAATAAAATTGTTTGAGGTCATTTATCGATTTAAAACATGAATTAAAAATCTATGTCAACTTGCAGAAGTTAGCTTTTCATCGATTTTCGTCACACCAGTCGATTTGGAATGGTCATGGCAGAGTCATATTAGGTTAAAACCAAAAACTTCTTGTTTTTTGTTACTACGAAATTAATTATATCAGTAAAAATACATACGACAGAGAAACAAACAGAGCCGTACGGGTCATGCCCTCAAGATGATACGAACCTAGCAAGGTTCCTACAATTTATTTTCTTCCCCATCTATCAAAGATAGATTAGTTGCCGAACTAAAGACTGTTGTAGCTTGTCTCCTTTAGCATCACCATTGTCCGTCTCCAATATGTAATCCGATCTAAACCAAGAATCATTATCATCTATTGCAACTAATTCTGCAGTAACTAAGAAATTTCAACAGAAATTGAATACGTGATGATTGAGGACTACGTCTATGGAGAAACAAAATTAGTGTACACTGTATACAAAGTGTTAATTACCAATAACAGAGATTACATATGTGTATCATGATAGGATACGTGGGCACTATCGTGTCAGCACTGCTCCTTTTGCAAATCCTTCCTATGTTTGCTCAGAGCGGAACATTAGTCACTTTGGATGGTACGGTTGGTTCGGATGGCTATGATCCAAAATATTTAGAGATACGGACCGGTGGTGATGATGTGACATTATTGAATGGTAGTACTACTGTGATTCCTGAAAAGCCTCCCACTAAAGGGGATCCTCCGGGTAAAAAGAATAAGGGTGGCTCTGGTGTTTCTGATAATTCGGGTGTTTTGAGTGGGCCGATGTTCGGGCTTGTACCTACGGCGGACGTCTCTGTGTCCACTCAAAATAGCGTCAAAAAAGAGACGGAGTTATATGTTGAAAAGTCGAAGAGAGGCGAGACACGGACGTTCCTGAAATTCGAAGTTTCTGGTGTGACAGACGTGGTAGTATCGGCGAAAATACTATTGCACTCGATTGAGCCGTCAAAGCAAGGGGGGACGATCGCACAGGTGTCATCAACTGATTGGTTAGAAGACACAATGACGTGGAATAACCAGCCGGAGATTGATGGGTCGGTATTGTCAAGCGTAGATGCTGTAAGAAATGATGATTATTATGAATGGGATGTGACATCAGCCATTAGTGTAGATGGTACCTACACCTTTGCATTGACATGTAAAAAGTGTTCAAGTAAGTATGATTCTAGTGAAGCTGAGAGTTATCTACCATACTTAATCGTTGTAATGGCCGATGACTCAAATATATCTCATACTGATGATCATGAGGACCTAGTGATCGTTGGAGCAGGCGATATAGCATCCTGTATAAAAACAGGTGATGAAGAAACAGCGAAGTTGCTTGATAACATCGATGGTACAGTATACGCACTTGGTGATAACGTCTATCCAGATGGTACGGACGGGGAGTTTGCCAATTGCTACGATCCGACATGGGGTCGTCACAAAGCACGAACTTACCCATCGGTTGGTAATCACGAGTACCGTACACCTGGTGCCACAGGCTATTTCAATTACTTTGGTGCTGTAGCCGGTGACCCAAGTAAGGGCTATTACAGCTACGACCTCGGAGAATGGCATATTGTGGTCATCAATAGCAATTGTCTGGAGATTATTGCTTGCGAAAATGCTTCGCCTCAAGTACAGTGGCTTCGTGACGACCTGGCTGCTTATCCGAGTACTTGCGCAATTGCCTATATGCACCATCCGCGCTTCAGCTCAGGTCACAGCCAAGACCATCTGCAGCCCATCTGGCAGGCCCTTTATGATGCTGGAACAGATGTTGTAATAGGTGCCCATCATCATAGCTATGAGCGGTTCGCACCGCAAGACCCATACGGTGTGACAGACCTTGATCGTGGCATCCGTCAGTTTGTTGCAGGTACTGGTGGCTACAGCCACTATAGCTTTAACACACCCATTGCTAACAGCGAGGCCATGGATAATACTTCGTTTGGTGTTTTGAAGTTAACACTTCACCCTTCAAGCTATGACTGGGAATTTATCCCTGTAGCTGGAAGCACCTTCAGCGATTCTGGTACTAGCATGTGTCATTAATTACTCATCTTATTCGTAGTTGGATCCTCTTCATATGCACGACATGATTTTAGTATAATACCTGGAATAATCAGTACATATTGACTAACGTAACTGTCTATTGGTAACTATAGCAGTAGGGATTTCGACAATAGGATTTGAAGCGTATTCTCCCGTCTGGTGTAATAGCAATAGCTGAAGGAAAGCTCAGACCACATGCAAGCTCCTCCATGTTGACAAACGTTTCTGCGTCAATCTATGATGTTAACCTAAAAGTGCTGCTAATCAAAACTGTAATTAAAAATAGGGAAGCCACCTTCTCCGCATAGAATATTACATGAACCAAAATATATAACGATATTTGAATCATATCTATGAGGCTAAATAATGAAAATGTCTTGGTTACCAAACGATGAAGCTTGGAACTCGTATCTGATTTATTGCGTGTGTTTTTTGCCTAGAATGGGTGTGTTGAACCAGCTCATGAAAAAGATACAATATTGTGTAACAATGCTTAATTTCTAAAAGTCCAAGAAAAGCAAACTAAATCGGGTTTCTATTTTCAACGGTTTTGCACAAAACCGCTCTTGATCCTTGAATCAGTGGTATCGATAAGAATGATGCTAGTATTAAGTGCATTATTGTTACAAGCGGGAAGAAACTACTCCTAATAATCCACCCTCCAATCTTTTCCATGATACCAATTTGCATACCATGCTCCATAAGAATAGTAAGAAAAAAGCTGTTTTGATAAAGAAATAAGAGAAATCCGATCAGTGGTACAAGAACAATTATGCTCAATAAACTTCGCTTCTGTATACTGTAGAATATTTTGTTATCGCCATTTCGATTAACCCAGATCAAAAATATAGCCAAGCCTAGGGCTTCTAAGGTTATGTTCTCTATAGATAAGAGATTGAAACGCAAGCCCAACTCTAAATCAGAAAGTGGCCAAAACAAACTCGTCTTATTCACTATAAAATCACCTAGGAGTATATGTTGAATTATTGCACCGAAGTAGGGTATACTACGCTTCCTATACTTGATAAATACTGGGATAAACACAACAGACCAAAATAATAAACTGTGAGTAAGGGTTCGATGCTGTATACCGTAGCTCATCAGGATGAGATCGATATCAGGTATTGCCCCAAGAACTAAGACAAGATAAGGATTTATTCTAACTTTCATTAACGATGAGCATGACCTTGCTGTAATGTATGCCCAACACATATGTCCAAGAAGGAACAAATCTATCGCTCACAGAAAACAGATCTTATACCTAATTTTAATGTAAAATATATAATATCGGGACTTGCCAGACTTGATTTATGGATTCATGTCTTCTAGTTATATAACCTGTGTTATATTATTCGCATTAGGTAATTGTATCGACACAATACTAATAATCATAATACGTCACATTGCTGTAGTGTCCAAACTGCTAGGTCACGGATCAACCAACTTGGTAGAAGCTCTATCCTATATGAGAGCAAGAGCATTAAGAAAAGGAGTATGGTTCGGTGCATTGACGCAGCAAGAGAGAGTCCTTACAGGTCTAATAAGAAAGAATGTCAAAATAGTGAAGAATGCTATGCTCGCTACAGTAATTGCAAGGATAATGGGAAAGTTAATTTACGCAATAAAGAATTCGTTCTTCGATAAGATAGAGAAACTTGGCAGACCCATCGCAAGAGCAATGGCAATAGGAGCTTACTCTTGTGGCAATAAGGATGCGCTGAACTGGATGGAAGATCTGAACTACATAAGATACCTAGGTCTTATGACATATTATGATCCGATGAGAAAATAGTTGAACAGAGTAAGCCATATGTGAGAAAACAAGTTGAAATCTACATTTCTAAATAGAACGAGGCGTAACAGAGAAGAGATCATTGCATCTATTCTAGACACATCTAGATATGGAACGAGCAAGACTAGAATCATGTATGTGAGTTTCTTGAACTTTAAACAACTACAGAAATATCTCATTTATATGCTTGAAGCCAAACTCCTGGATCTGGACCCTAAAGCCGGAAAATTTCACACTACGAGCAAGGGATTGGAATTTCTCAAATATTTTGAAGATGTGGCAGCTGTCGAAAATAGTGTTATCGAGAAAAGAAGAGTACTGTCTAAAATGCTAACCGATAAGGATGCTCAGATATGTTAAGAGAAAAATCCAAACGAGAGAGCGAATTAGAAAGATTAGTTACCATTGTCATACCAACATTAAATGAGGAAGAAGCTATAGCTCAAGTGCTGCAAGAACTATGTTCATGTGGTTTGAGGAAACTACTTGTTGTAGATGGTTACTCCTCTGATAGAACTGCTGATATTGCAAAGCAGCACGGCGCGAGGGTAGTTTATCAGCACGGCAAAGGGAAAACAGGTGCAATGAAGACTGCGATAGAGGAGGTTAACACACCTTACATGCTAGTGATGGATGGTGACTTCACCTACGATGCTTCTTCCATTGGAAGGCTTTTGCAGCATATGGAATCTTACGATGAAGTGATCGGTGCCAGAGTAGCCAATGCTGACACGATGAATGGTTTGCATAATTTTGGAAACAAAATAATAACAAAGATATTCAATATCTTCATGAACACAAATCTGTCAGATGTTTGTTCAGGTATGTACTTGCTGAAAACTGATTCAGCTCGTGAAATTCATCTAGGAAGCGCAGGTTTCGATGTTGAAGCCGAGATAGCCGCCCAGATCGCATCGTCAGGAACGATAACCGAAGTTCCAGTTAACTACAGAAGAAGGATCGGAAAGCAGAAGCTTTCTACATGGAGGGATGGCCCTAAGATACTGCGTAGTGTATTAGGACTTGCTAAATCATACAATCCAGGCGTGTTTTACTCGATCCTTGGGAGCTCTATTATAATACCAGCAGGCTTGATGCTTATTTGGTCAATCATGGATTGGGTGTTGACAGGTACGATTTCTAGTCCTTGGTTCTTCTTAGGAATATCTATGCTACTAGTTTCCATACAAGCGATGGGTGTGGGCCTTATCGCGCTGATCCTACGGAGAACAGAGTTGAGGACAACTAGAATGATGAGAAAGATTTTGAAACATGATTAGAATTATGCAACTTAGATCAATGATACTTGAAAGTAGGGTACTGCGTCCGGCAAAAACGGGAAATGGTCAGAAAAAAGGGAAATAAGTGCAATTGAAAACTGCCAAAGATATTGATCAACTTGTTAAGTTGAGTGACAAAGAGACTTTCCTTAAAAAATTAAGAGAGATGGAGTTGGAGAATCTCGGCCTTAGGAAAAGGGTATGGAGGCTTCAGTACAGGGGGACACTTCCGATGGGTATAGCCCTAGCATCTGCCGGAGGAATATCTCTACTTTTCTCTTACCTATACAGTTCGTTTATTCTAACATTTATAGGTCTTGGTCTGACGCTCTGGGGTGCACTGATCTTTTATGTGTCTCCAACAAGGTACGTGCGTGAAGAGATCGTGAATGCTATGCCATTATCCATGATAAAATCAATAAATGATCTTGTTGTGGGCATGGGATATAAGGGAAAGACAATATTTTTTCACCCAAAGCATCTAGACGAGCTCAAGGGATATGTCTTCATACCCTACGATGTTGTATCTAGAATTCCGAAGGATGAGCAACTTGCCCAGCAGAAGATCTTTTGCGATGACCCGAAGGGAATATTCGTGACCGCACCTAGCCAGGGCCTTGTAGAGCTTTTCGAGAAAGAACTAAATGTGAACTTTGCAACTGTTGATCTCACATATCTTCAAGAAAACCTGCCAAAGTTGTTGAATGAAGATTTAAGGATTATCGACAAACTTTCTATAGAAAAAAATGATCATGATATGATTGAGGTCAAGATCGTAGCAGGATCATACGCCAACATGTGCCAGCTTGTGAGCGAGCAAACACAACTGGGTCATCATCTTGGCTGTCCACTTTGCTCATCGGTTGCACTTCTCATTAGCAAGGTTAGCGGAAAGCCTGTGACTATTGCAGAAAGCATCGTAAAAAATGATACGATCAAGACTACTTATCTGACATTAGATCTTTAATGGTCTTTGTCATTTCAATATCAGAACTAGGATTATGGGTTGCTGTTTCAGCGATAGTAATGCTTATGGTATCTGAAGTGGCATCTCCCTACTATGGCAGGATGAACTTTCTTCTTGAATTAAAAAAACTTAGAATGGTTGCAATAGCTTTTGGCATTGCTTTCATATTCATTGCATCGACAGAGATTGCATCTATAATTTACAAATAACAGGATTTTTGTTGCTAAATCTAAGTTTATTTATTAGCATAATTTTGCTAACTATGGGCAGTGCAGAAGTTGATGCTAGTAATTCTGCAGAACTTGCATTAAATAGTATAAAGGAAGCTGCAGCTGCCGGTGCTGATGTATCTGAACCTGTAGAAAGGTTTAACCTTGCGTTGAGCCTTTTACATCAAGCTAATACTGATGATTTCGAAAATTGTTCCTATAATGAATGCGTTACCAGAGCCAATAAAATATTCATAGGAATTAGCCAGGATTCAACTATTCTTAGAGAGCAGACCCAAGATGCATCGAACTATCAAAGAATGATGACATTTGCATTTTACGCACCTCTAGCGGCATTCACTTCATCGATTTTGTGCCTTTACTCCTATAATGCATGGAAATCTTATCAGGTTAAGAAGTTTCTGGATATGGAGGTTAGTGAGAAAGAGGATTGAGTTCTGCCAACTTCTCGCTAAAACCAAGGAAAGTTATTGCATCAAGAATATTTTTGCTCCTCTTTGCTTCTTTACTTGCTATCTCTTGGAGCATTGGATATGTTGTATCAGAGGCTCGACCGCAGGAGAGATTTCTTAGCATAAGCACTCTAGGAAGCGACATGACTACAGATAATTACTATCCAGCAGGCAATTCCGCTATAAATGTTGGAGACACTGTCACTTGGCATGTTAACGTTTATAATCACATGGGAAGTCCTGAATATCTTTCTGTTAGGATAAAACTACTCAACTCTACAGAGGCTATACCCGACGATACTTCTAAAAATCCAGATCCAGATCCAGATAGTAACATAATCGAGATGAAACATATGTTAATGGATAATTCGACATGGGTTTTTCCTCTGAGCTGGAAAATTAAGGATGTTTACAAAGAGCAGGATTATGTTGTAATAAAAAGCTTGAGTGTAAACGGAATTGATGTAGATGGGTTGAATGTTAAAAGTGCAGGTAGTAAGGATTTCAGAATGATAATCGAGCTATGGAGATACGATCCTGAAGTGAAGAATTTTGCCTTTACATGGTCTTCTGGGTTAGATGAAAGAAGTGCGTGGAATCAAATATGGTTCAACGTCAGATAGAGCCACTTAAGCAAGAAAACGGTCAAGTGCTAAAGAGGGTAGTAATTGATGCTATACGGAGAGGAGGGTGTAGAACAGTTAGGGACGTAATTAACTCCTCTCAGAAGTCTGACAAGTCTATATCGCTAGAAGATATTCTTGTCACAATCAAATCCTTGGAAGAGGATAACAGAATTATATTGCAGGAAGGTAGAGTAAAAGGATCCTTCTTCAAGTACATGATGAGTAATTCAAGTATCCCATTTTGGCTAACTATAGTTGTGACGACTTTGACAATAAGTACGATATACTTGACTCCTCAAGTTGAGCCTTGGTTTGTGCTTAGAACTGTTGTGGGTACGGTTTTCGTATTGCTTATTCCAGGATTTTCTTTGGTTCAACTTTTGTTCCCTAAGAGAATGGATTATGTGGAGAGGATTGCACTTAGTTTAGTAATGAGCTTAGCAGTTACTTCCCTGACTGGATTGGTGCTAAGCTATAGTTTTTGGGGCATAAGACTCGAACCAATAGTAGCATCCCTGAGTGCCGTAAGCATAGCTTTGGCTCTTGGTGGTATGTGTAGAATGTACGTGATGAGACGAAAATTGTGAGTAATAGAGGTTCTACAACGATAATCGGATAAAAGGATGAACTTGACAAACAAACCATTTGAGAAACTAGCTAGAGGATCATACTACCTAATTCTATCTAATCTTACAAACCTGACCATCGGAGCCCTGTTCTGGATCATTTTAGCAAAGATGGTTGATCCTGCGGCATTAGGGGAAGCCATGGTTGTGATAGCTCTCGCTACCAGTGTTATTGGATTTGCAGGATACGGTGTCCAAGTCATGGTGTCGAAGTACATGGCAGAATACATTGCTAGAGATATGCCCAATACATCAAGGAATGTGTTGAAACTTGGGATTAAAATAGGGGTGATTGTAGCTGGGTCAGCTGCGGTCTCAATTGCACTATTATCTGAACAAATAGCAACAATGGCGTACAACAACCCCTCTCTTTCAACATTGCTGATAGTTGCTGTACTAATTTATCTACCATCACAAACAATCATAACAACACTTAGAGGTGCGTTCATAGGAACACATAGAACGCAGTATCATTTCGTCACCCATTTGATACATGAGATTGCAAAACTTGGGATTGCAGTGACTTTGGTGCTGTATGGCTTGAGCAGTTTTGGAATTCTTGTTGGTTTTTCTGTTGCATCATTAATAGTGTTAACAGTAGGCTTTGTTTATCTTGTCCCTCGAGTGCTTCCTAAGCCTACTGAACGACTGGAGACAACTCGAGGAGTGAGGCATATGGTCAAGTTTTCCGGACTTAACTACTCTGCTGTAGGGATGAGAACACTGAGTGCACAGATTGGAGTCGTCATTTTAGGTACTCTGAGCTTTGAATGGGCTGCATTTTATGGTCTTTCTGTACTGATATCTACTGTAGTTGGAGGCGTTTTGATCGCTGTATCGAAAGCCATTGTACCAACCGCATCAGAGCAATGGGCGAAGGGTAACAAGAAAGAATTTAGTAGCGTATTTAACACCGCCGTAAGGTTATCCTTGCTGATAAGTGGTTTTGGCTTCTTAATACTTATGATTGACCCAAGTTATGTTCTTAGTCTCATATCAAAATCCTATGCTGAAGCCTCATCTGCGTTAAGGATACTTGTCTTGTCTTCAATAATCAGCTCAATTGGTGCAATAATTATCTCGATGCTAAATGCAGCTGGTCGCCCAACAGAGGTGGCGAGGATCGGACTAATATCCTCAGCAATAACGATAACACTAACATTCGTACTAGCTCCTACGATTGGTCTTATCGGTGCAGCAATTGCCATGCTTCTTGGTTCAATATCCAGTTTAAGTTTGTCTGTTGTAACGCTCAAAAGAAAGGAGCAGGTGTCATTATCCATCAGGAGCGTGATGAAACCCACCATATCGATAATAGTAGGATTGATCTTTGGCTACTCCTTGTTCATTCTTTCGAATAATGTGATACTCTCTATTGTTCTCTCAGTCTTGTCTTACGCTGGTTTCTCATTGATGTACCGTGCCACAACACAAGCTGAACTAAAATCTATCCTTAGCCTAGTGCTGCGGACAACAAGATCTTAGGACCCTCTATTCATGATTTTGATATTTTCTGGCTATTAATTTGTACAACAATACCATGCGGAGATTAGTTTGGTGATTCAATGAAGACTCGAGAGACATCTGACGCATTTCAAAAAGTAAATCCAACTGAACTTCATGCTAGTGCAACGTTGCAAATGGCTAATAACGTAATGAAAATTCTTCACCAGGTGAAAAATGTTAAAATTAATAAAATGTTAGATATGGGATGTGCCTATGGAAGTCTAACTAAACTATTGGCAGACCACTTCAGGGTTCAAGAAGCATATGGTATAGATATAGATGTGGAACGGCTTCAGGAAGCAAAAGCCAAGGGCATATCTACTGTAAAAATAAACTTAGAAAATGAAGCCTTACCCTTTGCAGATAATTATTTTGATCTGGTCACTTCCTTCGGAATGTTAGAGCATTTAACTTACTTGGACAATGTGATGGCCGAATCATATCGCGTTTTAAAGAAGAATGGTTATCTGTTAATCACTGTACCAAACTTGGCTAGTTATCGTAGTAGATTTGAGCTGCTCTTTGGTTATCAACCACGTGATGTTGAAGTATCAAAAAATGTAGCTGTCGGGATATACAACCACAAACATTATCTGAACAAAGTGTTAAACCATGTTCATACAGTAACTCCGAGAGCATTAAAACAACTACTGAATCATTATAATTTCAGTATTGTTGCTGAAAAGGGGGGTTCCCCCTACCAGCGTAGCCATTGGATAAAATTGCTCGACCAGTTATTTGCATTTAAACCAAGCCTAGCTCGTCGCCTCATCATCCTAGCAAGGAAATAGAAGAGATTTTCATTATTATCTGATAAAGATGAAAAAGAAAGTTATACTGTTTGGGATAGATGGCGCCACCTGGAATATACTTGATAAATATATTTCTGATGGTTCTCTCCCGACATTCGAGTACCTCATTCACAATGGTGTGAAAGGAACTTTGGTCTCAACATTCCCTATGGTTACCTTGCCCTCGTGGACAAGTATTTTCACAGGAGTTAATCCAGGCAAACATGGAATAACTGACTTCATCCTTCAACTAGATGGCAGGTTTGTACTGGCGAATTCTAAGTATAGGAAAGCAGAATCTCTATGGCAGATTCTGAGTAGGCATGATCACGCATCTATTGTTGTAAACGATCCTTCCGCATTTCCACCAGAGAAGATCAAGGGAGTAATGACGACCGGCCTCATTACACCGCCAAATTCGAATTATGTCTATCCACCACAGCTCAAGAATGAGATTGAAAGAATAGCCGA
Organism: Nitrososphaerales archaeon; assembly: GCA_046759645.1. GTDB lineage: Archaea > Thermoproteota > Nitrososphaeria > Nitrososphaerales > UBA213 > JBHICO01. The sequence continues at coordinate 11,876 of JBHICO010000010.1, forward strand.
CGGTTACATGAGTGACTTACCTGTAGAGTACTATCAAATCATATCGAAAGATAAAGGCAAAGCCTACAACATGATTGAACAGTCTGCAGCAAAAATATCAAAGGTGACGCAGCACCTGGCCCAAAACTATGAGTGGACTGTACTGGCCCCAATCTTTACTTCCACAGATAAGTTACAGCATTTCTATTGGTTTGATGAATCTTACATCAGGAAGCACTATATGTTCATTGATCGCTGCTTGAAGGACTTTTTAGATATAGCATCAGCTGAGGAAGCCCAGATTTGCATAGTTTCAGATCATGGATTTGGCCCACTGAACAAAGCTCTCTACATAAATACATGGCTTTCAAAGATTGGGCTACAAAAAATCAAGAGGAATGACATGCTTTCATTTATGACGAAACTGGGGTTAACTCGCTCACAATTGATTTGGCTGTTACGCAGAATGAAACTCTACAACACAGCATATAATTTTGCAAAAAGATTTACGAATTTTACGGAAATGGCGCTCTTCTTTGATAAGCCAATCGATTTTGAAAATTCATTAGCCTATTCTGAAGCAGAGGGAATTTACATTAATAAAAAACTAGCAAAGGAACGTTATCATGAAGTCAGGGAGCAAATCATAACCGAGCTGCACAAGATAATAGACGATGGGTTGCCGATCGTTGAAAAGGTTTTTAGGCGTGAGGAAGTTGTGTGGGGACCCTACACCGATCGGGCATCTGATCTGTTTGTAATACTTCGTGAAGGATATATCTTCAGATACTGGTCTGATGCTGAATCAAAAAATGATGGGCAAGAAATTAAGGAAGCTAAAGGTCTTAAGGGTGAAACCGCTGAAACTGGAGGTCATAGGCCTGAAGGCATATTTGCAGCTTATGGTCCTGGTATCAGAAAAAATGTAACTCTTAACCGATTCATTCATACATGGGATGTGGTTCCTACAATACTTCACCTACTCGAGTTACCCATACCTAGTTACATCGATGGAAGAGTTCTCAGCGAACTATTCAGTAATGATGGTGAATTTGCTGAGAGAAGTATCAAACAAGAATTAGTAAGTGAGCGCGAGAAAATAAGAGAGAGATTGAAGAATATTACTGAAGCAGGTTATCATCCGAAATAACAATTGTGGATATTAACAGAAAATGAATATCGTGGTTAGAGCAAGAGATTTTTCAGGGTTAATCCTAATCTCCCTGATTTTATTGATAATTACAATAGCAACTACTTCATTTTATCAATTCCCACCTGATGGATTGTATTATGCTAGTTCACTTCCAGTATTCTATTGGGCTGGTGTTCTTGTAACACTCTTCTCTGTGCTGATATCATACAAAACTAAGACAAATGATCATTTCAAATTAATTCCACATCTGATACTTGCTGCATACTTATTTTCATTGCCAGCATTCACGTATGATGTTCCTAGGTTCGTGGACATATACGATCACGGGAGTGGAGCTCTATCAATCTTCAAATCAGGCGAGATAAATCCTAATCATTCGTACTCTAACGATTATCCATTGTCATTTATGCTAATGGCCATGAACCTTCTTGTAACAGGTATTGATCCAAACCTCTACTTTAGATTCCATCAAGCGTTTGTGCCATTATTGCTGATCCCACTGATTTACCTCTTAGCACGATCATTCAAACCTCGGTATGCATTATATGCACCATTAGCCTTCAATGCAATGTTATTTTCAGATCCCGGACATTTTTCGCCCCAGTCCCTTGCAGCGCCACTTTACCTATTGCTATGGGTCTACTTGGTGAAAGTATTGCTAAGTAGAGATAGCAACAGAGAAGGTATCATAGTAGCCATAATAGCCCTTATTGCGATAAACCTCTCAAATCCTACCACGGCTTACTTTCTTTTGATGAACTTAATATTTATCCCCCTGATAGGGTTCGCTTTGTTTAAGCTCATCTCTCGAAAACCACTAAGTTTGACAGCACTGGGAGACAAAGGTGGTAACAGCACCTCAGTTAGATATGCAGATAAGAACCAAGGTGCAAATGTAATGAAGAAAATTATACCTATCATGTTACTACATGTAGTGGTACTCTTAGCTTGGTCCTTATATGGTGCTGAGGACCGGGGTATGCAAAAGATAATAGATCGATTGAGTGTCAATTCAGAAATATACCTTCAAGGTACAACTGCTTTACCAGTAAGTCCGGCCAGTTCCTATCTTATTCCTATTGGGATAAATGCAGTAGCAGCTGCATTTATGGTCATCTCCACTCTGCTCTTCTTTGCAATATTGTACAAACATCAAAAGTCTGAGCACAAAATGCTCATAATTATTTCTGGGTTAATCGCTGGCTCAATGATTGTATTTCCGATTTTTGTTTTCCAATCAGGAGCTTTTGTGCTTCGTGCATTAATGTTTGCTGCAATTCCATGGTCGATTTTATTTGCCAGTTTCATGGCTATTAGGATTAAAAATAAATTGCATGCTAGAACTAGAACTGTCGCTCTGGTTCTAGTATTAATATTCATAGTGCTAATTCCTATAAGTAAATATGGTTCTGAACCAACGACTAATCTCAGTTCTTCTGACATTTATTTGGCAGACTTTGCAACTAATCACTCGTCTAACGAGTGGGTACTAACCCTTCTTTCTGGAAACTATGCGTACAGGTACTATGGGATATACAACGATAATGAAATAAGAAAAAGTGAAATCGGTTCTAGAAAAATTATTGACCAAGAAGTGATCGAGAAGGAATTAGACAGTAAAATTGAACGTAATGCGGTGGTAGGGCGGAATTTAAAGGTAGCCCTTACCAGTATGGAGAGTAACGTCTATTCACTAAAGTATCCTAGCGATTATCAAGGCCTAGTTGACTCTCTACAAAAAAGGTTTAACCTAATAGCAAACAACGGCTCACAGATTTATGCCGTACGATAGAGATTAAATGGATTTTCTGCTTTTTGCTATAGTAGCACTAATAACGCCTTACTCCATTGTTGTCTTACTGATACTTACGCACTACAAGAAAATACAAAAAACAAGGAAAAATTACAGTTATAGACCTACCGTAACAATATTTCTACCAACATATAATGAAGAAGAATTCATAGAAAAGAAACTTAAGAATTTGCTCAGCCAATCATATCCTGTCAAGGAGATATTAGTATATGACTGCTCTACTGATAGAACACCTTCGATAATAGAGGAATATCAAAAAACAATTCCTGCAATTAAACTCACTAAGCAGCGTGAGCGTGTAGGTATGGCAAGAACACTAAATCAAGCTATTGAACAATCATCTGGGGAGATATTCGTAAAGACTGATGTAGATTCTATAACGATCTCAAAAAATGGGCTCACAGAATTGGTTGCAAATTTTGCAGATGAAAAAATAGGTGCTGTTACAGGAACAAGAATCAACAGAAATGGCATTGAAAGATATTACAATAAATTCATGAATTTGATCCAGATTGCAGAGAGTAACATCGATAGCGTTCTTATTGGCCACTCATCAAGCTTATTGGCTTTTAGAAGGAAATTGGTGGAGGAAGTTAGTCTTTTTTCTATGGCAGAAGATACAGAAGAGATGGTAATAATTCGAAGGAAGGGCTATAGAACAATAGTAGATCCTTCGGTAATCTCAGAAGAAGTAATTCCTGAGGAATTCAAAAAGAGAAGGGAGCAGAAGGATAGAAGAGCAGAAGGAATAATCAGAGTACTCCTGAAGAATAAACAAATGATCTTTCATCCCAAGTATGGAAAATATGGGCTTGTAGTGCTTCCCCTTGAATTGTTCATACTGATTATTTCCCCATTCCTGCTGCCGGTTCTATTCTCCCTCCTTATTATTGAGACTTATCTGTACTATCCAACATGGGGTTTTATCTTCTTAGCTGGATTGATAGTGCCAGCGTTCATAAAAAAGACTCCCTTGAATGCTATTATTGATGTACAGATTAGTGGCATAGTAGCGACGCTTAGAAGTATATTGAAGAGAGATAACCCGCTTTGGGATAAGGTAAGATAATGCGACAAATCTGTAAAGGGAAATTTTTAGAATGAAAAGAAAAATAATATTATTTGGCATAGATGGAGCGACCTGGCTGATACTGAATAAGTACATAGCTGAAGGCCTCCTCCCAAATTTTGATTTTCTGGTAAAGAACGGTTCGTATGGAAATCTAATGTCTACCGCACCTCCCCTAACCTTACCAGCATGGACAAGTATTTTCAGTGGCACCAATCCCGGTAAGCACGGATTGGTGGGCTTTAGAATGAAAATAGATGGAAAATTTACTACCATTGGTACCAAGGATCCAGATGTAGAATCACTCTGGAGAATTCTAACTAGACATGGATTAAAATCAATAGTTGTTAATTCTCCAGTTGATTATGTTCCTGAAAAAATTAATGGTATAATGACTACTGGGTTACTGACTGTATCAAAATCTAACTATGTTTATCCAAAAGAAATTGCGAATGAGATAGAGAAGGTCGCGAATGGGTATATGTATGAAGTCCCACTTGAATTTTACGATGTAGTAGCTCATGACAGGGATAAGGCTTATACTTTTCTAGACCGTTTTATAAGATGCACTGCAAGAGTTTCTTCACACTTAGCCCACAATTACGAGTGGGATATTATAGCACCAATATTCACTTCCACTGATCGTTTGCAGCACTTTTATTGGGACGACGAATACGTCAAGAAACATTATGTTATGTTAGATAGAATATTAAAGGAATTTCTTGATATTGCTGCACGGGAAAACGCAGATATTTTCGTAGTCTCAGACCATGGTTTCGGGCCTTACAAAAGAACCTTCTTTACGAACACTATGCTTGAAAGATTAGGATTGCTTAAGGTGGAAAAAAACCGGATAGTGTCCTTGTTATCACGGTTGGGTATGTCCCAATATTCGATAATACACATTTTACACAAAACACATCTATATGGAATTGCTTCACATCTAGCTCAAACTCGGTTTAAGAAACTGGAACGAATGGCTTTATTTTTTGATAGAGAGATAGATTTTGAGAAATCTCTTGCTTACTCAATGACAGAATTTGGCATTTTTATTAACAAGACTGTAAAAGGAAAACAGTATGAGGAAGTTGTCGATAAAATAATGCTGGAACTAAATAAAATTGAAGAGAATGGGAAAAAGGTTATCAACAAAGTCTACAGAAAGGAAGAGGTTATGTGGGGAAAATATCTCTCAAGAGCGCCAGACATCTTTATTGAATGCAAGGAGGGATATGGTACCTCCGATCATGCTTCACCTGATCTATTTGGTGAGGCAAGAGACCTGAAGGGAGGTGCTCCATATGCAGGTACCCATAGACCTGAAGGGATTTTCATAGCATATGGACCGAATATTAGGAGCGGCTTGAACGTCGGTTCAATACCTTCTTGGAACATAGCACCAACCATGTTACATTTGTTAGAGCTACCCATACCCACACAAATGGATGGAACCGTAGTCGAACAGATTTTTAAGCATCCAATCGGAGCAGGATATATCTCTCATGAGTCTACCGACGAAAAGGATCGTGTCCGTCAAAAGTTGAACAGATTGGCTAAAAAATAAGTTATGAAAGGCTAGGTTTACTTTTTACAACCATACTTCAGCTAGGAGAGATAGATACTTTTCGTATTCGCATTATTGAAATCAGAATACCAACCGCAATAGCTGCTATCATTATATCAACGGGAAATTCAGGAATCACGGTTGTTCCAACGATTACCAGTTTCACATCAGTTTGAGGTCTAATATCCACATTAACTATACTATAACCTGGAGATGAATTATCAACTACAAAACTCATCTGTTCACTTTCTTCACCAACCGTCAATGAACCGTCCAACAATGCTGTTGGTATTTTTATTGTGACCAGAGAAGAATTATCTTTTGAGTGCATGTCTATCATCATTTTCTTTTCTTCAGGTAGGATTTGTAGGTCCTTTATTGTAACCGATCCAGTTATTTCTACAGGAAATAGAATTTGATCTTTATCGCTAACATCTACAGATTCTAACTCGTATATTGCAGATGCACCATAATAGATAGAACCGTCCGGAGACTGGGCAATAGATATCAGAGGTGGTTGTGCTAACCTAATCACCTCTTCTTTTATAATCTCCCCACTATTTCGATCGAACTGTATAGTATAAAGATTCCCTGAGTTAAATGAGGTGAATACGAACCTCCCTTTAAGTTCGGTAATCTTGTCACCCTCATAGAAAATTACTTGTGCAGGAACGATTGACAGCCAGTAACTCCTAATTGGTTCAACAGAAGAATCTGAGAGTTCGGGCAGAATGTTACCAGGTTGGTCTGTAGGCCAGCCATAATTTCCACCTTTTTCGATCCTGTTTATTTCGTCGTATGATTCTGGCCCATTTTCCGTTACTATCCCAATTTTGTCTGTTCGATCGAATGCGATTCCGAACATATTTCTATGTCCAATAGTATAAACTGGAGAGTTGGGAAAGGGATTATCAGCAGGAATTGTCCCATCGCTGTTTATCCTGAGAACTTTGCCAGTAAGCATTGATGGATCTTGAGATGATTCAGGCATACCAGCATCTCCTACAGTTATATACAATTTTTCATCATGCCCAAAGGCAAGGGCACCTCCAGCATGGAAACCTTCGGTATTCGCAGGAATTTTATCTAGAAGGACTACATCGTCCTTCCCCACATTATTGTCATCCGTAAAGCGAACAACCCTGTTGAATGGATTTCCACTTCTGATGTCTGTGTAAGTATAATAGAGATATACGAAGTGAGTTTCCTCAAAATCAGGATCCAATGTTAATCCTAGCATACCTTGTTCTATGTTGACATGGAGATCGCTGATCGTTACAAATGGCTTTCTAAGAACTCTTTCATCTTTCAAAATTCTTATGTTCCCTGTATCCTTCTCTGTGAAAAAGAGTCTACCGTCTGGTGCGAATTCCATACTTGTTATAAGAATTCCCCAGATGAATCCATGATTGTTATTTCCTGAATTGTCTTTAAGGTTTTCGTCAAATAACCAGTGTCCGACCAATCCATTTGAAACTGCTGGGTCATCTTGGTTATTAAAAATCATTGCTACTTCATTTTCCGTTAAGGGTCTATTGTAAATACGGAGTTCGTCTATATCACCTTGCCAATATCCTGTAGGTACAAGTCGCCCACCGGCCCCGATTCTCAAGTTGCTCTCTATTGCAGGTGGATTTCCGCTTCTCTTAGCTTGGTTATCTAACAAACCATCAACATAAATTCTCATATTCTTTCTATCGCTATTGGGATCGTATGTTCCAACTATGTGATACCATTGTCCAACGACCCAGTCTGCTTTGTCGGTGAAGATTGTCTTCTTGTCTCCATCATGAAACCCAAACCTGAACTTTTGTTGTGACATATCATAAACCAATTGGTACCATTTAGTACTCGATTCACGTTTATCGACGACATACATAAAGCGAGAAGTTGAGTTAAGTACATCTAGCTTAACCCAGGCGGATATGCTAAATGCTCCTTCTATTTGTAAACTCCGATCATCCAATATTGCGGTATAACGATCACCGCCAAAAGAAAGAGCCTCTCCGGATTTACCGTCTGCAAAAGTGCCCTCATAGGTATAGACTAGCCTTGAAGTTCCGTTCAGAAGGTAGCTTTCTAGCGCGTTTTGCAAAGGATCACAATGTAAGAACCTATAGAGATGTATTCCACAACCATAGAATTGCTTCTCGTTCACATCTTTTGAAACTTCTGCATAACTATCGTTATCATAGGTCATCGGCATTATCATGCCAAAAAGCAGTAGCAAAATGAATATTAGCAATTTATCAGTCATGTTCAACTTAATCGTTTGATGTCGACTTATTAATTTGTCTATGACATAAAAAGTAATGGGCCTTATTTGTAAATGATAGAATGATACCTGATCTCAACTTTCTCAATACAAACCGGGTATCCACTAGAAAATGTTACCCATTGTATGGACAGACTTCGCTATCGGCTCCTTGTATCTTGATGGTATGGATTTTCAAAGACCATTTGACATTGAAGTAATGGCACATCTTTTTTAGAGACCAAAGGTAACACAATATTTTTATTTTTATGCAGTCGCTATGGGGTATGAAGAAGCTGCTAGGCATAGCTGCAGTCTCCATTCTAATTATATTGGTTTCAATATATGGAATCGTAACAACCTCTGACGAGACAAAGACAAGGCCAAACATTGTAGTCATCATGGCAGATGATCAGCGATGGGATATGATTCAATACATGCCAAACGTCATGAAGCTAGCAGATGAAGGGATAACTTTCACAAACTCATTCGTCAGCACTCCATTGTGCTGCCCAAGCCGAGCGAGCTTCCTTACGGGTCAATATGCTCACACTCATGAAGTTTTGACTAATGAACCGCCATACGGTGGTGTGCAGCGTTTCAATGATAATGAGACTCTGCCTGTATGGCTGAAGGAAGCAGGTTACACAACAGGTTTGGTTGGTAAGTACCTAAATGGCTACGAGAGGATCTTGCCTTATGTTGCACCCGGTTGGGACGAATGGCAAGTCATAGACGGTATGCATTTCTATGCCTACAATATGAGTGAGAACGGCATTATTCGCACGTTTGGCGATAGTGAAAGCGATTACTCGACCGATATTCTGACAGATAAAGCCCTCCACTTTATACAAAATGCAGAACAACCATTCTTCCTCTTGTTTACTCCTATTGCACCACACGTCGACGCACATACCCCATTCCCGATACCTGCACAACGCCACGTCGGTACATGCGACGACATCAAGAGGACGAAACCACCAAACTTCAATGAATGGGATGTAGATGACAAACCAAAGTGGGTAAAGAATCGCCCAATTCTTGGTAGGAGCGATAGGAATTACCTTGACACACTATGGAGAGAGCAGATATGTAGCCTGAAGGCAGTTGATGAAGCGGTTGCAAAGATACTAAATGCTTTGAGAGCGGAAAGCGAAAATACTGTCATAATATATACGTCAGACAACGGCTATGCCCTCGGAGAGCATCGTCTTCGTGGCAAGAAGAACTGCATCTATGAAGAATGCAACCGAGTTCCCTTGATCATCTCTTATTCAAAACTGACAAAACGAGGAATCCAATTAGACGAACTTGTCCAGAATATCGATCTCGCACCTACCATTGCAGAGCTCGCCCACACAAGCCCAGCTATAATGATTAATGGCAAGAGCCTTCTAACACTCATAAACAATCCTGAAGCAAAGTGGTCAGACAGCATACTGATCGAATATTTCTTTAGAGGTGGAACCAAGCAGCATAATGCTACTGCCGTGAGGGATATGCAGTTCAAATACGTAGAGCTAAGCACAGGTGAAAGAGAACTCTATGACATGCTAAACGATCCCTATGAGCTCAAAAATAAGATACATGATGAAGCTTATTCATCAATTGTTGAGCAGTGGAAAGGCGTACTAGAAGAACTAAAGCTTGAATAACAATGCGGATTCCTTTCCGTCCATTTAGTCCAAGTAAACATGGAGTTATACACTATTCGTTCGGGCTTTCAGGTATATTTGACTCCCCATGATATTTACTAACAGAGTTCGACAGATATTGTAGATATATAGTTGGTTCTAGATCATTGTTTATGAGATGAGTCTTGTTAAGATCTGTGTCATCTTTGATGGTTTTCGGTTTCCATATCCAATAAGCGTATCCAAACTCAGATTGTTCAAATGTATCTATGAAAGCGTTCATATCTTCCTCATTACCTGCTGCGAATTCACCTATGAAAACTGGCAGGCCTCCCCATATGTTTGACAGTGTCTTATATTTTGCTATTTGGTTTGAAGCCCAAGTATTAGGTGCCGGAACTTTGTAAATGTGCGGAGCAAAAACAGTGTTGGAAACTCCAGATGGTGCGATCGGGATTAAATATTGGCTAGTTCGTAAAATCACTGCACCACCCCATTTTTTTGCTGGTATAGGTTCATCAAAGAAAATGTACTTCTCCGTTTGTTTTCGAATATTTTGCGCTATATACTTGTGATACTTTCCGATCTTGTCAAATTGGGAGTTGTCATATGCATGAGGCTCATTTATGATTTCGTATCCCAACACACTATCGTATTTATCAACTCGCTCTATAATTTGTGTGATAAAGTCAACATGCCAATCCCATGCACTCTTACCATCGACTATAATCTCGTCGTCGTAGAAGTCAGCCCAAAAAGATTTCTGAGACATAGGATCATCCTTTGCGTAGTTTTGAAGCAAGAACCACGGAAAACCTGACTGACCGCTACCGAAATAACTGCTTGTCCTATACTGATGAAAGTCAAAAATTACACATATATCGTAACGATCAGCTTCAGATGCAATGTTTTCAATTCCATTAAGGAAATTGTCAGGATAGCTTTCGAAAGCTTCCCAATGATATGGAACGCGGATTAGGTTAAATCCGTTGTCATGAAGAATCTTTAGGCTCTTGCTTACGTAGTATATAGGTGCATTGAAATTTTGGATGGTATCATGTTTAGCAACAAGGATAGGAACTGCAAAGTTCACACCTCTGAACGAACTTATAGATTCGATTGAACAACCAGTTTCTGTAGTGTCACCTTCTGCTATTTCTCCGGCTTCGGGCGCTTGATCGATAATGGAAGGAATAGCTAGTGCAACACCAAATATTGTACCGACTGCAGCAGCTATACCTATAGCGATCAATGTCCCATTATTCATTCATAAAAATGACACCTTCCTTGCATTTAATGTATGTGGTTGTAAGGTTACGTAAGCCGAATTACATATAGCTTAAATAAATCAAAAAGACCTATTCTCCAATGAACGGGCATAAACCAAGGTTCCTAGTTATAGGTCTAGACTCGGTGCCTTCAAGTCTGATGTTTGAAGAACTAGAGGATGAGCTGCCCAATATTAAGAAGATCATGGATAACGGCATTTGTTCTATACTAGAAAGCTGTCATCCTCCAATAACCATCCCTGCATGGATGGTGATGATGACAAGTAAGAACCCGGGCAAGTTGGGCATATATGGCTTCAGGCATAGAAAAGGATTCTCCTATAATGAGGGATGGATAGCGAACTCCCGATCGATAAAGGAGAGAAAGGTTTGGGATTATCTAGCTGAAGAAGGGAAAAGGATTTGCCTAGTAGGTGTCCCTCCAGGTTATCCTCCCATGAAGGTTAACGGTAAGATGGTATCCTGCTTTATAACGCCTTCAGACCAAAATGATTACACGTATCCCCAGGAACTAAAGCAAGAGATCGAGTCCGTTGTAGGCAAATATCTTTTTGACGTTGTCTTTAGAACGGACGAGAGAGATGTAATTCTTAGTCAATTGTATGAAATGACGGAGAAAAGGTTCAAACTAATTAAGCATATGCTAAGTAAGGAGGATTGGGACTATTTCATGTTTGTAGAAATTGGAGTCGATAGACTTCACCACGCATTCTGGAAGTTTCACGATAAGAACCATCCAAAGTATGTGCCAGGGAACAAGTATGAGAATGCGATAAGAGACTATTACAAATTCATCGACCAAAAGATTGGCGAATTGTTGTCATTGATAGATGATGATACTTACGTCCTTATAGTTTCTGATCATGGAACCGCGGGAATGAAGGGCGCGTTTTGCGTAAATGAGTGGCTAATTAAAGAAGGATATTTGGTTTTAAAGAATTATCCAAATTCCATTACAGACTTGGATAAGTGTGATATAGATTGGAGCAGAACCAAGGCTTGGGGCTGGGGAGGATACTACGCTCGTATATTTCTTAATGTTGACGGCAGAGAGCAGAGTGGTATAATTCCCATGGAAGAATATAACAAAACAATTGAAGAGCTAAGGAAAAAACTGGTGCAGATAAGAGGACCAAATGAAGAGGCCTTTGATACGAAGGTCTACACGCCTGCAGAACTCTATGGACAGTGCAATGGTGACAAGCCAGATCTGATGGTATACTTTGATGATCTCTACTGGAGATCTGCTGGGACCATAGGTCATAATTTGCTATACTTGTCAGAGAATGACACTGGGCCGGATGATTCAGTCCATTGGTATGATGGAATCTTCATACTGTACAATAAGAAGAAGAAACATGGGATGAAACTTGATAGGATGACCATATACGATGTTGCACCAACCATACTAGATATAATGCATATGCAGGTACCCTCCGATATGCGGGGAAGCGTTATTCCAGAAATAAGATCCTGGCTAGATGGCTCTGGTTGAGTATTCATCTTAAATATGTAACCTAAGATATAGATCGAGAGTTACCTGAACTTAAAATAGATCGAACCAGGAAAGCTATAATAGATTATGGAATGGGAAAGATGTCGGAATTAAGCTTCGGTTCAGAAAAGGATGATGAACTTTGTATACTGAAATTCAAGACCACAAGAAGGTGAAAAGATGGATTCTGCATTTGTTATCTGGTTGACAGGATTACCTGGATGTGGCAAGACAACAATAGCCAAGATGCTTGAGCCCAAGCTTAGGGAATTGGGTTCACGAGTTGAGCTCTTCGATGGTGACGAGGTAAGAAGGCAGTTAAGTCCCGATCTAGGATTTAGCAAGCTGGATAGGGAGTTACACGCAAAGAGAGTAGCCTACCTAAGCAAGTTGCTATGCAGAAATGGGATCATAGCAATAGTATCACTAATTTCGCCTTATAGATCATTTCGTAATTTTGCTAGGCAAGAGATCCAGGAATTTGTTGAAGTTTATGTCAAGTGCTCTCTTGAAACTTGCATGAAGCGCGATCCAAAAGGCCTTTACAAAAAAGCATTGGCAGGAGAGATACAAGACCTGACTGGCATACAAGATCCTTACGAAGAGCCAGTTAATCCTGAAGTCGTTGTAGATACAGAAATGCTAAGTACTGAACAATCTACTGATAAAATTCTCTGTACCTTAAGGGATCTGGGTTACTTAAGAGATCTGAGGGTAAAGTTGTAATGTCATTCTTCGAGGATATACCAATAAAAACAATCTGCATATCACATAACAGAGATGTAGATGGTATTGTAGCAGCAGCTTTAATAAAAAAAGTGACTCAGTGTGATATATTACTCACAGATTATGAACAGATGATCCAGACTCTCGAGTTAGTTAAGGGTCAAAACAATGTATACATATGTGATCTTGGCCTTACAAGGGAAACAGAAACACCATTCCTGCAACAACTAGACAGGATAAGGAAGACTGCAGGTATCTGCTACATAGATCACCATTCATTAAACGAAAAGTTGATGAAGACACTACGAGATAGGGGTGTTAGAACTCTGCATTCAACAGATGAGTGCGCATCCGTGCTTGTCTATCAGGTCTTTAAGGATAAATTGCCTAAACAAGCATCACTACTTGCAGCTTGTGCAGCTGTAACGGATGATCTGGAGCAGGGAGCGATTTCTAAAGGTATTCTCAAGCGTTACGATAAAGACCTTATTTTATTAGAGGCATCCATCTTATCATATGCAATTGCAGCAAAAGGTGATGATGATGAATTCTTGATGTATGTTGTAAACGAACTTTCAAAATTAAGGTTTCCACATCAGATAGAGCACTTGTGCGAATACGCTTCACAGTATGCCCAAAGGATGCTAGAACTTGTCAACGATATAGCGCAAGAAGGAAGTAAGATGAAGCGCATAGCACATATGAGAACGGAGGAAAGGTCATTGGGATCCGTAGCCAACTTTCTGTTAGGAGAATTTGAAACTCCAGTTGGCGTTGCATATCGATACAAGGCTGGCACTGATAAGTACATCGTATCTTTGCGCTCAACAGATGGCTTTGCAAATAACTTGGGTGAATTGACTTCTAAGATTTCATCAATCGTTGAGGGACTTGGCGGTGGGCATTCCAAAGCAAGTGGTGCGGTTATACCAAGGAAAAATCTGGACAAGTTCCTGGAGCTTTTGGACAAAGAGTTACACAAATTGCAATTGTAATGAATTTATTCTGCCAAGTTCAGGATCCTGACTCAATGCGAGTGGTGTCTGCTACAAAATTTATAAGATAATCCCGATAAGGAAGAGGTGGAGAAACCTGAAAGAAGTCTATTTCCGGGAGGACCTAATTCAGGCTTCGATAGAACCTAAATCTTTTGCTGTTTAATGCAAATTGTTGAAAAGGAGGAACGAAGTAAATGCATTTATGAGTGTAACCTAGGGTACGTAATGCAAGTTACGCATAACTTAAGTATTACAAAATTTAATTTGCACCATGGAATCACATTTTAATAAAGTTCAGATACCTGTGTCAAAAGAGCTATACGAGAAGATACAACGGAGAGTGAATATGTTTAAAGATGAGTTTAAGAGTGTTGAGGAATACGTAAACTTCGTACTGACAGAAGTGGTTAAGGACGATGAAGAGCATCAAAGTACATACACAAAGGAGGAAGAGGAAGAGATAAAGAATAGGCTAAAGAGCTTAGGTTACATTTGATCCCTGTGATGCATGGGAAGAGTGCAGTAGAGGCAAGCCGCTCTTGACCAATACTAAAAGAGATTCTTTAAAGAATTCCATTGCCTTCGCTTCGTTTTCCTGCTCGATGTTAAGTGTTCTCACCAATGATGGGAGATCTCCTCGAACTGCCACAAAATTACTTTTAAGAGAATGTTTTTGACCAATTTCGCACACCATCTGTTCTAACAAAACTTCTGTTTCTGTGGCCAAATCCTTCACGATTCTGCTCCTAGGATCTGCAAAAACAAAAACTAAGCACTTGTGTGGTTTCAGGATTTCTGAGTCGATCGTAAATCCTAGAAAAATACCAATCTCCATACCTCTAGTTTTGGTATAGAAATACTTGCCTCTTAAACCAGCTGACCCTTCGTTCCAAATCAAAGCATCACTAAAATGGCTTCTAATCAATCCATCGATCTCGGTTAACAACGAATTTAAATCCATTAAATAGTAATTGTCAGTTTCATTATTTAACAAATTTGTAGGACGTATTATATAACTAGCGATACTCCTCCCTATAGCATACTTTTCTTGTATTTATTCTTACACAAGCAAGCCCAAATGAGATTACGAAACGAATAATCTAGCTTAATCATTCAGATAGCAGGTATGTAGCCAGAGTTACACAACTCGTAATAGGGAAAACCAGAAAAGCTGATCCATACTACTTTATTTGTCATTGACAGGCATAACATCTAGTTGACTATACCCATGGAATCGGATATCCTTGGAACAGTAGCTAGTTTCCCAAGTCAAGTAGCTGAGGCGTTCGCATCGGCAAAAGATCTTGTTTTTCCATCGAGCTTTGGTAAGGTTTCCAACATTGTGGTTCTAGGAATGGGGGGCTCAGGTATAGTAGGTGACTTCTTACGTGTCTTGTTAAGGAATTCATCGATACCTGTTTATGTCAGTAAACATTCATTTCCACCTTGCTTCGTAAACGAAAATAGTTTAGTCCTTGCCATAACAAATTCTGGAAAAACTCAGGAAACCTTGGATGCATTAGAAACCTGTATAAACTTTACAACACAAATCGTTGCAGTCACAAACGATCACGAACTTGAATCTAGATGTGGTGAAAAGAACGTTCCATGCATCATGATACCAAAAAATGGTCATACGAGGTCATCACTGGGTTACCTTTTAGTTCCGTTACTATGCATGTTGCAAAATGCCAGTATCCTGAGGAAAGTAAATTATGATGTAATGGAGACGATAGAAGTTTTGAATAAGATTAAGAAAGAATGTAGCCCTGATCTTCCCTTAAGGAGAAATCCTGCGCGATCTCTAGCTTTCGATCTTTTAGACAGATTTCCAGTTATTTATGGCGAACAAAACTTTACTGATGCAGCTGCAATAAGATGGAAGCAGCTCTTCAATGAAAATTCGAAGGTTCATTGCTATTATGATCTTTTTCCAGAACTTCTACATAACGAAATTGAAGCATGGGACTCGAGCACTTATGAAAATTACGCACTCATTGTGTTGAGAGATTCGATTTACGAGCGCGAGATTGGTCTTCAAGGAAAGATCAAAGCAACAAAATCTCTAGTGGAACAAAAAGGTGCCAAGATCTTCGAGTTCTGGAGCCAAGGAAGGTCAGAACTTGCTAGGCTGCTTTCCCTAAGCTACCTCGGCGACTTTGCTAGCGTATATCTTGGAATAGCTAGGGGCATCGATACTTCCTCCGTTCACAATATTGAGTTGATAAAAGGGGGTCTTTGAGAAGGAGTTGGTTCCTGATGGAGTTTAAGAGCTTGCGCTTTGAAATAGCAAACACTCAAGTTGTTGTCTTGGCAGGCGGAAGGGCAAAAAGGATGGGAATCGATTTTCCGAAGTGTCTACTTGAAGTTTCGGGAAAGAAACTGATCGATATATGCATCGAGTCCTTAACGAAAGAGGATTTCAGGAAATTTGTATTCCTGCTTGGACATAGACATGAACTTGTGATGCAACATCTTGGTGATGGAAGTAAGTATAACATCGAAGCTAAGTACAGTGTAGAGTCCCAGAGTAGCATAGGCTGGGGTAAGGCCAAAGCATTCAAGCATGCGCTACGAAGTGGCATCGATTTATCTAGGAGAAGTATTGTTGTATTTCCTGACGACATCATATTAGAGAGGGACTTTTACTCAAGGTTCTTAATGAATCATCTAGAAGCTGTACAAAAGCACAGAGTCTTGGCGTCTGCAGTACTGGTTCCTGACGCGGAATACCCATATGGCGTGGCAAAGGTTGATAGTAGCGGGATGATACTTGGGTTCACTGAAAAACCCTTGATAAAGAGGCCCACATCCGTCGGTATCTACGCCTTTGAGCCCCAAGTTTACGGTATTGTTGAAGAAACTATCGATTTGGACGAACAAGGTGCAGTAGAGCTGGAATCCACTATTTTCCCTCTTCTAGCGCGGAAGCACAAGCTTTTCAGTTTCTTCATCTCAAGGAATAAATGGTTACCCATCAACACAGTGAAAGAGTATGAACGAGCAATCAAAGTTCTGACCGTAAGTAAACTTTAATCATTTTTTGGGATTTTGATGGCTTGTTTCCTGGTGTATTTATAGTTGCCTACTTCCCTCTAGACTTCTCAAAAACTCGTTTAAGCGAAGGGTATATCAGAGTGGGACTGACGAGATTTCTTTTTTATGATTATCTGGAAAACCAAACCCATTATGATTAAAGAGAGTCAGCAACTGCCGCCCCTTTTCTGTTATTATATAACCCTTGTAGGGCTCCTTAACTTTCTGTAGCATTTCCAGATGTTGCAACAAATTCAGATATTTCTTAAGTTGGTAAAAGTTGATGCTTGTCTTAAACAAGATGTGTGTCTTCTTAACAGGCACATTGGAAACTTCCAGCATTTCCAAAATTATATCCAGCCTATCTCTTTTGACATAGTCAGGGTTATGGTTCATCGTAAGGCGGAGTTAGGGTAAACTGGTTATATATCTATTGTGGAGGGAAATTCTATAATCTAAAATAGGGATTTAGATCAGGATTGAATCCTATGATTTGCATCCTATGATTTAAATCCTT
>JBHICO010000011.1:0-28016 GCA_046759645.1 Nitrososphaerales archaeon
TCCAATCGTCTAGCCTGGTAGGATGCTCCCTTGGCATGGGAGAGGTCGTGGGTTCAAATCCCACCCGGTCCACTACTACGATAGCCGTTCATAGAGAGGATTACTAAAGATTTGGATAAATCGGAGAAGGTTGAATTAGACTACTATTTTTAGTTTTTGGATTTTGTGAATCATATCATTCCTTCCTCTTCCTTACCTTATATCCTTCCTTTCGTTTCTGTTTTAGATGGTAAGCAAATATTATCACGCCTATTGCCGTTGAAGCTATGCTTCCTATTCCTACAATTGTGGAGATGAATAGCGGTCCAACCCATATACCACCAGCAGAACCTATCTCTAGAAAGCCCCTCGGCCTTACCATTAGCGGGAATGTTTCTGTAGATTCATGATAATCATCTGCAGTGTCTAAGTAAGAAGTCTTCAGCAGCAGCAATTTGCTCTCCACTTTATCTATGGACTCGGGAACCTCGAGCTCAAATTGAAACTCGAACTTTTCTCCTGCTCCAACTTTGCTTATAGTATGTTTATGCTGACCTTGGATCAACATATCGTTTGGCGGTATTATGGTGACCTCAACATCACCTGCGTCATGACCGATATTCTCAAGCTGTACTTGGATCAGAAATTTCTCGCCAACGAATACTGAATCTGGTGCTCTGACAGTGTAAACTATCTCCGGCAATGGAGACACCCGTATTTCAATTGCCCTTGAGAATGACTGTTTGGAGTAATCACCAAGCAGCTCCTTGTGCATGTAACTTACAAATAGGTTCAACGTATGAACGCCTTCAGTCACATCTGCCACTGGCTCTAACTCAAAGGAAAATCCTAAGGTGCTATCCTGCCTAAGTTCTGGTACATAGAATGAATCTTTTCCTAAAATCCTAAAAGCAGTGGAAGGTACGAGCGAAAGCGTCAGATTAACATTATCAGCTGTCTTTCCTTTAAGCACTGCGGATAGGACAATCTTGCTCTCCGGGGTTACGGTACTTGGATGTGTAGCGTCAACCTGAACATTGGCATCAGAAAATTGAGTCTGGATCGCTGAAGCAGGAATGTAACTTAAGAGCAGAGGTCCTATTACAACTAGGAACAAGCTGATTCTAATAATTTTCAAATGGATGTCAATTTGCTCCTTTGACTTATAGGTCTTTTCAGGTTCTGTTTCATGACATGACAACAGAAGTTCACTTCTTTATTCCATGAGTAAAGAGAGTCCCGAGTCTCTGCTTCCATACTTCAGAACTTTCTGCTGCAGGATAAAGGATCTTTTCCTGTCTGACTTTGTTAAACCCTGCTTTCCTGAATAGATCTGCCCACTCTTTCCTTGAGCGCAGGTCCATCTCTATGTTGTACTTATCTGGCCACGAATGACTTGCCCTGTTTTCAATATAATAGTCAACACCGCATAGAAATAGTGCTCCTTTCTTTAGTAAATAAAAAATCTTATTGATGGCAGGCTCAACAGGAACTATATAATAAAGTGCTTCCATCGATAGAATTACGTCAAACCTTTTTCGTGGGGCCCATCTTATGAGGTCTGTACGCACGAAGCGCTGCTTTTCTGAGTTTTGTAATGCTTTGGCCTGTCTTATCATAGCCTGACTGACATCTATACCCCACGCAGATCTGCATAGAGGGTCTTTGGATACTTTGCGCACAGTCCAGCCGTTACCACAGCCGATGTCTAAAAAATCGAAAGTGTGTGACATCTTCAGTTTTTTTAACATAATTTGGACGGCATAATTATGTCCCCTTTCCATCTCTTTATCTAAACCTTTAAGAGAAAATTTGTTGAATAAGTTCGCAATATTATCTCTCATGTATTATATGTGTGAGCGTGAATGGTATATTTATTTGAATTATTCATAACCGTCCGCAGGTATTTTTAGACCAACCCTCCTGATAGTATTGTCTTTCTTATCTGCGAAATGAAGTACGGTATTCCAATTTTTCTCAATTATATCTGCAACACTTGATGAAACTAAAGTTCTCCAGTCTCTGCCATCCTGCTTCAAAGCCTCTTTATACATCAAATCCCTTACATCAGTGCCGGCTATACTCTTTCTCTTATGTCGCTCAGGATTTAGCCCAAATTTTTTTAGAAGGAGATATTCGCTATAATTGCCTGTATATGATTTCCTTGGTTCTGGTACTAATGATAATATATTATTTCTTAGTTCATGTGCCTTATCACTGAATGTTATGGGTAGGCCAGCAATAGTTTTGCCTTCATACGCTTTGTAGGGCTCATTGAACGTGTATGCATTAAGGATATGGATCTTACTGTCAAAAGTTGATTGTAACATCTCCTTCCTCACCTCAAAACTGAATGGAAGACTTCTAGTGTTGACTTCTCTTCCATCTTTTTTTCTAAAAATCACTGGGAAAACGTAGACGTCTCCCTCTTGCATCCTCTCCCGAATTATTTCTTCATGGGCCTTCGTTACGGGGTTAACGTGAGCAAGCCACATTATCGATGGCATGAAAAAAATTGTTATTGAAATAAATTTAAACCCTTTGGAACTGCCACTATTATCGTTGTATAGCCCTTCTGCAAGTTATAAGATAAAATTGCTCTCTGATGGTCAACCTGCAAGACTCAAGGTTGCAGTGATTGCCAATTATCTAAGGAGTATAGAAAGATCATGTATCGCCCTATTGACAATCCTTCTTGCACAGCATTATTTTGCCATGGCTGCACAGATGCAAAAACTGGTAATCCATTAACAGAATCTGCGAATGTCTTTAACCTCTTGATCTCTTCGGATCGTATATGAGGTGACTTCATGCTAGACTTGACCTGGATGCACCAAGCATTCTCATCCTTACGTGCTACAATGTCGGCTGCACCTCTGCTTGATGGGCTAAATGCGATATTCCATCCCTTGAATTTCAGATAACTTGCAACAATGAACTCTGCTTCTCTTCCAAAATCACGCCATGAATAGATGCTCATAGACCGTACCTGCTATGTAAGTCATAAGAATTATCCGGTATCAAAATGTTGTCACATGCATGAACAAAAAGGATCAATGTAATTAATGGTCTACAACCCTAATTAACATATCAGCTCTTCAAAACATTACATTTTTAAATAATTTTAATGCATTCGTAACTGATGATCGCAAAGATTGGTAACAAGGCACCGAATCTGAAGGTGTCTAAATGGGCTCAGGGCATACCAACAAACATAGATAAGGAAAAGGACAATGTTGTGCTAGTTGAAGTCTTTCAGGTGAACTGCCCCGGGTGTTTCCTGTACGGAATTCCCGCAGCAATAGAGATCTACAACAAATACCGCAATGATGGTGTTAGAGTGTTTGGTCTAGCAACAGCGTTTGAGGATTACGATAAAAATACACTGAAGAATCTTGAATTGTTACTTGGTACTGGCCAGGTAATCGGTGAAACCTATAATGCCCTTTCACAGTACGGCGCTCTCAAAGATAATAAGATCTCTTACAAAATTCCATTTCCCGTAGCGATGGATTCGGTGAAAAGAGAAGAAGAAAACTGGACAGAAAGTAGAGTGATGGAGTTTATAAAAGGGAATTTTCCTGAATTCGGATCTTATGGTGATATGGAGAAGGCTAATATGATTGAACGTGTGAAAGAATATCTGGCAACTAAAGAGTTCTCGGCAGAAACCTTTGAAGAATATGCGTTACGAGGCACTCCTTCCTCGATCTTGATAGATAAGAAAGGTATACTGCGCAATGTTTCATTCGGCCAGAATGGGTATCTTGATACCATGGTAAAAGAGTTGTTAGAGGAATAATTTACTAATTTGATAATATCGCCTTTTATGTAGTTAGCAGTATTGGGAATTGGGCTCGTAGCGCAGAGCAAAACTTACTTGTGCGAAGTTCGGATAGTGCGGCAGCCTCCGGAGCTGTAGGTCGTGGGTTCAAATCCCACCGAGCCCGCTTCATTTTTAGTTTGCTCAGTAACGGAATAATAAATAAAAAATACATATGACAGTATCTTTGTAGGTTCCTGTCTATGGCAACTCTTAAGGTTGGTTCCTGGAAATTGACTGACTTGGTAAAGGATCCTTCCACAGATGAATTCCAGAATTTTCTGGATTCAATTGAAAGAGGAGTGAAGGAGACGGAGGCAACGAGGAGTGAATTGCAGCCAAACATTCCAGCAATCGATTTTGAAAATATTATTCATTTAATCGAGAGAATAGATGAGAAGCTTAGTATTGCATTGGGTTATGCTCACCTGAAGCATTATGCAGATACGTCATCAAATGAAGCAGCTGCACTTGTAACAAGAATGGAGAAGCTTGCGTCTGAAGTTGCCAATCGGTTGCTGTTCTTTGATCTATGGTTCAAGAAAGAGATCGATGAAGAAAAAGCCCAGCATCTTATAAATTCTGTTCCTATCGTATACAGAGAATATCTAAGACATAAACGACTACTGGCAAAACATTCCTTAACTGAACCAGAAGAAAAGATCATCAACACCTTAAATGTTACCGGCATAATGGCACTTGTCAAAATCTATGACGAAATGGTGAGTGGTTTTGAGTTTACCATGAAACTTAAAAAAGGTAGAAAATTAATTGAAAAACAGTTTAGCAATCAGGAAAAGATGCTTTCCCTTTTACGGAGCCCCAAGTCTGAGGAAAGGGAGGCAGCGTACAAGGCACTACGGGCGGTATACAAGAAAAACAGCAGCGTACTTGGAGAGATTTATGAAAACATTGTAATTCAGTGGCGTGACGAAGGTATTTCCATGCGTGGTTACAAATCACCGATCTCTATTCGAAATGTTATAAACAATTTAGATGACCAAACAGTTGAATCATTACTAGCAGTTTGCAGGAGAAATACAATACTCTTCCAGGATTATTTTAGAGAAAAGGCAAAGATGATTGGTGTCAAAAAATTACGGCGGTATGATCTTTATGCTCCCCTTTCATCAAAAACCTCAGACGAGAAAACATTCACCTACGGAAAGGCTGTTGATACAGTATTAGAAACATTCGAAGATTTCGACCAACAATTTAAAAAATTTGCAGAAAGAGTTTTTCATGAACAGCATGTGGATTCTGCAATAAGGAAGGCCAAACGTGGGGGTGCCTTTTGCTATACAGTGACACCAAAGATAACCCCATACGTATTGTTGAATTTTGATGGCAGGATAAGGGGTGTGTCTACGATCGCACATGAGTTTGGTCATGCAATACACAGCATGGCTGCAGCCGATAAACCCATTATAGTGTCACAGGCTCCTCTTCCGCTTGCTGAAACTGCCTCTGTATTTGCAGAGATGCTTCTTAATGATAAGTTGGCAGAGAAGATGTCAAAAAAGGCGCATAAATTGTTGCTTGCACGACAGATCGATGACATGTATGCCACAATAATGCGGCAAGCTTACTTCACGCTCTTCGAAATTGAAGCACACTATGCTATTGCAGAAAAGAATGCAACAATTGACAAAGTTTCAGAACTATATCTTAACAATTTGAAAGAACAATTTGAAAATTGTTTAACTATCACACCAGACTTTCAATCGGAATGGCTCAATGTCCCTCACTTTTACCATACTCCCTTTTATTGCTATGCATATTCATTTGGAAACTTGCTAGTATTATCGCTCTATCAGCAATACAAGCTTGAAGGCAAGTCATTCGTTCCAAAATACTTCAACATACTAGCAGCAGGAGGTTCTAGAAAGCCAGAAGAATTACTGATGGAAAATGGAATTGATATATCAAAAGAAGAGTTCTGGCAGAAGGGCTTTGACTATGTGAGAGAGAAGGTACAACAATTGAAGGAATTTTAGTCTGGTACTTTATTATTTACACTCATATTTAATAGCAATTTTATATATTGTGATTTACAATGCCTAGTCTTATGAGCAGAGTTTATGTTGCGTTGTATGGAGTGGGGTTGGGCCATGCGAGTAGAATGCTGCTAGTTGCAAATAATTTATCACAGTCCAATACAACCGTACAATTCTCATCGTTTGGTGATCCTGTAAATTACCTTAAGATGCATGGATTCGAATGTTTCTCGGTTCCTCCCATTGATTTTGGTTGGAGCACAGACTCCGGTTTCTCAATAAAACAAAGCATAAAGAAGCTTCCGAAAAACTTTCTGCGGTTTACTGCACAATTAGGTACGGAAGGCAGAAACATTAGAAGCTTCAAACCTGATGTAGTTGTATCAGACACAAGACTGTCTTCCCTACTCGTGGCAAAGAGTGTGGATCTTCCATGCATCACAATATTGAACCAGATAAAACTACTCCTTTCACCACGATTGCGTGAGCTTAGTGTTGCACGTGGATTTGAAAATATTCTGGGAGAAGTGCTGGGTTTTATATGGGCTAGGAGCAATTCTGTATTGATACCTGATCTTCCGCCGCCCTACACGTTATCAGAGGAGAATATATGGCCTGTAGAAAGTGTTGCAAGCAAGTTGAAGTATGTCGGTTTCATGGCACCCAAACCAAACATAAATGAAGAGTATGTTGACAAGGTTGCAAAGATGTTGGGATTTGATCGCAGCAAGCCAGTAGTATTTGCGCACATAAGTGGACCGACATCAACTAAAATGAATGTGCTGAAAACAGCTGTTGAAGCTTTCAAAGATAATGATAAAATACAATTTGTTGTATCTGAAGGAAAACCAGATGGAGATACTGTGCCAAGAAGGATCAAGACTGGTTGGTACTTCGAATGGTGTCCCGTAAGAGATGAAATATTTGCCATGAGTAATCTTCTCTTAATGAGAGGAGGGCATTCCACTCTTGCCCAGGCAATACAGTATGGAAAGCCCGTAGTTACTATCCCGATAGAAAATCATGGAGAACAGTTGGGAAATGCTAAGAAGGTGCAAAAAATGGGGTTGGGGTTGATGTTAAAGGAAAAAGGATTGAAACCTGAAGATATTTCATTAGCGGTTGAGCAAGTGCTAAATGACTCTAGTTTTGCTGATAATTCCAAGGTGCTGATGGACCTTGCCAACCAATTAAATGGTGTCGAGAATATAGTGAACATAATTAAATCCTACGTCTAGATAATTAAAATGTATAAAGGATGATCAGTTATTGTAGAACATCACTGTTTGCTAATCAGAGTTGACAACTTTTTTGCATCTATGTCTTGTTCCTAAATCAGGATTAACCAACACGGAAAAATGGTAACCTTATAACAGGATATCGAAAATAGGAGCTATATTGAGCAACGGTATTCGTGAAGCACTGTCTATGCAGAATGGCAGCAATGTAGAGCTGCGTGGATGGGTTGTTACAAAAAATACTGTTGGTTCTTTACTATTTCTAACTATACGTGACGGCTCGGGTTACATGCAGGTAGTTGGAAAGAAAGGAGTTACTGATGAACAGTTCCTTGACCAGATGAAGACCGTTTCTCTTGAATCAGCAATCAGAATAAAGGGAAAGTTGAGAGATGATACGAGAGCGCCAGGTGGGAAAGAACTAACAGTGAAAGAAATGGAAATAATTGTAAAGGCGGATAAATGGCCCATATCGAAAAGTGCCGTGAAATCATCTGCCTTCCTCTATGATAACAGACATCTTTCCATAAGGGGTAAGAAAAGCAGTTCTGTAATGAAAATCAGATCGGAATTTATCAAAGCTGTCTTTGACTTTTTTATAGAGCGTAATTTTGTTTACATAAATGCGCCATCTATAGTGCAGTCAGCGGTAGAGGGTGGATCCACACTGTTCAATATAGATTATTTTGGTAAGAACGCATCGCTGACACAAAGTGCACAGCTGTATGAGGAGGCTGCTATTTGTGCTTTTGGCAAGGTGTTCATAATGCAACCCGCGTTTAGAGCTGAAAAATCCAAAACCTCCAAACACCTCACAGAGTTTGTGATGATTGAGGCAGAGGTAGCTTTCAATGAGCAACAAGATAATATAAAACTGCAGGAAGATGTTGTGAATTATAGCTGTGCTAGGATAGTCGAGAGGAGAAGTAAGGAGCTTGAAATCATAGGCAGAAAATTTGATGTTCCAGAAAAACCCTTTCCACGGATATCATATGATGAAGTAAAGGAAACTTCAGAAAAAAATGGCATCAACTTCAAATGGGGTGAGGATATACCGACAGAAGTTGAAAGGTTTATCTCAAAAACATTTGATAAACCATTCTTCATAACGGATTATCCATTGAGTGCAAGGAGTTTCTACCATATGACAAAACCTGACAATCAAATGATAACTTTATCAGCAGATCTTATTGCACCGGCAGGTTTTGGGGAAATAGCTACTGGAGGACAGAGGATACATGATTACAATCTCTTGGTTGAAAGGTTAAAACAGTACGAATTGCCGACAGAATCATTCCAATGGTACGTTGATCTAAGGAAGTATGGGATGCCTCCTCATGCTGGGTTTGGTATCGGTGTCGAGAGATCGGTTAAGTGGATATGCAATCTTAAACACATCAGAGCAACTTCCCTATTCCCTCGAACCATTACACGAATCTATCCCTGATCTTTTCAAGTTTACGTGTCTGTTGCCTCCATGAATGAGTTAAAGCTCCTTTTACCCTCTCTACGAGCAAAGCAAGCAGGCAATACAAAACTTGAAAAGCGTCAAATGAAAGCAATAATTATAAATCGAGTTTGAGTTGGGAATACTATGGTTAAGAGCACTACTGAAGAGCTAGAAAAGGTCTCCGACAGCATGGAGAACAAGAATGCACAAGAAGTGTTAAAGTGGGCGATTGATACATTCCATCCAAGAATAGCCCTGGCATCTAGCTTTGGTGCGGAAGATGTTGTTGTTATCGACATGCTTGCTAAGATACGGAGTGATGCTAAAGTGTTCACGCTCGATACTGGAAGGCTTAATCAAGAGACATATGATGTTATGGATGCCATCCGTGACAAGTATAACATTAACATAGAAATCTACTTCCCGGATCAGAAGGAGGTGGAAGATATGGTTAGAGATCGTGGTTTGAACCTTTTCTATCACAGCATTGAAAACAGGAAGCTTTGCTGTGAGATCAGGAAGGTTCATCCATTGAACAGAGCATTAAGTAACCTAGATGCTTGGATTACAGGTTTAAGAAGAGACCAAGTGGCAACTAGAGCTGTAACCAAGAAGGTTGAGGTTGATGCTGGTCATAATAATATTGTAAAGTTGAATCCAATAGCTGACTGGACTTGGGACTTGGTTTGGGATTATATCAAGAAGTATGATGTTCCCTACAACAAATTGCACGACAAGGGGTTTCCAAGCGTTGGATGTGAGCCTTGTACAAGGGCGATAGCACCCGGAGAAGATCTTAGAGCGGGTAGATGGTGGTGGGAGCAGGATGCTAATAAGGAATGTGGATTGCACTTTAATCCACTAAAGAAGAAAAGTTAGTGCGTATTATATCTCTTTGATTAAATTTCAGCATAAGCAATTATTAGGCATGTGGTTGGTGTGTTACAAAGGATATTTGCAACGACTCTAAGAAAGACCAAAACTCAAATCAGAATTATTTGAATTTATATGTATAAATTAAAATGCTTGCTTAACACGTGCAGCTTCCCCATCCATACTATGATATATAATCGGTAACTTTAATGTCAACAGTAGCTGATGCAGCTAGTTATGTATTATGAATATTCATCTAGCACGATAATTACGAGAACAAGATTACCGCCTGTAGAAATAAAATATAAGAGGGGCAATTGCGAGAAAAATCCATTCATTATTACACTTGAGTCACCTCTCTCCGCCCATGACCTTTACCTTATTGAGTTCCCGAATGAAATCAGAGAAGAAATAATGAAGTATCTGGATGTAGTAGTATCTGAATTTTACTTTGATGAGCTTAGGCTTAAGAACTATTTGTGCTACAAGTAACTTCGTTTTATTTTGTAAGCTAACACAATGGTATTAATAACCTCGGTAAAGTAATAAAAATTATATTGTTTAATAGGATAAAAAAAGTGATTTTGTGTTGAGTGAGAAGAATGGAATCCCTGCACCCCATGGTGGGGTGCTAGTAAATAGAGTACTGTCTGGAAATGCATTAGAAAGAGCGCATAACGATGCGGAAGAACTGATGAGCGTCAAGGTGAACAATGATCTCGTCAGTGATATAGAGAATATTGCGGATGGTATCTTCAGTCCGTTAGGAGGGTTTATGCTTGGCCATGATTTCGAAGAAGTACAAAAGCGAGGAAGACTTTCAAATGGAATCCCATGGACAATACCAATAGTGTTTGATGTTGATGAACAAACTGCTAGGCAGATGAAGGATTCGCATGATGTTGCTATAAAAGATGAACGAGAAAGAGTGTTTGCATTGATGCATGTTGAAGATGTATTTAGGTACAACAAGGCAGAGATGGCAAAGGCAGTATATCAAACAGAAGATATCAAACATCCAGGAGTTAAGAAAACAATGACGATGCAGGACATGTTAGTCGGGGGAAGAGTTGACCTGATAGACAGAGTTAATGACAATGAGCTTAGGAAAAACAGACTTTCACCCGCACGCACAAGAGACGAATTTAGGAAACGCGGATGGAAAACAGTTGTTGGTTTTCAAACAAGAAACATACCTCACCTTGCACATGAAATGCTACAAAAAGCTGCACTAAACATTTTCGATGGTGTGTTTGTCAATCCGTTGATAGGAAGAAAGAAGAGTGGGGATTTTAAAGATCAAGTTATAATAAAAGCGTATGAGACACTGATCGATCATTATTACCCTAATGAAAGTGTAATGTTTGTAACACTTCATACTGAAATGCGATATGCTGGACCAAAAGAAGCAATCCTGCATGCAATAATGCGGAAGAACTTTGGTTGCTCCCACTTCATTGTTGGTAGAGACCATGCAGGCATCGCTGACTATTATCATCCATTTGCGGCACATGAGATCTTTAAAGATTATCCGGAGCTTGGAATAAAACCTGTGTTCTTTCCAGCTTTCTTTTACTGCAAAATATGCATGGGTACCGTGAGCGAGAAAACCTGTCCGCATGATACAAAGCACAGATTGGAATTAAGTGGTACGAAGTTAAGACAGATGGTAACCAGTGGTGAAAGACCTTCTGAGCTTTTGATGCGACCAGAAATTACTGAACTGATATTGAACTGGAGAAACCCGTTCGTTACTTAGGTTTTTATTGCTGACACTAGACGCTGATTTGAATGAAGACAACAGTTTTTGTAATTCTGGGCCTTTTACTATCGGCTACAGCTGCAAATGTGGTTTATGCACAGGACTCAGTTACGAGAAAGACTGAAAATATTACGATACCCTACACTGCTGCAGATGCAGTATTATTGTCACCTGAACATTACGACTTTCCTTCGGAGCATGTGGCCAACTGGATACTGACTATGGACAACAATCTTGAGTATAATGAGGACAATCCAGAGGCAAAAATTGTTCTTCGCCTAAAAGAAACACAAGCAGATACGGATTTTGTAGAGATAGCCATGCTTAGCCCTCCATCACAGACACTCTGGGTTGCCGTCGCCAACGAACAAGTTGGTTACATGCGCATGGTTGAAAACTCGAATGCGTGGTTCGTAGGTAAACCGGTAACGGCATCTCTTGTCCAGAACGACAAGTTAAGCATCAACAATGGTGTAAGAACAGTCTTGGATCGATTAAGAATAGGTGAATTTACTCTTGGTACAATAGAGGTTTATGGAAGAGATAATGCTGATGCTGGTGTGAGTGCATTGAGCGGTGAAGTACTACTGGAGGTCGTGTCAGGCAACCCCCTTGATAACCCAATAATGATGATACCTCCTTTAGTTGCAGTTATAACAGGTGGTGTCATCGTAACTTTGCTATTGATCAAGAAGCGGACTTGACTTCCCTATAATACCTGCAATTCTTTTTCAGAAGGCAAGGTTGACATAATGGAACAATTGGCTTGCAAACATTCTGTCCGAACATAACGAACGTGTCGTTAATCTTCGTCCAGTATTTTTTGTCTATTTTAGATGTAAGTTCTGTTTCTGTTTGTTCCGGTGTTTTGGTTTGGGCCAATCCCAATCTGTTCGCAATCCTATGAACGTGGGTATCAACTGGAACCGCTGGCTTGTCAAATGCGTACACAAGAACACAGTTTGCAGTCTTCCTTCCGACACCCGATAATTTCAACAGCTCATCTATATTGTCAGGAACCTTCCCATAGTACTGCTCCACAAGCATCTTAGCTACTTCCTTGATTCTCTTAGCTTTAACATGGTAGAATCCAGAGGGTTTGATCAGTTTCTCGATCTTTTTTGGGTCTGCCTTAGCAAGCTCTTCTGCTGTCTTGTATTTGGAGAACAAATTACTAACGGCTATTTTCGAGTTTTCATCCCTCGTTCTTGCAGAAAGTATTGTGCCAATGAGTATCTGAAGAGGATCTCCATGTTCTGCCTCTTGTAATTCCTTAAGTACTGTTAATCTAGCCGGCTTTACTGTTTGTATTGTTGCAAGCATTGAATCGAGAATCTGTTTTGCATCCATGTTATAGAAATTGCTGATCATCATTATTATCCTTTGTAATGAAATAGTTTATTATTGTCAATAGGAGTAGTCCATTTGTGCAATTAACCAAGGAGGAAGAGAAGGCACTAGATGGTGAACATGGTGAAGCGCTGGCTATTGCTTACAGAATACTGCTGGCTATAGGCGAGTCTACGGAAGCGAATAAACTTGTGCCAGTAAGATGGGCGCATGTTTCTGGTGTGAATTATAACACGATCGGAGATGCTGGTGTCCAGTTTCTTGAAAACCTTAGTAGAGCTGGTAAATTTGCAGTGAAGACAACGATCAACCCTATGGGCTTCGATTCCTTAAAGGTAAATTCACTAAAAATAAAAACTGAATTTATTGCCCAACAGAATAGGATTGTTGATGCATACAAAGGTATGGGTGCAACGAAATCATTCACATGTATTCCATATGAAGTGTTTGACATGCCTCCTGAAGGAACGGATGTAAGTTTTGCAGAAAGCAATGCAGCAATTTACGCAAATTCTATTACACATTTACGAACTAATAAGGAGAGTGCGTTGAGCGCACTTGCAAGTGCACTTGCTGGCAAGGCACCTTACTCAGAGTTACGAATCGAAAGTATGAGGAAGGCGGATAAGTGTATAAAGATCTCAAGTCCGCTTGACAACGAACTAGATTACGGTCTCTTGGGATATTTTGCAGGGAAGGTATCTAACAATGTCGTAGCCATTGATGGCATCAACACACTGGAGAAGAGAAATGCGAAGGCACTTTCTGCTGCAATGGGAACTTCTGGATCCTGCGGAATGTTTACCATAGGGAAGACTAGTGGTGAGACAATAGAGTTTGAGAGAGAGGAAGCCATTAAGGTCGAGGATGAGCTGAACACGTGTGAGAAGGGAGATATCATCACCTTGGGCAGCCCCCAGCTAGGCGTTGATGATCTTTCGTTATTGGCAGCCATGGTAGATGGAAAGAAGTTCAGAAAAAGATGCTTAATATTCTGTGCAAGGGCAGCATATGAAAGTGCTACTCGTTTAGGTTACACACAACATATTGAACGTGCTGGTGGGGAGCTGCTGTGTGACTGTTGTGCATGTTTGACTCCACTTGTTGATCGTAATGATGTTCATAGTGTGGTAACGAACAGCATCAAAGGTGCATATTATATGAATAATTTCAACAAGTTGGGCGTATCTTTGAAACCATTGAAGGAGATAGTGAAGCAGGAATGCATATAAAGTGCAGAAAGATTGTTGGCGGTTCTGAAGCGGGTGAAACACTGGTGACTACACAAGCAATTAATTTTCTTACCATGATAGACCTCAAAAGTGGGGTTGTAAAGGATAGGAAACACCAACTGTATGGTAAGAGCATCGCCAAGAAGATACTCGTCTTTCCCAATGCTATTGGCAGCACCGTTAGTGCGTATTCGGTCTATGCGTTGAAGATAAATGATGTTGCACCAAGAGCGATCATATGTAACAAAGCTGATATAACGATAGCCTCTGGTTGTGCTATTGCTAACATACCTTTGGCGGATCAGGCTGATGCGGATATCTTTGTAATAAAATCCGGTACAGAAGTAAAGCTAGATAAAAATACGATCGAAGTTTGTTAACCATACATTTCTTTCAGTTCACGCAGAATAGGCATCTTCGATAGCATCTCATCTGTAACTTTCTTCCATATTACTCCTTCAGGTTTAGGTAGTCTCGTTTTAGTTCTTATGATCCTGTTCGGTGTAATGATTATGTCTATTGGAACGTCATGATCCTCTGAAGGAATGTCATCTACGAGCTGAATGTTGTGCACAGTCGTTGCTACAGGAACCTTGTCGCTTATTGCACCTATATTTTTCAAAACTGCATATTCCAGTTCTGCATAGCCCTCCCCCTTTCCTATTCTAGCACCATCACGTGATACGGCCACAGACCCCATCACTATGAAATCAATGGTGAATTTTGCATCTAATGCAAGTGGTTTACTATATGCAAATGCACCGGATATGCTTGATGCTCTGTAGAATTCATTTTTTGGTATCATCTTGGGATCTAACAAAATAAGATATGAACGGAGACGTGGAGGTGGCATCACTAGTAGTTTCAAATTGCATAAGGTCAAATACCTAATAGATCGCTGTGGTGCATCCGGATTTACCTTGAGTGTTTTCGCTTTCTTGAATTCATCCAGTTCAACTAAATTGCTGGCAGCTCCATTGGCACCTTTGAAGTTGGGAATTCTTCCATATACCGGTCTTGGAAATGTTGCTATGTCCTTGCTTTCCAGTTCATCCCAAACATACTTACGTATTTCTTGCTTTCTTTCCTTTATACTCATCAAAACACTTTTAATTTCTTTTCTAATAAATTAGGATGCTCTGGTGCACGGCATTTCGATGGGCGACCGGAGCCAGAGTGCGATGACGATAAAAGTCCGTGCACCAGCAGTTCTATTGAAATTTGCTTATAGGAGATTATTCTCCTATGGTCACCACATCTTTTCATGCGTAAAACTTTCATTATAGAATATAGGATAATTTACAATGGTAAGCTTGGACAGCTTTGGTGCTCAAGAAGGACACGGTAAGAAAGTTGTAAAATGGATGAATGATGAAGCAACAAAGAATAAGAGGGAACCTGGAGCGAAACTGTATGGACATGTTATTCAAACAGTCCGATTTGGAAGGTTTGAAATGCTTAGTTGGAGTGGTGAATTATCAGTTGTGAGAGATCTTATAATTAAGGTAAGTAAAAGGTATAAGATCAAGACGCTTGAAGGTGGTTATAAACAAAAATCGTTCTTTTCCTTTTCTGTTGGCTCTAGAGATTACGCAAAAGTGTACTCCAGTGGCAACCTTGTGGGCTTTCTGGAGTTGACAAAACCTAGGCTACCTGGCACTAAATGGAGCGTATCTGGTGAAAAGGCGAGCTAGATAGTCAGATTGCATCTTCACTGATCTGCATCTTTACTTTTTCTAACGCACTGTCGATTGATTTGTCATCATAATATACCATCTGATGAAATGGATTTCTAGTCATATGATCTACCGCAGCCTCACTGGCATTAAACACGGGTCTCTCATCGCACGTTATGCACATAAATGGCATGATCATAATCTCTCAGCGCGGATATGTAAGGATTCTCGCCCTATCTGTTATAGGCAATAATTTCCACATGCGTATGCAACTAACGTATTTTGTATATGTGCGAACGATTTTATATGGTCGCCCAGGAAGTTCCTGACGTGCCAACAAATTCCTGTCCAGAATGTGGAGGCGAACTAGATTACGAACCAAATACGAAGCACTTTATATGCAAGAAATGTGGCCTTTACGCCACTCGAGAGCAGATTTATGATATAAAAGACAAACTCAAACCCGAAAAGAAGAAAACTAAACAAGATGAGTACCTTGAATGGTGGCTCAGCAAGAAAAAGTAATTCTTCCTTTTTGTTTATCTCATAATATTCTTAATTTTGTAATATTTTCTTATAACTGTAATATTGTTAGACACACAAGCAGCTTTGCATATGGAAAACGTATTAAATAAGCGGCTTTTCATATTCATTGCGTGAGCAGTGAACTCCCAAAGTGGGCAGAGGATGAAATTAATTCTATAAAGGATTCTTCTTTTAAAGCACTCGACAAATGGGAAGGTACGGGTTATTTTCTTGAAATAGATGCCGCAAACAGAAAAGCTGACGTTCAATTCTATGAAAAATTGCCCCTTGGAAAGCACATAATCACTGCTATTATTCCAAGGAGCATAAACATCGATGATCTGATGAAGGGGTTTGTTTACTCATACAAGTTGAAAGTTCTGAAAGCGCCTTTAAGCAATAACCTCATCAACTATTTGAAAGAAAATCTTAACATGGATATGGACGGTATATATAAATTTGAAATAGAATCGCTTGAAATGTTGGATGTTGATGCTGGTCTTGCTTCATCTTCAGCCGAGGATGGTTCTGAGGACTAGCATCATTACCTTTAGTATTGGGTAAGGTCTGCCGCCTCAACCTCTCTCATCTGTCTTCTGAAAGCAGCACCAACTATAGGATTGGTCACATATGGTAATGTATGCATTAGCCATACTGCCCCCCTTACGTAAAATGGTACTATTATCTCTAGACGTTTTGAATTTGAAGCTCTCAAGATCGCTTTAGATACCTGTGAAGCACTCAATCCAATAGGAGAGTAGTTCGGTTTTATCTTGTTGAAGGATCTATGATTGAAAAAGTTTGTCTTTACTGTAATAGGACTTACTACCGTAACACCAACACCCGTCCCCTTCAATTCATGATAAAGGCTCTGCGAAAATCCCAACATTCCAAACTTTGATGCGCAGTAAGCAGCAATACCAGGAATTCCTATGCTACCTGCAACTGATGCAACATTTACGATATGACCCTCTTTTCTGCTAAGCATTGAAGGCAAGAACACTTTTGTGCAGTAGATGGATCCAAGCAAGTTTGTTGAAATCTGCTCTTCGATCTCTTCTATTGATAGCTCATTTACGCTGCCAAAAATTGCAAAGCCAGCGTTGTTAACGAGGATATCAACATGATCAAATTCATCAAAAACTTTTTTGCTCAATGACAGTACTTGTGCCTTCCAAGAAACGTCACATGGAACAACTAATGTGTGTGTATGATAATTCTGTCTCATTTTGTCTGCAAGGGCTTCCATTCTAGACTTGGACCTTGCTACAAGTACAACATCAGCACCCCTCTTCGCGAAATCGAGGCATGCTTGTTCACCTATCCCACTAGAAGCCCCAGTTACAACTACGACCCTTCCTCTGAACTTCATATCACATTTTTCGTAAGGGGCTCTTAAAGTGCTTTCTAAGGCGTTGGTGTTGTAGTGCTGTCTAATTTACTTACCGCCAACTTCATGAGAGCAATCCATGCTACCACCAACGCTACATGATAGGAAGCTATCCTCCAAGCTATGATTATGCTCCCGAAAGCCAGGACATCAATCCCGAAGGTAGCTAGATATGCACCGATACCGAATTCACTTAGACCAGATCCACCCGGACTTATAGGCAGAGTTCCGATTGCCACAGAAGCTGAGACGGCCATTAGAGATTCAAAAAATCCAACCGTTGCCATCGTGTTTGCAAGGATCAGGAAAGTTAAAGCGTGTAAGGATGCTCCAATAAAGGAAAGTATAAAACCTGTAACGAATATCTTTATTGACGAGGCCCGTAAGTTTTCTCTAGACATTTCACACAAACCCTTGAGAATCTCGTTTGCACTGCCGGTCATCCTTTCTGCTCTTGTGATACCAACAAACTTTCCTATCAAGGGCGTCATAAATTTAGGCAGCTGTAGAATCCTTTTAGAGGACAGTACTAGGAGGGCTAGGTAAGCAGCAAAGATTGGTGATACTATCACAACTATACCGGTTGCAATTAGATAATTGCCAGCAAAAAAAGCCCATATAGCAGCGACATAGGATAGCGTGCCTCCCATCATGACATCATTTATGACTTCAACAGTTATTACCCACATGCCCTTGCCTGCATGAACTCCCTTCTTATGCAGCCAAGCGACTCTCAAAAACTCACCGCCAGTGTATGCCGGGGTGGTTAGAGTTATGAACTCACTTCCAAATCTTGCCAATATGCTGTTCCTTAGACTCGCAACAGGCCCAACAAAACTTTTTATAAAGTAGTGAAAGCGGAATCCTTGTACAACCAACTTTCCTATTGCTGCTGCACTTGCAAGTGCAAATGGAAATATGCCAACAGCTATAATGTCTGCAGGCCCAACATCAAGCAATAGTGCTATTATTACCAGGGGGATCAAACTTGCTGCAATGGCAATTATTCTCCACTTCAATATCGTTACAGCATTGATGCATGGTAATAAGGTTAAAGCATCCGGAACACATAATTCACATTTGTCTCAAGAAAGGTCAGACAACTGTATTAAATAGTTATTCACACCAGCCTGAGTTGAGTTTGCTCTGCACCTATGCTGTCGTAACACTGACCTACACTATAATATACATATGTTACCTGTGTAACAGATTGCTAAAGATATGATTCATGATATTGCATTATTAATCATTCTGATCATACAAGATGTAACTTTTTCTAAGTTAGTTGTATCACAAGCTACTTCACTAACCATGATCAACTTGTAAACCTAGAACTTATCTGAACATCTTGTTATTGTAAATACGGAGGTGAAAAATTGGAAAAGAATGGACAACAGATAGCACCTGAATCACTGATGGAACAGGAAACGATAAGGGCAGCTATGGAACTGGCTAGACCAAGTATTGCAGTAATCGGAGCAGGTGGCGCTGGCAGTAATATAGTGTCATGGATAAAAGAACGTGGAATCACCGGCGGAAAATTAATTGCGGTTAATACTGATGCTTCTCACTTGAGTATCACCAAGGCAGACAGGAGGATTCTGATTGGAGCCAAACTCTGTATGGGAAGGGGTTGTGGAGGCTATCCTGACAAAGGAAAACAGGCAATATATGAAAGTCTTCATGAGATCGAAAGAGAGGCTGATGGTTCAAACATAATCTTCCTGTGTGCAGGTCTTGGTGGTGGAACTGGGACTGGGGGGATACAGATACTGGCCGAAGAGCTGAAGAAACTCACGGGTGCGCTTGTGGTAGGCGTGGTTACGCTACCCTTTGCGGTTGAGCGCTACAGGTTTGAAATGGCGAAGGAGGCATTAGACAAACTTCGTGCGAGCTGCGATACCGTCGTAGCAATAGACAACAACAGGCTTACTAAGGTAGCAGGTAATCTCCCATTACAACAAGCACTGGGCGTAGCAAATGAATTGGTTGGCGAATTCATAAGAGGTATAGTGGAAACAATCACAACTGCAAGTTTGATAAACATAGACTTTGCTGATCTGACTGCAATAATGGAGAACAGGGGACTAGCGGCCATTGGAGTGGGATATAGAGACGGAGTCGACAGGATAGAAAAGGCCGTACGAGTGGCGTTGGAAGCGCAGTTACTTGACATCAAGGACATGTCATGTGCTCATGGTGCATTAGTGCACGTTTCGGGTGGCGATGACATCACACTTGAAGAAGTAACAAGAGCAGGAGAATTAGTAACACGATCGCTACCGCATAATGTCAGAATTGTCTGGGGAGCAAAGGTTGACAGACGTTTGAATGGACATGCACGAGTCATGGTAGTTCTTACGGGCATAGAAAGCACCTTAGGAGAGGAACCTAAACAGGAAGTAGCTATTCCAAAGTCAGAAGAACCAAAGAGGAAGGGATTATTTTCATTCCTCCACTAATTTTTCAGGAATGGGCCTATGACGATGCAAGTAAAGAGAACAAAACAGACAGAAGTGCTGTCGGTACGCGTTGAGCATATGTTGGTAGAGGAACTAAGGACTGATGCCGAATCCACGAATATCTCCTTGAATGTTCTAGTAAACCACATATTCAGGAGGTATATATCATGGGAAAGAGATGCAACTAGAATTGGGTTTGTGCCGATCACTAGAGAACTATTTGCTACACTCCTAGAAAAGCTGGAAGAGAAGCAGTTGGAACAGGTTGCTGTGAAATCAGCAAAGAACATTGTTGATGTAATAATCTACATGAGGAAAAAATTTGATCTACAAACATTCCTACAGTGGCTAGACGAAATGTGTAGAGCATCTGGATTTGCAAAGAAACGAGTCGTCATCGATACACTTTACACATACATAGTACAGCATGATCTTGGGATGAAATACTCCCTATATCTGAAGACCATCTTGCAATCACTTTTCAACAACCTGCAGAGGCGAATAGAACCAGATATAACAGCACAGAGCGTTGTATTCACAGCAGATATCGATTCATGAAAATCCACCCCAAACTTTTTTATCTACCTCGTTATCATAATCTATAACCAATTGAATTCTACAATTTAGCGTTAGCTCATCTAGATATTTTTACGAAAAAATTTGTGCTAACATTTTCTAAAATTAGCTTGCAAAATTCAACTTTATATACTTCAAAATAAATTGATCAGTGGTTGAGGCTAACAGAGGTTATAAAATCATGGTAAACTCCGCTAACAAAAATAACATCATCTCTTTAAGGATCAATCACGATATAGTGCAAGCTCTTAAGGATCATGCGAGGCTAGACCGTATGAGTTTGAATATTTTAGCTAATAATGTTTTACAGAATTATGTTGAGTGGGAAAGGGATGCGAAAAAGGCCGGATTCATACCTGTTACAAAAGATATGCTCTCATCAATCCTGCACAAGGTTTCTGATGAAGATATCGTAGAAATTGTAGAACAGACAAAGGATATCATAAAAGCACAGATCATTTATATGGAAAAGCGATATGATCTCCAAGCATTCCTGCATTGGTTGAGGCATCGTTGTACAGCATCAGGTTTTAGTGAGAAAGAATTTTATCAGAATGATAATTTGATCTGTATCGTCCAGCATGAGCTTGGATGGAAATGGTCTATCTATTTTAAAACAATGATTAAGATGGTGTTAGATGATCTTGTTAGGGGTAAAGTTGATTTTGATATTTCTTCGTCTATGTTGATATTAAGAATAGCAGTGGATCAGCAAACAGAGCAATCAGCATTGGAAATAGTGTGACCCGCAATCTAAGAATTTTATCGTCGTATAACTCTACGCGAAACGACTTTTGATCATAAAATAAAATGATTAGATGAAGAATGTGAACTAATTGAATGAATGAATTGTATTTTGAAACTTACTGATTTGTGATTCAGATTAGATCTGAAGAGCACTGAAAAATGGAATTAACTCAATTCGTTCAGCTTGTTTTGGAATGAGCATGAGCATACAACGATATGAATCAGCACTGTCTAGAGGTTTAGAAACCCCAATTGGTGTCCCTACCCTATTCCTACCTAATTTTACATGCACTTTCAGCTATTTTTGGCCTTTTGACTAAAATACTACCTTCAATCCAAAATGTATGTAAATATTGCAATAATACATCCAGAATACATAAAATTTCACAATGGAATTGTGAACCCTGTGCTAGCTCAACATAAACGGGTACGATTATTATTACTCCAAGACGATGAAACGAAGGAATGTTGGGCGGTTTTGTAATAAGAATAAATAATTCTGTGAGTTCAGAAGCAAAGTGTTTGCCATATTTGTAACTGGAACAGCTGGATCTGGCAAGTCGTTGCTTACATCACGATTGATAGAATGGTACACGAGCAAAAATGCATATGCCGTCGCACTGAATCTAGATCCAGGAGCTGTTGGTCTTCCGTACGAACCTGCTGTAGATGTAAGAGATTACATTGATATTGATACATTAATGCAGTCATACAGCCTGGGTCCGAATGGAGCTCTTGTAATGGCGAGCGATATGATTGCTACTAAACTAAATGACGTACAACATGAAGTTGATAAAGTGAATCCAGATTATATGATAATCGATACTCCTGGACAGCTGGAATTATTTGCTTATAGAGCAAGTGGACCCTTCTTTGTTTCTAATTTTTCATGTGAAAACAAAGCTGCAGTATTTTTATTCGATGGAATGTTAGTATCATTGCCAACGAACTTTGTCTCCATCGCACTGCTTGCAACATCAATACGTTTACGGTTGCGGATACCACAGATTAATATTTTATCAAAAACCGATATGATGCCTGAAAAAAACAAGGTCCTTGCATGGTCATCGAATACGGCCTTGCTCGAAAAGGCAATTGCTGAGGAAAAAGATAGTGAAAGTTATTTACTAAGCATGGGGTTGGTAAAGAGTGTTATGAAGAGAGGGTTTTCAATGGGGGTGGTTGCAGTCTCTGCTGTAACCTCTGAAGGGATAATAAATCTCACCACCTCGCTGGCTAGAATTTTTAAGATGGGAGAGGAAGTGGAAGACTAGTGAAGGACCTAATAACTGCACGTGCACCATCATCAACAGCTAACATAGGGCCCGGTTTTGATGTTTTTGGACTTGCTCTTGATGCATTTTATGATAAGGTAACACTCGAACTTGCAAAAACCTCCTCCCTTCAGATAGAAGTACGTGGTGAATATGGAAGTACAATTCCATTGCAGACCGAAAACAACTCAGCTGGATTAGTTGTCAAGAAAATGCTTGAGGAGTACAAGATAGAAAATGGTATGAAGATTATGATAGAAAAGGGAGTGCCTACTGGTTTTGGCCTTGGTAGCAGTGCTGCGTCTGCAGTAGGAGCCGCTATCGCATGTAACGCAATGTTCAGTCTCAATCTAGATAGAAACTCATTGGTAAGGCATGCTGCGATGGGGGAGGTTGCCACTGCCGGTACTATGCATTATGACAATGTATCTGCTTCATTACTTGGCGGCTTTGTGATAGTGAGAATTGAACCGTTGGATGTTGTAAGGATAGATGCGCCCGAAGATCTTGCACTCTGCATTGCAATTCCAAGGATAGATGTACCACATAAGAAGACTGAGGTTGCTAGACGTGTCTTGCCGGCACAAGCTTCCCTCAAACAATTAACAAGCAATGTTGCTAATGCCTGTACAATGGTAGCTGGCTTCATTCTCGGAGATGTTAATCTTATTTCCAGTGCCATCAATGATGCTATAGTTGAACCTGCTCGGATGCATTTGATTCCTGGTTACGAAGAGGTGAAAAAGAATGCTTTGGATGCTGGAGCACTTGCTGTCACAATTAGTGGTGCTGGACCATCTATGATAGCTTTTACAAAGGTCCAGCAAGATACTGAAAAGATTTGTAGGGCGATGGAGGAGGGGTTCAAGAATAGTGCTGTTGATGGCAAGGCTATTGTATGCAAGCCAAGTGATGGTGCAAAAGTAATTTAATGAAATCAAATGTATTAATTTATAGTGCCTGTGGTGTTAGCTGTCTCTTGATCAATGTTGTAGAAGAGGTAGAGAGACTACGCAGACTTGATTGGGATTGCGAAAGAGCCCTATTCGCTTAAGGAGACTGAATATAAGATCGCATTCGTAAAGGATCCTAACAGAATATGGATCGAATTGATTGATAATAATCCTGGCAACTAACCTTAATTAACACAGTCGTCTGCATAATTATTTATCAATATATTTATTGCAGAAGATGTTCAATGCTTGTTATGCAGGTGTCAAAAATTAAACTAGGTAAGATTTTTGATGAAATTTATGATGTAGAAGATGAGCTTCCTAATTTTCGAAATTTCATAGGCGGGAAATGGGTTGAGTCTACTGCTAAAGAATTTCTCGATGTTAAGAGCCCTATAGACAATGGCATGATAGCAAGGGTTCCTGCTTGCAAC
The DNA here is from genome assembly GCA_046759645.1 of Nitrososphaerales archaeon. GTDB lineage: Archaea > Thermoproteota > Nitrososphaeria > Nitrososphaerales > UBA213 > JBHICO01. The sequence continues at coordinate 23,742 of JBHICO010000011.1, forward strand.
GAGGATGACGTCGAGTTGGCTGTTACAGCAGCACACAATGCAAGACAGGTGATAAGGGATGTTCCTGGTATCGAAAGATTAGAATTTCTTGAAGAGGTAAGAAAAATACTTGCTGAACACAAAGAGGACTTTGTTAACACAATAATGCTTGAGGCTGGAAAGCCTAGGAAGGATGCAGAAGGTGAAGTAAAGGCATCGATTGAAAGGATAGAACTTGCGATGGAAGAAGCTAGTAGAATATTTGGTGAATACTTGCCCGGTGACTGGAGTCCAGATACTATCGGCAAGATAGCTCTAGTAATCAGGGAGCCCCTCGGTGTTGTTGCTACCATCTCTCCCTTCAACTACCCTCTCTTCATAGGGCTGGCAAAGATTGTGCCTGCAGTACTTGCTGGTAATACTGTGGTATCAAAACCTCCAAGTGCGGACCCATTGGCATTAACGCTATTTGCCAGAATAATGCAGGAAGCTGGTTTGCCTGAAGGTGTATTCAACATTGTTACTGGTAATGGTAGCGCTGTTGGTAACGCTCTGGTTTCTGACGAAAGAATCTCCATGGTGAACTTCACTGGGAGCACAGAAACAGGTAGGAGTATATCAAGAAAAGCGGTCCTGAAGAAACTTCACCTTGAACTTGGTGGGAAAGGGATGGCGATTGTGCTCGACGATGCCGATCTGGAACTCGCAGCAAAGAGCTGTGTCGATGGTGCTTTGAAGAATGCTGGACAGCGATGTGATGCCGTAAGTGCGGTTTTAGTACAGGAAGGAGTGGCAGATGAATTTGTCAACAGAGTTCTCAAATATGCAGATTCATGGAAGGTTGGGGATCCTAGAAGTGAAGGGATCAACATAGGTCCGTTGATAACGGAGGAAGCAGCTACATTTGTTGAAGAGCTTGTTAAAGATGCAAAGCAAAAGGGTGCAAAACTGCTGAAGGGAGGAAAGCGAGAAGGGAGATACTTTGAACCAACTGTGTTGGACAATGTTCCACTGTCGTCAAGGATAGCGTGGGAAGAAACCTTCGGTCCTGTTGTCACTGTGGTTAGGATAAAGAGCGAAGACGAGGCGATAGATATTGGGCAAAAGTCCAACTATGGCCTTGACTCCTGTGTGTTCTCAAAGAATTTCTATCGTATGTGGAAGATAGCAAAAAGATTGCAGGTGGGAGAAATGACTATAAACGATCTGCCAAGACATGGTGTTGGTTACTTCCCCTTTGGTGGTGTGAAATATTCAGGTCTCGGAAGGGAAGGTGTTGGTCATAGTATCAAAGAGATGACTACGCTTAAGACTATTGTATTCAATTTGGATCCTGGACAACTGGGAAAGCCGAAGAAGATAGTGAAGGATTGAACTGATTTATTAGTAGCGTAATTGCAAAACATCTGCATTGGCAAAAACTGTTTGTATAATTAGCGGTGGAGCTGACTCTGCGTGCACAGCTGCACACCTGAAAAGTAATGGACATGATCTATACGTTATCACATTCTACTATGGGCAGAGAAGCAAGACGGAAATGGAGAAGGCTAAGATGATCGCCGATCACCTGCATGTATCTGAATATAAAGTAGTTGACATAGGTTTCATGAAGGAATTTTATGCTGGAAGCAATGTTTTGACTGACAACAATTCGTCAATGCCTAGCGAGTTCAACTACAGCATAGTTGTTCCAATAAGGAATGCGATCTTCCTCACTATAGCATCGGCATGGGCTTTTAGCATAGGTGCTGAGATGGTTGCTTATGGTGCCCATAAAGATGATATTAATTATCCTGACTGCAGACCAGAGTTTGTCAAATCAATAAATCAAACAATAAATCTGGCAGAAAATGATGGAATAAAGGAAGGAGTGAGAAAAGAGATAAAGATCTGGTGTCCTGCGATAGATCAGATGGGTAAGAAGGATTTGTTGAGGATAGGGTACAAGTTGTTAGGCTACAAGTTATTCGAAACATGGAGCTGCTATAATGATGGTAGTAAATATAACAACGAATTATTACATTGTGGGAAGTGTGAATCGTGTATGAATAGAAAGAAGGCATTTATTGAGGCTGGAATAGAAGACAAGACCAAGTATAAAGAGTGATCAATTTGAAGGTAAGCTTTAGCGAAATTTTCACTAGTGTTGAAGGGGAAGGCATCTATTTCGGAACAAAGACGTTGTTTGTTCGTCTGGCTGGTTGCCATCTGAAATGCTTCTGGTGCGACACGCCATATGCGTTATCAATGAAAGATGGTAAGGAGCATGAAGTGAGCGATGTATTAAATATGATCGATAAGAATTTGCTACCTAATACGTATAAGGTCAACTTTACAGGAGGAGAGCCATTGTTGCAACATATGGCTGTTTTAGAAATGGCTAGACATGTTAAGAATAAGGGTCTGCGAACATACATAGAATCTTCCTGCTTTGATGCAGAACGGTTCGAGGAGCTGTTACCCTATATAGATATATGTAAAGTCGAATTCAAGTTAAGAGATTCAGAAGTTGTTGATTCCAAACATTATGAAAAGTTGCTAGAAAATGAGCTAAAATGCCTTAAAGAAGCGGTTGAAAATAAAAAAGCAACCTACATAAAGGTGGTAGTTAGCAGCTTAAGCGACAAAAAAGAGTTCGAGGAATTAGCAAAAATGATATTTGATACAATAAAGCCTGCGGATATTGAGGGTTTCATCATACAGCCTGTTTATGGTACAAGTGAACCACAATTGGATCAGCTGTTTCAGTTCTACGATGTCGTATACCCGTACTACGAGCAAGTACGTATTGTTCCACAGTTACAGAAAGTCTTAGGTGTTAGGTAATGAATAAAGAAAATGTAAAGAAACTCATTAAAGAATTGCTTATAGAGATTGGAGAGAATCCTGCTAGGGAGGGTCTGAAGGAAACCCCGGAAAGGATTGCGGAGCTCTATGAAGAGATATTAAATGGTTACAAGATGGATTCTGAATTAGGCGTACAGTTTACGGAAAATAGTGATGTTGTTGTTGTGAGGGAGATACAGTTTTACAGTATGTGTGAGCATCATATGCTGCCTTTCTTTGGAAAGGTGCATGTAGCATATGTACCTAATAACAAGGTCTTTGGAATATCGAAACTTGTTCGACTGGTTGAAAAATATGCAAAGCGCTTACAGATACAGGAACGGCTAACAAAGCAAGTTGCTGATGAACTGCAGAATATGGGTGTTAAGGGGGCATTAGTTTTAGCAGAAGGCGATCATATGTGCATGCGCATGCGTGGAGTTAAGAACAACAGCAAAATTATGACTATAGCTTATAGGGGAGAGTTTGAAAAGAAGGAATTGAGGGAACATATAGTTTCTATGATATATACATCGAAAAAAGAGTTTGCTAGTCTAGGATAGATGTAAGTTTATGATCCAATTCTATGCTATGAATTTGTACAGCTATAGAATGTAGTCACCATAATCAAGGAACTGCAGTCTGCCGCTCTAAAAATTTGTCTATAAAAAACCAACAGCCAGAAGAATCAAGGTAGGGCACTAAAAGACCGGTTCCATTCTCTTCTTCCTTCCTCCTTTCAGAGCTATATGCCCTCTTAGCTACTTAGCTCAAGTCTGTTAAACTACTATGAATATATCTGCAAATCTCAAGACAATCGCAATGAATCCCGAGCTAATATGCAGAGGTATCAACTGCAATAGTAAATCTAGTGTAAGGCTTCCGATCAGGCTCTCTGTCAATGTTAAGGAATACTACTTTTGTAGTGTTACCTGTTTAAGAACGTGGATAGATGCGTTAGAACGACCTAAGTAACTAAATCAGAAGGTAGATAAAGTAGGTATGGATTATGGATAAAATTAAAAATTCAGTGATAGATTACACTTTTTTATACAGCAAAAGAGAGGTGATCATGTTTATTTAGCATGATGCGATCCGATCTTGCAATGATAGAAAAAACCGTTAATATCGATGGACCCAACATCTCCTATAAAGAAGGAGGACAGAAAGACTCCCCCACGATCCTGTTACTACACGGCTTTCCTACATCCTCACATATGTTCCGTAATCTCATACCTGCCCTAGAAGACAAGTTTCACCTAGTTGCCCCTGACTATGTAGGGTACGGTAAGAGCTCAATGCCATCTGTAGAGGAGTTCGAGTACACATTCGAGCATCAGACCGATATTATCGAGAAGTTCACTGAGAAGGTTGGACTTGAAAAGTACAGTCTATATGTTATGGACTATGGTGCGCCTATTGGATTTCGACTTGCTGTCAAGCACCCAGAGAGAGTCCAGTCTTTTATCG
>JBHICO010000012.1:0-27663 GCA_046759645.1 Nitrososphaerales archaeon
CCAGCCTTCCGTACCAGCCGAAGTTGTAGTCACTGTTAGTACTGAAACTGCATCTTTTAACCATAACGAGGGTGAAAGTTCCTGCCCACAGTATATTGAAACAGTAATTATTGAAAGTAATGAGTCAATAGCCTTGGAAGTTGTAGATAAACCAGATTGGCTGAACTTACAAGTTAATGAAACTGGGCTCTTTCTTTACTACAACTGTCTCGAAGGGGCAGTTGGTACGCTATCAGGGATCCTTGTTCTTTTGTTGAAATCTGATGATCGAGTTGTTCACACCGTAAACATTAGCATTAATGGTCAGGTGAACCCAGCAGTAGTTCCATCTCAAGAGGGTCCCTTACAAGAAAAAACACATAAACTATTGGGAGATGGATACATTGGAGCAATTGCAAAGATAACCTGCTGGGAATATGGTCAGGAAGGTATGAATATTAGCATCAGGATTGATGTGTTCGACGCATTTCGCAACAAAGGTCGAAACCTGATCTCAGCCTTTATCGTTGATCTGACAAAGAATGGCCCGAATAGCTATATAGAAATCGGACATGCTGTGATTCCTCATGAGGGCTATGATTATGTCGCATTCAGTGGATTGTTTGATAGCAAAGATTTCCCTTCAACAACAAGTAACGATCCATGTCCAATAGGTGATGTAGGAAGATTAGTAGTCGTTGTAGGAACATCGCCACCCTCTGATGATGATACACTAAGTGAAGGAAGTGTAGACATTATAGCAGCTTCCACGTCTGGCACAACAGAGACTGGTGAACTGTAATGGATCACTGCGAATAAAAATCCTCCAATGGGAGTGGGCCCGAAGGGGTTTGAACCCTTGACCTACCGGTTTCTCATAATATTATGAGCCGGTCGCTCTGCCAGGCTAAGCTACGGGCCCTGAAATGCAATTTGATAAAATGGGTATAAAGGTTTTGCAAACTACATTGATATTACGTAATTTTCATATACCGCGTCAAGAAGTGTGTTCTGTGCAATAAGTGACGATACTGCACTATCGAAGGCAATTTCATGTTTGTCAATTGGAAGTTTTGCAAGCATATTTCGCCATACATTCGCATGTTTTATATCAACACTTTCATGTATCCTAAAGTATTCAGTTGCGCTATCATCAGTTATGTTGTAAAACCTTGCAAGACCATCAATTTTAGACCTACTTATCTTCGGAATTTCCGCTTCGTAAGCATACATTGCAGCGATGCCATTCTCAAATGTTCTCACTAGGTTTAACATTTTACCTACAGAATCACATGCCTTCGGTGACGCATTGTAACTTTCAAGTTCATCTCTTTTCACTCCTAACGCAGCTGCAAAATTTATCCACGGCTCTATATGCTCCCGTTCCTCTCTTAGATTTTCCGATATGTTCTCGTTACTGCTCTGAGCTGCAAGACACTGAACCATCACTGGTACAGCCTTGACCAAATTGAAGTACTCCTTTGCATAACCTTGGAGTGATTCCATCCTTAACTTGCCTTCTACCCACATCTGGTAAAATGAGTGTTTTAAAAGATTCCTCTTCTCTATCTCTTGATCTATTCTCTTTATCAGCATAAGTTAGCAGTAAATAGCCCGATAAAAAAATCTTATGCTGGAAAAGATTTTATTGCAACAAACGCTTCGCATGCGTGTGCTCCGGTGGTGTAGAAGCTATACTGCATAATCCGGTCAAGCATAGCGGCCTTTCGAGTCGCTGATCCCGGGTTCAAATCCCGGCCGGAGCACATGTTCCCAATTCTAGAATTACCTTGCTAGATGTCCTTGGCACAACGGAATCCCACGAATAGTATTCTATCGTGAGGTCTGAAGTAGTTCCTGTAACTGTTCCGTATCTGATTGAGGGGGGTCGCAAAAGATCCACCACGGAGAACTTTCTGGTTTATCGCCCATTTGTCAGTATACTCGGAGAACCTGCACTCGAAACCGGGATAAAGCATGTATTCTGACGATGTCCACTCCCATACATCGCCTATCATCTGATGACACCCAAAGTAGCTCTTGCCTTTTGGATATGAACCCACCTTTGATGGTGCCCATGTATAGGATTCAAGGAAGTTACCATGTTCTATTGCAGGTTTTTCGTCTCCCCAGGGATAGCGAGTCTTTCTCTGTAGGTCTTCATTCCACGATGCCGCTTTTTCCCACTCCGATTCTGTAGGAAGCCTCTTTCCAGACCATCGGGCATAAGCATCAGCTTCATAATAGCTAACATTGATCACTGGCTCATCTTGGTCAATTTTACTATAACCTCGGAAATCTTTCTTCACCCATGCATCATCCTTTCGCTCCCAGTAGAGAGGAGCCTTCCATCCCTGTTCCTTCATAAGATCCCATCCATCGGAGAGCCAATAGCTGAACTCTTCGTATCCTGCCTCTTCGATGAACTTCATATATTCGCCATTGGTAACAGGTGTGACATCGATCTTAAAGTTCTTAAGGTAAACCTTATGCTCTGGAAGCTCGTTGTCATAACAGAACCCTTCACCGTTAAAACCTAATTCATATATCCCTCCAGGGATCTCTACCATCCCCGTTGGCTTTTCTTTGGGCTCGGGAGGTTTTCTTACAGTAAGTGGCGTGTAGTTGTCTTCTGGATCTGGGAAACGTTGGAAGTAATGTTGAAAGTCGTAGATCATAAGCTCCTGATGCTGCATCTCATGCTGGTTAGCCAACATAATATCATACAAAAGTTCTTCTGACACTTGTTTGGAAGACTCCACACTCTTCAGGAATGCCAACACCTCCTTCTCCATAGATGATCTATACCTAAGAGTCTCCTCTACCGTGGGTCTAGGAAATCTTCCCCTTTCAGGTTTAGGTAGTATGCTTTGAAATTTCTGGTAGTAAGAGTTGAGGTATCGTGAATTTATCTGCTTTCCTAGCTCTAGCTTTTTGCCATGCTTTTCCAAGACCTTCTGGAAGAACCAAGTTGTGTGTGCTAGGTGCCAGTTGGGAGGACTCCCAAATGGATCGGATTGTATAACAGCATCCTCAACTTTCAAGGGTTTGAAGAGATTGAGAGTCTTCTTCCTGAGCTCCGTAAACTCAGCACATAAACTATCGATGCTTTCGCGCAGTATCAGAGCCATTCTAGAATATCGAATTTAAAGCAATATAAATTTGCGGTTTAATTAAGTTTGGTTATGTGGATTCAAATCCTTTAGTTCTACAATCAGTGAGATTCCATATACATGAATTCCAAAAGCATTAATAATATAACCAGTTTAGGTTGTCCCAGTGCTGTGCGGTGAAAAAAAATACTGCTAAAGTAAACCCTTTACAAGAGTCGTTTGGCGAACACTTGAACAAAATAGAAGATGCTTTATGGCGTGAACTTAACCTTTATTCATGGTCGGAGTTTTACGCACCTTTAAAGTATGCTTGTGAAGGTGGTAAAAGGATCAGGCCATTGATCCTTGTTCTTTCTGCGGAAAGTGTAGGCAGATGTAGCAGTGAAGCTTACTTGGCTGCGTCAGCAATAGAATTTTTGCACACAGAATCTATAATTCATGACGATATAGTTGATGAAGAGAAGGAGCGACGGGGTAAGACAACATTCCATATTAAATATGGATACAATATGTCTATACTTACTGCAGACTTTGTTCTGGGTATAATACTCAACATTGTAGCCAAACTTAAAGATCCAAGAGTTGCAAATGAGCTTGCCAAAGCAGCGTTAAAAATGAGTGAGGGGGAAATGCTCGAAGTCAGACTAGAGTCAGCACAGAACCTACTCTTCGATGATTACATCAACGTGACAACTTACAAGACAGCTTCACTCTTCGAAGCTTCGTCAAAGATTGGTGCGTTAATTGGAGGTGGTAATGAGGAACAAACCAATGCCTTGACAAATTTTGGCAGATACCTAGGCATAGCATATCAGATACACGACGATCTCAAAGATTGGCGAAATGAGGACCGGCTATTCAATATATTAGTGAAGAACAATGCTCAGTCGAAGGAATTGGTAGATAGAATGGGAACTTTGCTACACGATTATAAAGAAAAAGCTAAAAGTGAACTGCATAGAATTAGCGACCAATCCAAGTTAAATCTGGGTGATTTACTAAGTGGTACTATCTTTCAATAAATTTAGTTGTGATTTTATATTTATAAATCGTAGTTAAGCTTATGATGATGGGTGGTGGCTGGGTACTTGCCCAATGATAAAAAGGATAATGGTGATGGAGCTAGTGAAGAACATTTAGCACCAGTAAATCCTCTTGCCCGTCCCCTCCCTTGGTGGTTGCGCTATTTCAAAGGCAGTGCTGAGGAGACAGTTCTAAAAGACAAGATAATTCAATTGGGTACTGTTATGGGGCTACAGGACAAATGGCTCAAGACGATCACAGGCTATGCGGTATCAGAGTATTCAAAGAAAGGACTGGGTCCCGACTATTACGGTTATCACAATATAGATCACGAGCTAGAGGCTACCTACTTTACGTTACTTTCAGCAAGTGGACAGAATGAAGAGAATAAATTTAGTCAAATGGATATTAATTATCTCCTCTTAGCAGCTCTATTCCATGACTACGATCCTCTGAAGGAGTTTGATAAACCAAATGAAGATTCTGTTGAATGGTTCATAAGACATGATAATAAAATAAAGAAGTTCATCGATGATGTGGGGATAAATATCGATATTGTAATTGCAATAATACATCGCACTGCATACCCTTTCAAGGGTGCAATAGCAGATCATGCGATAAGGAGAATGAATGAATTATTTACACGTGCTGGGATTTCTGAAGATGATAGTGAAACAAGGAAGCACTACCATGACCTTGGATGGTTTTTGTCTGTCGCAGAACGTATGGCAGGGTATGCTTTGGGTAACTTTGAGCATTCAAAGGAACTTGCTAGACGCAACGCCCATGCGTTAGGATGGCATCCCTCGCTTATCAACGAAGAGTCTGTCAAATTCTTTAGTATCTTCAAAGAGGAGAGACAAATGTTTGAAATTGTGTTAAGAGGTATATCAGAAGAATACAAAAAAAGGTTTTTTGACAATGTGGAATCTTTCAAACAAGCAAGGGAAGAGGAAATAGATGTGAGAAATGCAATTGACAAAAAAGAATTAAGGCTTGCAACGAAAGTAGAAAGAATTGAAAGTGAACTTGAGTCTAGTGTGAAAGAATCTGTTTTGCATTTACATAGGGAACTGCCTGTTCCCGTACGCATTGATGAAGAAAAGTTTACAGAATCGTTATCAAATCATGGAACAATCTTGATCACATTAAGGGTCAATAACGACTATGGCAAAATTGTTGGGTATGTGAAGGGGGGAGCACTGGAGAAGTACAACCTTCGACGTGGAACACGTGATGAAAATTCAGGCAGAAGGAATACTGCATATATGGAAAGTACCAGCATCAAGGCTGGTTATTGGGGAGCAACGGGTGGTCACTTGCTTAGGCGGGTCTTTCTGAGCGAAGCAAAGAAACGAGGGTTCAAATATGTTTCTGCTTATGTTCACCGCAACGTGATTATGCGTAGGCTCAATGACGGTGAAAGCATAGAGATAGTGCAGAAATATGATCCTGATAGACTGGATTATTATAGGCAGGATCTGACCAAACTAGTTGAAGATAATATTTTGCCACCTACTATTACTGCAGATCTTCAAAAGTAATTACCACTAACTAATGAATGTCTTTGCTATTAGGGCACTGCAGCTATAGGAGGCACTGAAATAGATGAAAACTCTATCAGTGGCGCTGGGTATATTCCGAAACCTACCATGAATATCAATGCGAATATAAGAACCGCCAGTATTACCTTGGGCTCCTTCACCCTCTTCGTTTCGGCAGCTGGAGATTCTTCAAAGTACATCTTCCTGATTACCCAAGCATAATATCCCAATGAAAGTGCACTTGTTAGTATGCCTGCAATTGCAAGAGCTGGCGCCCAGCTTACACTTGAACCTGCATCTATAGATGATGCGAAAAGTATGAACTTGCTCCAGAACCCATTCAAGGGTGGTACACCAGCAAGCGCAAGCAGTGATACTGTCATCACCAATGCGGTTATCGGCATCCTTTTACCCAGACCCTTAAAGTTGTCAATGTTAGATGTTGCAAGTGTAACTATCACTGCTGCAGTAGCTATGAACGCAGCAGACTTCATAACGGCATGGTTAAGGATGTGGAATAGGGACCCCTGCATTGCAAGGACTGAATATGGTGCTAAACTCAAACCGATAAGCATGTAACCAGCATGCCCTATACTTGAATAGGCAAGCATCCTAGTCATGCTCTTCTGTGTTAAAGCTGCCAAGTTTCCTATTACCATTGTAAGAATTGCCAATATGGCCAGCACTATGCTCCAGTCTAGACTAAGAGCAACCATGCCCAAGATTACGACCCTAAAGGCTGCTGCGAACCCCGCCTTCTTGGTAGCTGCTGCTAGGAAAGTAGAGACAGTCGTTGGCGCACCTTCATACGTATCAGGGAGCCACATATGGAATGGTACCAGTGCTAGCTTGAAGCCGAAACCTGCAATGAACATCGCCAATGCCATCAATGCAATAGGTTGGAGTTCAGCATCGATCTGCACAAGTCCCTGCAATACAACCGCAATATTGGTGGAACCTGTAAGACCATATGCAAGCGATATGCCGTAGATAATAATACCTGATGACAATGCCCCAAAGAGGAAGTACTTGATTGCAGCCTCATTGGAAACAGGATCTCTCTTATGGAAACCAGCTAGCACATACGTAGGTATACTCATCAGTTCCCATGCTACTATCAACATCACCAGATCAATAGAGTATGCAAGCAGCACCATTCCTATACTCGATAGAAGCAATAGTGAGTAGTAGGGAGCTGGATTTGGTATCTTTTTCATGTATTCTATCGATGAGACTGTTACCATTATCGCGACGATAAGCATCACAATCGCAAAGAATGAACCAAACATGTCTTCTGTTAGCACCGCAGTATCAACAAATGAAATCGCAGGTATTGATTCACCTGTAAGGACCCTGGAGAGAATTATGAATATCGATACGATTAGCGCACCAAATGCTATGCTTCCATAGGATCGATGACTTGCACCCCGCTCCTTCCGCATTGCGTCTATTATTGGTATTACAAGACCTACTGTGCCAAGAATTATTGTTACTAAAATTGGTGTTGATAATATATCAACCATTTATTATCCCGCCTGCAAGAATAACATCAAAAGTACAAAGACCAGTCCTACCGCAAATGCATAGATATATGTGTGTGTCACACCGGTTTGCATGAACCTTACTACTTTGGACCACCAGCCCATGGCAAACTGAAATGATGGGCTTACTCCCTCTATTATTACACTTTCAAAGTAACGCCATACACCTCTGGAAATTATCAACGGACCATGCACAAAGACCAAGTAGTAGATGCTGTTTACGTACCATCGATTCTCCAAGAATCGGTAGATAGCATAAGTAGCCATGTTTGAACTGATGATAGTTGGACTCGCCATTCTGCCTATGTAGAATATGTAACCCAGAGCTCCACCAATACCGAATGCTAGCACAGATGATGCTATCGCAACGGGGTTAAAGCTAATAGATGCATGTGACTCTATGCCATAGGAATTCATCAGGAATACTGAAAACATGTGATGTAGGTTCTCCTCAACAAATGGTCCAGCTATACCTATAGCTATGGTAAGTCCAGCCAATATGCCAAAAGGTATCCACATCAATGCGCTAACTTCGTGAAGTTTGTGACCTTCATGTTCTACCTCGCTCAGATGCTGACTCTTCCCTCCAAAGAGAGCCATGCCCACCATTCTCATTATGTAGAAAGAAGTCATGACAGCAGTAAGCACAGCCATCCAGTAAAGAATATCACTAAATGCGTAATGTGATTCAAGTAAGGAAGCAAATATCGCATCTTTGCTCCAAAAACCACTAGTTATTATCGGAGCGCCTGCGAGCGATAAGGCAGCAGCCATCATAGCAATGTATGTTTTACGCATATGCTTCTTCAAACCTCCCATGCCGTCCAAGAACTTGGTACGGGCAATATGCAACAACCCACCAGCTGCCATGAACAAAGATGCCTTGAACATCGCGTGACTAGAGAGATGGAAGAGACCTGCGGTGAATCCTTCCACAAATTCCGCTGACAAACCAGCGATACCTATAGCAAGCATCATGTAGCCTATCTGTGAACCTGTAGAATATGCAAGTACTTTCTTTATCTCCTTGTTAACCATTGCCTGTGATGCAAGCAAAAATGCTGTAATCACTCCAACCCAAGCTACTATCTCGAAGAACTGACTTGAGGCGAAAGCAGCTACTGCAAAGAACAACGGACCGATCCTTGCCACAAAGTATACACCTGCCTTCACCATCGTTGCTGCGTGTATGAGTGCTGAAACAGGTGTAGGACCCGTCATTGCTTCGAGCAACCATTCATGCAATGGGAACTGTGCTGATTTGCCAATCGCCCCACCAAATAGGAGTACAGCAGCTGGCACAAGCACTCCCTGCGATATCATTGTCTCTGCCCATGTTGTATCATTCAATAGTGGTTTGAACTCGAAAGTACCTGCATATGCAAATATCAGGAACATGCCTGTCAACATCATAACATCACCAGCTTTTGTCATGAGGAAGGCCTTCATACCTGCGTGGGATGGTGAAGTATACTGTGCTATTCCAAGTGCGTGATGGCCGATCCTGCCAACATAATCTTTCTTACGATCCTTGTACCAGAAACCTATCAATGCATAAGATGCTAGACCCACGCCCTCCCAGCCGAAGAAGAGCGTCAGGAAGTTATCCGATAACACTATCAGCTGCATGCTACCAATAAAGAAGCTCATGAAGAACCAATATCTCACCAGGTCACGATCGCCCTTCATGTAACCCATGCTGTAGACCATAATGAGAAACGATATCCATGCTACAAGGTTGGCCATGATTATGCTTAACGTATCTGCAAGAACTCCGGCGTTGATTCCAATACTACTGATCCATGGATACTGGCTATGTACCTCTCCTCCCGCAAAAGCCACTGGAATAAGTGTAGCAGCTAGAATTGCACTTATTAGAGAGAAACCAACTGGACCAAGATCTCTTGCTCTACCACCTGCCTTTGCAAACAATGGTGCGAGCATAGCACCTACCATCGGTAGGATCCAAATCAGCCATACGTTTATTGCGAGGTTGTCGAAACTTGCAACGGTTGGTGAAACAGTCTCCTGACCAGCCTGTATCGCAAAGTTAAGCAATTCACCCAGACCCATTTATCTATCACCCTATTATGCTCTGCATAAACGGAACTATAGTGGCCGTAAATATCTCAGGGTAAATTCCAATCACTATCGTCAATAATGCCAGTGCCATCATTGGGGCTGTCATATACAGAGATCCTTCCTTTACTTTTTCCATGCCCTCCGGCAGTTTGCCGAAGAAGATGCGCTTTATCATCCAAAGTACGTAGCCTGCAGTTAAGACAGTGGTTGCTATAGCTAGTCCAAACACAATGATTCTGAGCATGGAACCCTCCACAAGTGCAGTCTGAAGCGCGCCAAAGAAGAGCATCCATTCGGCCATGAATCCATTTGTTGGAGGAATTCCGATGATTGCAAGTCCACCAATAATAGCAGTCGTAGCTGTAATTGGTAACTTACCAGCAAGTCCTCCAAGTTTGGAGAAACTCCTTGTCCCCACCTGTAGTATCAATATGCCGGCCATCATGAAGAGCAATGCCTTACCGGTTCCATGACTAACGTAAAGCATTACAGAACCAGTCAAGCCGATTGCGTTTAAGGAAGCAAAGCCGAATAGGAAATAACCCATCTGGCTTATACTAGAATATGCTAAGAGGCGCTTCACGTCGTCCTGCATTAATGCCATTGCGCCTCCATAGGCCATCGTTATGAATGCCCAGATGCTGAGATAGAGCGCCGTTTCCTGATACATATCAGGCATAAGGACCATCAGCAAGCGCATCAATGCATAACCGCCTATGCCTATCATGGCAGGAGAAAGCAAAGCACTGATAGGAGTTGGTGCTTCTGCATGAGCATAGGGAAGCCAGATATGCACAATGAATATGGCAAGTTTAACGGCTAAACCAATGATTATACCTGCTGCAATCCAGGGCAAGAGATCTGCCGCAATTGACGATTCCATTATATCTGCCATGTCAAAACTTCCGGCAGAAAGACCCATCGCGATTAATGCCACAAGTAAAACCACAGCACCAACATGGGTCCAGAAGAAGAACATCAGCGCAATGCGCTTTTTTGCACCGTAGCCGTAGAAGGCTATGAGGAAGAAGGAGGGAATAAGCATCAATTCAAAGAAAACATAAAACTGAACCAGGTTTGATGCTAAGACAGTTCCAAGCATACCCACTGCAAATACCAAGTATAGACCGTAGTAGATGCCCACGTTGTGATTTATCACATGTTGAGGAACTTGCTGCGATTGCATCCTGATCGGTGCTCCTTCTGCACTCTCCTGCAAGTGGCGATGGTATTCTTCAGTTATTTTATGGATCATGTAAGGCCTGGAGTAGAGCACAAGCACAGTCGACAGAATGTATATTATTAGAGCGAATGGACTAGACAGTCCATCCATTACAAGACCAAATTCTCCCAGCTGGGTCCATGGATAAAATTCTGCATAATCTCCGGATGCAAATGGGATGATTAGCATTGTAGTAGAATAGAGCATAACACCGAACGTGAACCACGTTGCTGGGCCTACGCCGTACCTTCTACCGATGTAATAAGCAAGCGGAGCCAGTAACAGGGGGATAAATACCGCTTGGAGAAGATAATACACCATTAACCTCTCATGCTCCTGAACTCCTTGACGTCAATATCCCTGTACAGTCTGTAGGCTACTATTATCAACGCTAGACCCACAGCTACCTCAGCAGCTGCTATGGCAATAGAGAATAGCGCTAATGTCTGGCCCGTTACATTTGGAATAGGGAGATTACGGGAAAAAGCGACAAGGTTAAGGTTTGCGGCGTTGATAATAATTTCTATTGCAAACAACATTCGTATTGCATTGCGCTTTACAGTAAGACCGTAAATTCCTATTGCAAGTAAAACTGCAGACACAATAACATAATCAATTATTTCCGCCACTTCTTTTGCCCCCCAGTTCCACCTTCGCTAGTGCCAGAGCGCCTATTACTGCTGCTGCGAGTGTCAATGCCATAGCTATCAGTGCTGGGGCGTAATACGTCAGCATCTGTTCCCCTATCTGCTTGAAAGTCACAGTAGTCTCTGGCACCGCCTGCTCTGTAAGACCTGATCCGATGAAAACTGCGCCCAGCCCAAACATAGTTATGAACATAATGGTAAGACCCATCGCCTTTCTACGACCTTCTGGGACATCCATCCATGCCTCTCTTCTAACGAGCATTATGGTAAATATTACCAAGACAACGACAGCGCCAACGTAAACTGCAACCTGAAACATTGCCACGAAATTGGCATCAAGCAATATGAAAAAAGCTGCAATTCCTAATAATGATACTGCCAGAGCGATCGCACCGTAGATGATCTCCTTAAACTCAAGCGCGATCATTGCGGAAGCCACAGTTATGACTGCAATTGTAATAAATGCCGGATCAGCCATGTGTTGCACCCTGATCGTCTATGTTTATTTCAACGTTTCCTTCGTAGTCGACTTTTACAGCTAGTTGATTGGGTGTGTATATCAGGTGCTCCTTGGTATAGGCTGCCAATTCATAGTCATCCGTCATGAACAGAGCATAGAAAGGACAGGCATCTACGCAGAGTCCACAGAAGACACATTTGCCATAATCTATCTGTGGCATTATGCTCTTCTTGTTGTGCTTCCATGTTTTGTCGATCTTTACCATGCCAATAGCCTCTGCAATGCCCTCGCATGCTATAGCGCAGAGCTGGCATCCAGTGCACTTGTCATGATACAGTATATGTCGACCCTTGTATCCTGCTATTCCCACTCCTTCTTTCGGATCGAACTGGTACCCATCACCAACGAATTTCAGCTTCTGCTCAGGGTATCGCAGTGTGAATCTTCTGATGAGAAGGTGTTTTGTTCCAGTTTCTATTGCCTTGAAAATTCCACTCGCTCCGCTCATACTCCCACCACTCCTGCAGGGTGTATCACACCTGCATATAACAAGCCTAGTGCTATAAAGATGTTAATGAAAGCTATAGCAATTAATTTTGCCCAGCCAGTTCTTAGCAGAATATCGATCCTAATCCTCGGGTTTATTCCCCTAGGCAAAATCATCAACACAGCAATGCCGAATGTTTTCACTATGAACCAGAAGATACCGTTGCCCTCTTCAGCTGTTAGTATTAAATTATCCCTTATGATCAGGTCTGCAGCAACTGGTGGACCCATCCATCCTCCCAAAAATAGTGTTACGAATATTGCTGCGAGTGCATATAATTTGATATATGATGCTAATTGAATTAGTCCATAGTGCATTCCAGTGTATTCGGTAAGCCATCCAGCAACGATCTCGCTTTCAGCCTCTGGCAAATCAAATGGCACCCTTTCAAGTTCTGCAAGTGCAGTTATGAAGAACACAAATGCACCTATAGGTAGCAATAGAACGTACCAGTACTGTTGCTGTGCAACAACAATGTTAGAAAGATTTAGTGAACCTGCCAGAATAACTACACCTAATGCAGAAAGTATCAACGGAATTTCATAGGCGATCATTTGGTGCAGTGCACGCAGACCCCCAATGAAGGGGTACTTACTGTTGCTTGCCCATGATGCGAGGAGCGCCGTCAAGGGGAAGAAACCTAGGATAGCAAACACTACAAGCAATCCTACATCAATATCTGCAATAACCCAACCTGGCGCCGCTGGTATGACAGACAATAGACCCGCTGATATCACTACGAGAACTACTGGAGCAGCCCAAAAAATGGGCTTGTCAGCACCAGAGGGTATTATGATCTCTTTTGATATAAGTTTCAGTAGATCTGCAATCATCTGCAGAAAGCCTCCGAGGGAGCGGGCCCACCAAACAACTTCCCTTCCAGCATGATATGGTCCCACTCTCAACTGCATCTTTGCCAGGAACTTACGTTCGAAGAAAATTAGCACAATTGCAAAAAGCGCTGCAAATGTGAACCCGGGAAAGACAGCCACCTTGAAGAATGTAGTTTCCATTGTTGCCCTTAGCAAGGGCATACCAATATCGGGATTTACCATCATGCTCAATAGAAGGTAAGGTGTGATCTCTATACCCTCTATCTCCGGAGCAGGAACGTAAAAAAGTATGATAAATATTAACGGTAAAATTATGAGAGTGAAGATCATTAAAACCCAAAAGCTTAACCATAACAAACTTTTTACAAAATCAGTAAAACTGAATGACGGAACCGTTGCCATTAGCGGTCTGCCTCCACCGGCCAGTAGTTAAGACCCCAATATATTGCAGGCATGTCTGCAAGCCTTGCACCCTTCAACAGATGAGGCATGGCAGGTATCTCCCTGAAGGATGGTGGGCTTATCTTCACTCGATAAGGCTTTGCAGTGCCATCGCTAACCACAAAATATGCCATTTCCCCTCTACCAGTTTCAACTCGTTTGAATGACTCGCCTGGTTTTCCTCTTGGGTTGGGACCAAGTTTCGTTCTTACTGAACCAGAGGGCATCTTTTCCAAACATTGTTTGATAATGTTAATACGTTCATACATTTCCAGATATGGAATATAACAGCGTGCAAAAGCATCGCCCGTATTCATCGTTTGAACCTTAAAATCCAATTCATCGTAAATATCGTATGGTTCGACCTTACGTATATCGTGATTTACCCCGGAAGCTCTCAGTACAGGACCCGTAACACCCAAATTGATTGCATCCTGAGCAGACAGAACCCCAACGCCTTCTGTTCTATCTAATACCAATGGATTTGTGTAGAAGACATCTTTGTACTGATCTAGCCTATGCTTGAAGTAATCTAACAGCTTTATTGCCTTGGCCTCGAATGAATCGGGAAGATCGTTTCTTACGCCTCCAGGGACAAAATATGCGTGTGTTACCCTTGCCCCTGTTGCCATTTCAGCAAGGTCTATCAATAACTCCCTATCTCCCATTGGCCACATGAACATTGTAGAGTGGCCAAGGAAGATCCCGTAAATAGCAAGCCAGTAAAGCTCGAAAATTATGCTGTCAATCTCTGCCATTATCGCTCTGATGTATTTTGCTCGCGTTGGAACTTCTAAATTGCCTATTTCTTCAGTTGCTAAACAGAATGGATATAGTATGCCGCAGGAATCAGCTATCATCGGCCTTTCCAAGTGTGGAATATTCTGTATCCAGTTCCTGTACTCGCACATCTTCTCCTCTCCCCTATGTACATAACCTGGATCTGGATCAGCATCAACTATGATATCTCCATCTACTTGAACAACCAATCTAAAATGCCCTGACCCCGGGTGTTGTGGCCCCACGCTAATTGTAAGTATCCTTCCTTCTTCTGATTTCTCGACCTGCATTCCTTTTGGAACGTCCATTGAATCATCTTCCCTTGATACCAAAATCCTTCCTTAACGGAGGAATGTCGGCCCAGTCTTCTGGCAGTAATAATCTTTGAAGTTTAGGATGCCCTTCAAATATTACGCCCAGCATCTCAAACGTCTCTCGCTCGTGGTATTCAACACCCTTGTAAACAGGTATCAGTGTAGGTGTCTTTGGATTTTCCCTGGGTAACTTTAATGCAAATGCGAAAACCGATGATCGATATTCTGGCACCGTGCAGCATCCCATGTGATAGACAACCTCTATAACGTTCTCCTTGGGATAATCTGTACCAGTAACCGATATAGGCTGATCAAATTTAACTTCATCATTCAAAAATCGTGCAAAGTCAAGAGCATCCTCTGGCTTGATATTGAACCTTATTCTCTTAGGCTTCGCATATGCTAGAGCAACCTTATCGCCAAACTTTGCAGTGATCCTATCAATAATGCCCCTCTCCAATGGAGGAATTTCTACACTAGATTCTTCTTTTGTCTGTGTTTTCTTTTCCCCTGATTCGGCCTTTTTAGTTTCTACCTTAGACTGACTCTTCTCTTGTTCAGGCTGACCGCCTTGAGAACCCATGGTTACTTGAACCTTGATCTCTTTATCTTTTCCTGTAGCAGCATAGCTCCCTGTATCAGCGTTTCTGGCCTGGGTGGACATCCCGGAACATAGACATCAACAGGCATTATACCATCGATCCCTGGCAATACATTGTATGAGTCGAAATACAATCCTCCAGTAATCGCGCAAGCACCCATTGCTATCACATACTTTGGATCTGGCATCTGATCATAGATCATTCGGAGTCTGGGTGCCATCTTTCTTGTCACTGTTCCCTGCACAACAACCAAATCGCACTGTCTTAGCGAACCAAATGCTTCGATAATGCCAAATCTTTCAACATCGTATCGCGGACCTGCGGCAGCACCGAACTCTAGGCTGCAGCAAGCTGTTTCCAAATGAACAGGCCAAAGTGACCACAGTCTCCCCCAGTTAACAGCGTAGCCTAATGGCCTGTCAATAGCTTTTACAAGGACATCTTCAAGTTTTCCTACCAGAACATTGAATGTTGAAGGATTAACTAGGTCTTTCAGCATTTGGTCTCACCAGTTTTATAATCTATAACGCATATAATGATTCTCTTCACCATACGTCTTTCCTCCCTGAAAGATACATTGCATATCCCATTGCTGCGAAGAGAACAGCTAGAAAAGCGATTATTGGCAGAGTCGCAGTTTGTGCCAGACCGAACAAAGCGGAGCCCCATGCATAAAGGAATATTGCCATGACATCGAATACAACAAACATCAGCACGTATGAATAATACTGCATCATAAAGTGAGTTCTTCCCTCACCAGAAGGAACCTGTCCGCACTCCATTGGTAGAAACTTGACGGGGTTGGCAAATTTTCTCTTCGGCGAAATCAATCTGGCAATTATAAGCATCGGGACAGAACCAACTATACCGAACAAGAGCATGAGTAGGAGTGGTTCAAACGCATTAGACCCAATTAGTTCATGAGTCAAGATGAGCAAGCCACTCCTGCAGGGTATAAAAATTTATCTTGACACTATTCTTGAAAACTGTTAACACTTAAATGATGGCTGAATTCTAGCGAAAATGAATTAGTTTGAAACTATTGTTTGCTGCAATTGCTATTAGCACACTTCTTTTGCCCTTAATAATTGATCATGCAGATTCTCAGCAAGGAAACCCTGAACGTAATGTAATGCTCAAGGTAACCAACACAAAGACCGATACTGTCAGGACAAGAGTTTGGGATCTGTCCGCATATACATTTGAACAGAAGGTACCCATAGATGTTCCTGACTTTAAGGTGAAGAAGATAAAACATATCTTCGGGTCAGACTCTTTTAGTTTCACACTGCAGGATAGAGTTTTTGAAGGTGAATGGTTACACTTTGAAGTGGAACTGATCGGAACACCAACGGTAGGTAAGGGTTTGAGTGTGCAGTTCGTCTAGAGAATGCAGATGAATTTTCAGGAACGTTGCAAGACTTATATTTCATGAGAGAAGAGATTTATCAAATGGATGCAAGAATAGTACCCATTCTTGTGCTTGCAATGATCGTGGGATCTATGCAACTTGTGCAGCAGGCGAGTGCTGATTTTAGCACCCAGACAGTATGGATGACCATAACCAACACAAAGACCGATACTATCAAGACAATAAAATGGACCTCTGAGAGATATCTATTTGAAAAGAGCATCACAGTTGATGTAGATCATCTGAAGGAGAAGAAAATAAACCAGATCTTCGGCACAAACAAGTTCACGTTTACATGGCAGATGGATAAGTATGAAGCAACTTGGTATCACTTCAAAGTAGACCTGGAAATGAGAGCTGGAGCAGGAACAACGTTACGTATAGTCTTCATCTAACTAACCTTTTATTACCATATTGAAGAGCTCCCTAGCACCAATTTTCGGGTGATTTAGTGCCAATTTCAACATCTTGGGCATACTGAAATCTGCACGGATAAAATCTATAAACTCATCAGTGCTCATATCTCTTATTATTTCGATTTCCTTATCCCATTCTTCATCAGTAAGTTTCAACCAGCGTGATTGAACCTTTAAGGCAGCCACAATCTTATTCTTAACCCTTCTTCGCCAGATGTTATCGTAGTTCTGCAGTGATTCTTTCGTAGAGCCATATTGTAATGCATCACTACCGATCTCTCCAGCAAGCCTTCCGAACTCAATAGCATATCTGATCCCTTCGAGAACGAGAGGATTTGATTGTCCAGCAGAATCACCAACAAGTATGAAACCATCAGCTACTGTATCTGTTCTTACACCTTCGTTGGGAATAAATCCATAATGTAGTTCCACAGGTTCTATCTTTCCCATTCTATCTAACGGCTTTGGTCTCTTCTCTAAAATCGTGTTAAGCAGTTCAAGGGGCTCTTCGTTAGATTCTGGCCTTCCAATACCTACACCGATCCTGACCCTGCTCTTGCTTAGAGGAAATATCCAAGCATAGCCTGCTGGTGAATACATTTTGCCAACCATTAATGCCCAAGTATCGCGATCTATTTTTTCTGCATAGCATTCGTACTCTGCACCAACGCCGTATCTCTTCCACTCAGAAACAAAACCCATCTTTCTTCCAACAGCAGAACCAAAGCCGCTGGCATCGATCACCAATTGAGCATTTATACTCACTTCCCCTTTTGTTGTATTTACCTTTACGCCAGAAATCCTATCATTAACGATCAAGGCGTTTGTTACGTTTGCCTTTACCATTATCTCTGCTCCAGCACTAGCTGCCTCAAATGCTAGATGCTGATAGGTACTTCTGATGTTTAATACGCAGCATCTTGGTTCGTTACCTTGTATTTTGATCTCGTTTGATGGTGAGAAGAACATGTAATTTCGTATGGGATTATAATGTTCTTCTGTGATCCCAAACTTTCTTATTTCCTCTATCCAACTAACTCCGCTCGTTCGTATGTTATGTGCTATACCGTCATCCCTTTCCAGCACTATTACAGTTGCACCTTTCTTTACTGCTGAGTATGCTGCGGAAAGTCCTGCAGGCCCAGCGCCAACCACCGCAATATCATAATTTTTTTCCATAGTCTAGTCAGGCACCCATAAAGGAAATGCGTATCTGCATATATTTTATATGTTCTAGTGCTTACAATTATTCAAGGTACAATTCTTTCTTCGGTTATCCAGCAATAAGCAAGCCAGTAAGGTACATTATTGATAAACCAATTATGAACCCAGTAATGTTATGAGCGGCAGTGATCTTGCTACCCATCTCTTTGTTCATCCAGTTGAATATAGAATATACAACTTGGAAAATTGCACCAGCACCTACAGCTAGGAAGAGTATTGAGGCCACTGGCATGTAAGTGAATCCACCTATCCACGTACCTGCAATAGTTGGTACTCCGGCAATCAAACCTAATGCTAGCAGATGCAATATCCTGGCCTTATGTCTTGCAATGGGAGCAATTATTGCTAGTCCCTCAGTTGTGTTATGAATAGTAAATCCTATTACAAGGAATTTTGAAAGCGCTAAAGATCCTATCGCAATTGCAGCACCAATAGCGAGTCCTTCTCCTAAATTGTGCAATCCAATCCCAATGGCTACCATATATGAGAGAGATAATCCATACATCTGTTTGGTCTTAACTTCCATTGTTCCTGTTGTTACAGTCTTAGTTGTAATTCGGTTTGTGATCATCATTAGTACAAGGATAGTTGCAGCTGTAGCAGCTACGATCAAGACCTCACCTCTAAATGCACCTGCAAGACTTTCTGTAACTTCAAACGATTCCTTCAATGCATCTAGAGCCAAGAATACAAGTAGCCCAGCTGTCAGACTGAGGAAGAAGCTGTACCATTGCTTGCTTATCCTGCTCATGAACGGGAACCAGAGTAAACCGATCATCACCGGTACAACGCCAACATATGAACCTAGAATTGCGAAGTATGACAGCTGTTGAGCGTTTGGTTCTGGAGTCAGTGCTGCAGCTTCTATTTCGAAAGCAAACCTGGTGCCATCAGATGTTGTAATACCAATTTCATATGGCACTCCTTCAATCCAAGGATACTTCATTATTAATTGCGCAGTCGCCAACCTAGGAAGAACATTGGTTGGTTTTATCACAGCCTCCCAGATGTCATCGTTTATGTCTGCCTGTGCAATTGTTACTGTATCCTGACCAGTGTTGCGTACATTGGCAATTATCTCTCCATTCTTGAATTCTGCATTTTCAATAGTAACATCTGGCAAGGGTTCTGAAGTATATAGAAAAGAAGTTCCTGGTCCCATCAGGTAGTACACTACACCACCTAGAATGAACAGCGGTACCAATGCAAGCAAAACTGATCTGGAATTCATTTTAGATCATCCATTTGGTAATTCGTTGCAATAAACCAAGCAGCATTTCCCATCACTACACCAGTTTGATACAGCTGTTAACTGCGCAGTTGCAACTATTAGAACTAGTTTTCCTCTCAACAACATGCCGAATATTAAGTTAAACCTATTTAAGTTTTTTAGCCTAAGGCAACATTATTGTTGCGAATTAACTTCTTCTCTTCCCAATTGTTATATCCAACATGAAATTAGAGGTCTGCATGGCCATAATAGAAGAGCTCTTGGAATGGAGTAAGGAGTTCTTTTTGCCATTTGGAGAAACCGGGTTATTTGCTATTGCATTTGTAGAGTCGTCTGTCTTTCCAGTTCCTCCAGATATAGTGCTAATACCACTAATTCTGGTCAATCCATCTCTGGGTCTGTATTACGCTTCCATAGCAGCTCTAGCTTCAGTACTGGGAGGCATTGCTGGATACTACATAGGGCTGAAGGGCGGGAGACCCCTAGCGTTAAGATTATTTTCAGAATCTAAGATAAAACGCGTGGAAAGTTATTTTGAGAGGTATGGCGCTTGGGCCGTGCTTATAGCTGGTTTTTCTCCAATTCCATATAAGATATTCACAATAGCATCTGGCGTAGTTAGGTTGGATCTTAAACGCTTTATCATAGCATCTGCAATTGGTAGAGCTGCCAGGTTTTTTGCAGAAGCTGCTGTAATAATGATTTGGGGTGAGCAGATACTTCAACTATTAATTGAAGATTTTGAGATTGTTACGCTTGTAATTGCTGCAGTAATAATTGCTGCAGTTGTGATAAGCAGAAGAATTAAAATCCGTTGATCAAACCTGGAACTTTGATGCTTCTTCGACTATCCTTACTATTTCATCGTAGGGCGTATCCTTCTCCATTGTTATGTAGAAAGTAATAGTGTCGCTAGTGAATGACACAATCTTGACCTTCTCGTGTATAGTTAATGTGAAAAATATTCTGCCGAGTGTAGAGTTAAAATCCTTTCTAAGGAACTCACGTGTTGCTGCTAAGAAGAACTCGTCTCTTGCCTGCTCTGGGTTGAACAATGGCCTTAGGCCCCTTCTGAGATCGCCGGCAACAGTCTTTCCGAATTTATTGATCATACCAACATACCTAACATTGGGGCTAATTGCGAGCACCTTATCGCAGATCTCCTTGTGTTGCCGTATCTCTTCCTTCTTATACATATGATATCATACCAAATGGAAAAAACTATTCTTAAATGTATGTGTGATAGCGATTTTTTATCATTGAGTTGGTTAATCCTTTGTTAGCTTCTATTGTCGTAACATGCTATCCTCATTCTAAATGGTGCGGGAGGTGGGATTTGAACCCACGAACTCCTAAGAGACTAGAGCCTCAGTCTAGCGCCTTTGGCCATGCTGGGCGACTCCCGCGTTCAAACTAGTCTGATGAATGGTTTTTATAAAGCCTTCATTAGATTAGTGCAGTGTTAGTTCCGGTACGATGTTTTAGTTGTGGAAGTTTGATCGCAGACAAATATCAGACTTATCTTAATAGAACTAATGCTGGTGAAGATGCTACCAAAGTCTTGGATGAACTTGGTATGAAGCGGTACTGTTGTAGGCGAATGTTCCTGTCAACTGTAGAGACGATCTATCAAGTGCTGCCATACTATGAAGCGCTAAGACGTCGGAACAAGGAAGTGCAGTCAGAGTTAGAGTAAGATGCCTAGCATAACTTCCATAGTAGGAAGGATGTGCTACAATAGCAGAGGACAGAAAGCCATAGAGATCGATGTTATTACAGATCAAAAATATGTGGGCAGAGCTTGCGCACCGTCTGGTGCAAGTGTGGGCAGGTATGAAGCTGTAAGTTTTCCAGAGAATAGAGCAGAAAATGCTCTTCAAGTGCTTAACTCTAATATCAAAAAATTCATCGGTCTTGACACTTTTGATACTAAAGTGATCTATGACAAGTTGCAAAGTATTGATGACACCGGCAATTATAGCAGGATTGGAGGTTCTGTTGCTTATGCACTGTCTATAGCAGCCGTGGACTCGGCTGCTAAAGCCTTGGGTATGCCTATGTTCAAGGTGCTCAAGGAAAATGGTCCCTACAGATTTCCTATTCCGTTGGGCAACGTACTGGGCGGGGGTGCTCATGCTGGGCCCGGAACACCTGATATCCAGGAATTCCTTGTGGTACCCATGGGTGCCAAATCTATTACCCAGGCCCTAGAGATGAATTTTGAAGTGCATAAAGAGCTCAAGAATGTTATAGAAGGCAAGGATAAGGAGTTCACTTATGGAAGAGGCGATGAGGGGGCATGGGCTCCAAAAATGAACAATGTGCAGGCATTGGATGCGGTTGAAAAAGCATGCAGCAATTGTGGCTTCGAACTGGGCAAGGATATTGCAATGGGTGTTGACTTTGCCACATCTTCATTATGGGATCAAAAGTCACAATCATATGTCTATGCACGTTCAGGTAGGAAGCTTACACCCGCAAGACAGCTTGAGTACATTTCTAACATTATCAAGGACTACAAGCTCATATATGCGGAAGATCCTGTGCATGAAGGAGCTTTCGAAGATATGGCAGAGTTGACCAAAAGATTCGGGAATGTGTATGTTACCGGTGATGATCTGTTGGTAACAAATGTTGGAAGACTTCAAGAAGCTATAAAGCATGGTGCTTGCAATGCCGCAATTCTGAAAGTAAACCAGGCTGGAAGTTTGCACAATGCAATGGATTTTGCCAGGGAAGCTAACAAAAACAATATCAGATTGGTAACATCCCACAGATCTGGAGAATCTATCGATGCCCATATAGCCCATATAGCTATTGCAACCAATTCAAAGATGATCAAGGCTGGTGTTTTGGGAGGCGAGAGAGTAGCCAAGTTAAACGAGCTACTACGCATTTCAGAAAATAACTTGACAGACGGCTTGGCAGAAGTTTAAAATTAGTGTGTTTTGCAGTGCTGTGGCATGAGTGAGGTTGATGATGCTGATGCAGAAACACTTGAAAAAATGCTGCTTTCAACGGGAATAAGGGTAGGCACGCCAGTAAAGACCAAATACATGACTCCATTCATAGTAAAGGCTAATCCTGAAGGTCTATACATTCTTGATATGAACAAAACTCGTAGCAGGATTGAGGTTGCGGCAGGCTTTATTGCCAGGACACCACTCTCCAAGGTTGCCATATGTTCTGCAAGAGAGTATGGTAAAACACCAGTCCAGAAGTTCTGCGAGCTAACTGGTACTACACCTATACTGGAGAGGTTTATGCCTGGTACCTTTACCAATCCTTTGCTCCCGAACTACATGGAACCTGCACTCATTTTAGTTACTGATCCTCAGGCGGATCAGCAGGCAGTGATAGAAGCTACAAGGGCAGGCTTGCCCGTTATAGCTATTTCTAATAGTGATAATGTTACGTCAAAAGTTGATCTTGTGATACCCGCAAACAATAGGGGGCGAAAGGCACTTGCTACCGTGTATTGGCTTCTTGCAAAGGCAGTTCTTGGAAAGTTGGATAAAATTAAGCCCAAAGAACAACCCATAGATAAGATCGTTTATAACGATAAAGAATACATGATAGACGATTTTGAAACAAAGTTGATAGAAGAGGAGGTAACTTGAACCCATGCGGGTTAGGAAGCCCGCAGTAGCAGGATCGTTTTATCCAGACAGTAATCATGATTTATTGCAAATGATAGAAAAGTGTTTTTCACACTCTTATGGTCCTCAAAAGAAACCACCTGCAGATAGAGATAGAGATAAAGATAGAAAGATAATTGGGATGGTCTGCCCCCATGCAGGCTACATGTACTCTGGGCCTGTTGCTGCAAATTCATATTACGCAGCATCATCCTTGAAGATCGATCTAGTAGTAATGATAGGGCCCAATCATTATGGGGTCGGCAGCGGTGTGGCTACAATGAAAGAGGGTTCATGGGAGACCCCATTGGGATCGATCAGTGTTGATACCAAGGCTGCAGAGAAAGTTGTAAAAATATCTGGCATAATTGATTTTGATGATGATGCGCACAAGGAGGATCATTGTTTGGAAGTTCAGTTGCCCATGTTACAATACATTTACAAAGACTTTGAAATAGTGCCCATTATTATGTGGATGCAGGATAAGGATACTGCTGATGATGTTGGTAAAGCAGTTGCTGAAATTGTAAAGGATAGAAATTATCTTTTGATCGCTTCATCAGACTTTACGCATTACGAACCCAATGAAGAAGCCCACAGAAAGGACAATGAATTGATCAAGACCATACTCGAACTTGATGTTAACAAATACTATACAGTTCTGAGAAGGTTGCAGGTTTCCGCTTGTGGCTACGGAGCTATTGCCTCGATAATGATCGCTTCCAAAATTCTTGGGGCTAAAAAAGGTGAATTATTAAAATATGCAACTAGCGGTGATGTTGTGGACAAGAAGGATTCCGTAGTAGGTTACGGATCAATACTATTCACATGAAACCCATAAAAAATCATACAAGGGCGTCTGCGCCCGCTAAGGTAATTCTATTTGGAGAGCACTTTGTAGTTTACAACAGACCAGCAATATTGGCTTCGATCGATAAGAGAGTTAATGTTGATGTTAGAGTAAGGAAAGATGATAAGATTATAATTAAATCAAATATGGGTTTTAGTGGTTCCTTCGATCAGAAAAAACGTGCAAAGTTGGAAGGGAAACCATTCAATTCTTTCATGCAATCTATACTTCTAGCTGCTACAGATGCAATGAAAGTGTTCAATTCAAGTGTTGGCCTTGACATTAATATTAGATCTGGATTTCCATATGGTGTAGGTTTAGGATCATCTGCAGCATCTTCTGTAGCAACTATTGCTGCTGTTGGAGCACTCTTTGGAAGGGTAAGCAAGAGGAGAATATTCAAGATGTCTTTAAACGCAGAAAAACTAGTTCATAAAAATCCATCAGGAGCAGACTCTGCAATATGTACATATGGTGGCCTATTGCTATTTAGCAAAAGTAACGGTGTAAAACCGATAGATTCAAAGATTGATTTGGAATTGATTGTTGTCAACTCTGGCAAAACAAGAACGACTGGCAAACTTGTTTCCAACGTTAAGCAAAAACTACAAAGAGATGCTGCCCTCTTTAGGGGGCTAGCTGCCATGAGTCAAGATATTACTGTGCAGGCACTCAAGGCAATAAAAGGCCGAGATTATAGTGAACTTGGTGCCCTTATGACGCTAAACCATTCTCTGCTTCGTAGATTGGGTGTCTCAAGAAATGTGTTAGACAAATTGGTAGAGAGCGTGTTGCGTAATGAAGCCTTGGGTGCGAAGATGACTGGTGCAGGTGGTGGTGGATGCATCATAGTGTTAGCAAACAAGCATTCAAAAAACAAGATAATAAAAGAAATGAAAAGGTATGAAGTGTTTGTAACTAAATTAGAACGCAAAGGTGTTGTTGTAAAATAATTGATGTGGTGAAACTTTAAATGTGTTCTAGAATGAGTGTTTGTAAATGGCTTTAGCCCTTCTGAAACTCGGAGGCTCTGTTATTACATTCAAAGATAGACCCATTTCAGTAAACAAAAATGCAATAGAAAGAATAAGCGAGAGCCTTCGTACGGTGAAGATGCCATTAATAGTAGTTCATGGTGGGGGTTCCTTTGGGCATTACTATTCTGTAAAGTTTGATATGCATACGAAACCAGCAAGATATGACATACATGGTGTGTCTTTAGTAAAGAGTTCGATGGTTGAACTCAACAGTTACATAGTGAAGATAATGGTAAAGAACAGACTCAATCCGTACAGCGTATCACCGTCATCACTATTGTATGGAACTAAAGGTATCAAAAGCAAAATAAATGAGCTGATGCAACTCGCAAAAACTAAACTTATACCAGTAACGTATGGCGATGTTCTAAACTATCGTGATAATTCATACTACATTCTATCTGGTGATGTTCTTATGACGATGTTAGCAAAAGAATTGAGACCTGACATTGTTGTATTTGCAATGAATGTAGATGGCGTTTACAGTGATATGAGAAGAAAAGAAGTTGTAAGAGAGATCATTGCTTTCAAGGAAGCGAAGATCAGCAATGTACCCACTGCTGATGTTACAGGGGGAATTAGTAGGAAGATGAGGGAAGCATTTAAGATAGCAAGACTGGGGATAGATGTGTTAATGGTGAATGGATTAAAACCCGAGAGGGTAGTTGCTGCTCTGAACAACAAAAAAGTTGAAGGCACTCTCGTAAGGGGTGTAAACAGGTGACTAGACAGTCTGACATCGATATAATCAAGGAAAGGAAGTTGGAAGGTTTAAAGGTACCATTAAGCAGAGAAGTACAAGCCAAGACAACATCGACATATCTGGAGTATGTGCAATTTATCCATAATGCCTTGCCCGAACTGAACTTTGATGAGATCGACACTTCTACGACCTTTCTGAATCATAAATTCCTTTCACCATTGATAATTGATTCAATGACTGGAGGTACTCCTGAAGCAGCCAAGATCAATGAGAGATTGGCCGAAACAGCTGAAGAAATGGGAATTGGAATGGGTTTAGGAAGCCAGAGGGCTGGACTGAAGAGCAAGGAACTGGCTGACACTTATTCAATTGCCAGGAAGCATGCACCAAATGTGTTCCTGATTGCAAACATTGGAGGAGCTCAATTAGCGAAAGGATTGACTATAGATGAAGCGAAGCAGTTGATCGATATGATAAATGCAAACGCACTTGTGGTTCATCTTAATCCTTTACAGGAACTCGTGCAACCAGAAGGGGAGCCACAGTTCAAAGGCGTTTATCAAAAAATAGCAGATCTAGTGAAGAGTTTGAGTATTCCAGTTATTGTGAAAGAGGTGGGAGCAGGTATATCAAGAGAAGTGGCGCTCAAGTTACAAGTCGTAGGTGTAAAAGCTATTAATGTTGCAGGTTCAGGTGGTACTAGCTGGGCTGGAGTTGAAAAACTCAGGGCAGAATCGAGGGGGAATGAGTTGAAAGCGCACCTGGGAGAGATGTTCTGGGATTGGGGTATACCTACAGCTGCTAGTTTA
Source organism: Nitrososphaerales archaeon (assembly GCA_046759645.1). Classification (GTDB taxonomy): domain Archaea; phylum Thermoproteota; class Nitrososphaeria; order Nitrososphaerales; family UBA213; genus JBHICO01. Next base: position 26,448 of record JBHICO010000012.1, read on the forward strand.
ATTGAAGTTAAGAAATCAGCACAGTTGCCATTGGTAGCGTCAGGAGGTTTGAGAAATGGTCTTGACGTAGCAAAGTGCCTTACCATAGGAGCTGATATGTGCGCGATGGCACTGCCATTCCTGAAACAGGCAGCTGTATCAAAAGAAGCTGTAGTGCAATTTGCTAACCTCTTGTTGAATGAATTAAAGAGTACGATGTACTTGGTTGGTGCTAAAGACGTAAAGGCACTCAAAATGACAAGGCATAATATAACAGGTCCATTGGCAGAGTGGGTCAAATAAATGAGTCTGCAGCAACATTTAGAATATACAGCATCGCGTGTGAATGAGCTTATACTTTCAATACTTCAAGGTAAGCCGAGAGAACTATACCTGGCCTCATCACATTACGTGAAGAGTGGAGGGAAACGGCTCAGGCCTTTCATGGTGATCAAGAGCTGCGAAGTGCTTGGCGGAAAGGTTGAACGCGCCTTGCCAGTAGCTGCTGCTGTGGAGATGATACATAATTTCACACTTGTACAAGATGATATAATGGACAAGGACGAAGTCAGGCATAACGTTCCAACAGTACACAAGTACTATGGATTGCCGTTGGCAATTCTTGCGGGCGATGTACTATTCTCCAAGGCATATCAGTTGGTAACGCAGCATGGAAAGAAAGCGGGGTTGCCCGATGCTGTAATATCTCAACTGGTCTATAGATTATCACAGAGCTGCCTCGATCTAAGCGAAGGGCAGGCACTGGATGTTGATATGGCTTCAAAAACCAAATTTTCAACGGAATCGCAATATATCAATATGATAAGTAAGAAGACGGCATCATTGTTTTCTGCTTCCTGTGAGTTAGGTGCTATATGTGCACTTGCAAGCAAGAGCGATGTTGAAAATTTAGGAGCATATGGTAGGAACATGGGAATAGCCTTCCAAATAGTGGATGATCTTCTGGGAGTTGCTGGTGATCCCAAAGTAACGAAGAAACCAGTTGGGAATGATATCAGAGAAGGGAAGAAGACCTTGCCTATACTTCTGGCAATAAAGAAAGCAAAGGGTGAAGATAAGGATAGAATACTGAAAGTCTTTGGCTCCAGAAAGGCTACCAACATAGAATTAAGGGCAGCTGTAGATGTTCTTGCCAGCATTGGTGTTGATGATGATGTTAGAAAAATGGCTAGATTTTATGCATCAAAGGCCATGAAGGCTCTAAAGGGATACGAGG
>JBHICO010000013.1:0-26403 GCA_046759645.1 Nitrososphaerales archaeon
ATTCGTTTTGGTAGGGCGTAACATAATAATCTTGGAATTTGTATGCAAAGAACATGGAACTATCTGGTATAGAACTACGGTATCTTGTAAACGAAATAAAGAATAAGATTTGTAATGGATATTATGTTAGCAATGTTTATAGTCTTACTGGAGATTCCATTCAATTAAAGCTGCACCACCCAACTGGGCCAGACATCCTCTTGATAATATCAGGCAAGGGAATATGGATTAGCAAATTCAAGTTCGATTCTATTGAACATAGCAGGATCCTTAATGTTTTAAGAAATGAAATCATACGTACAAAAATAGTCGATATTGAACAATTTGGAAGTGAAAGGATAGTTATGCTGAAGTTTATGCTTGGTGACACAATTAGACATTTAATTGCAGAATTCTTTGGAGGCGGCAACATGATTCTGTCTGATGAATCTATGAATATACTTGCAATACTAAATCCAATAGAGGTAAGGCATAGGGTATTGAAAGTCGGTATAAAATACGCACAACCACCAAAACGTGGAATCGATGTGCTTGGCCTGAAGCCTGATGATATGCTGAGGTTGTGCTCATCTGACCTTGATGTTGCCCGCTGGATTGGCAGGAACATCGCTCTACCAAAAAAATTTGTTGAAGAAATAATTCACTCATCTTCTGTTGACCTGAATACTAGGGGTCGAGAACTGAGTCAGAAAGATGTAAAAATGCTTTATAGCAAAACAGTAAATCTTGTTGCTGATGTTTGCAATGGTAACCATAAACCAGTTCTGGTTATGCAGGATAACGTTGCCATAGACGCTTCACCAGTACTACTTCAAAACTTAGGATCAGTTGAGCCTGTTAATACTTACATGGAAGCTGTTGATATAGTTCTTAGCAACTATCTTAAGAAGGCTGGCGAGAGCATAAAGAGTGGCAAGTTTGAAAACAAAATAAGTGATCTCGAAAGAGCACTAGAAGAACAGGAGAAAGCAAAGGAAACGTTGATTGAAAAATCGAAATTCATACGTGAATTTGCCAATCGACTGATGAATCTGACCAGAAGTGGTGTGAGCAGTGTAACTGATCCATCTGTAAATGAACTATTGATTAAGAGTGATCTTATGTTGGAAGAAAGGGCTGGTTCTAGGGTGTTAAACATTATGGGTGAGAAGATCACTATCAACAATTCGAAGATTCCTTCAATAGTGTCTACTATATATGATAGGGCAAAGGAACTTGAAAATGGCATAAAATCTATCGATGAAGCAAAGATAAAGTTACTGATCGAACTTGAAAGTATGAAGCATCAATCTGATGTTGCAAGGCAAAAGGTGAAAATGAAACAACCTGTAAGCAAAGATTGGTATGAACGTTACAGATGGTTTTTTACTACAGAGAGGTTGCTTGCAGTTGGAGGGAGAGACGCATCATCGAATTCAGCAGTGGTAAGAAGACATTTGACGGACAATGACATAGTGTTTCATGCAGAAGTTTATGGCTCCCCTTTTTTTATACTGAAGAATGCAAAGGGCGATGAATTGCGCAGTATAAGCGAGGTTGCACAGGCAACTGTGAGTTTCAGCAGGGCATGGAAGGAAGGTTTGGCAACTGCGGATGCCTACTGGGTGCATGCAGATCAGGTAAAGAAGGCGGCCCCAAGTGGACAGTACCTTCCCAAAGGGTCGTTTGTGATCGAAGGAAAGCGCAATTATATCAGGGGCATCGAGTTGAAACTTGCAGTTGGGCTGGTAAAAGCAAAGCAAGTGATTAAGGTTATATGCGGTTCTCCCGATTCAGTTAAAAAGAATTCCTTGGTTTATGTTTTGATCACACCAAATAGTTCCAGTACATCGGATGCTGCAAAAAAAATCAAGGCAGAATTTGTGAAAACTGTTGACGACGAACTTGTTGAACTTGCCAAGGATCTGGATCTTGATGACATAATCCGGTTTCTGCCAAGTGGAGGATGCAAAATATTACAAACATCTATCGGTGACATCACTTTACAACAAAATGGTTAAAAGTAAGAATAGGTAAGCATGATCATGAGTGTCAGGGGAGAGGTTCCTTCTAGAGAACAGTTATGAGCTCTGTACGTTTTGTTGTTGACGGCATGTTGGGAAATTTAGCTAGAAAGTTACGGCTGTTTGGTTTCGACACTCTTTATTACAATGACATTAATGATGAGAGGCTGATTGAAATTGGAAAGCAAGAAGGTAGGGTATTGCTTACATGCGATAAAAAGTTGTTTCAAAGAGCAATGAACGCAGGTGTAAGTGGTGTACTATTAAATGGCTCAGGCAATGTAGATGACATGGTACATGTGTTGAAAAACAGTGGAATTTATTATGTTGAATTCTTACCTGACAAATCCAGATGCCCACTATGTAATGGAATGCTAGATATACGAGATAAAAATTCTATAAATAAACTAATTCCTGATCAAGTGTTGAACATCCATGAAAGATTCTATTTTTGTAAACAATGTAACAAGGTCTACTGGGAGGGCAGTCATATGAAGAAACTGAAGGAATTTGCGCTAACCGTGAAGAGGAGGTTGGGCAATGCATCTTAGTGAACAGGATGGAGCAGAATTAGTGAAACTGGCAAGAGAGGCTATAGAAAATTACCTGATTAAAAATATTAGAATAACTGTGCAAGAAAGTATTGCAAAGAAGTATAATGAGAAGGCAGGCGTATTTGTTACACTTAATTCTATTAGAAACAAGTCAGAAGAACTTAGGGGATGTATTGGATTTCCAATGCCCGAAAAGATCTTGTACGAGGCTGTGATAAATGCTTCAATTGCTTCTGCTACTGATGATCCTCGGTTCAAGCCTGTAGAAAAGGAAGAATTGGATAGTATTACACTTGAAATAAGTGTGTTGACTAAGCCTGAATTGATCATAGTTAAGGATCCTAGAGAGTACAAGGAAAGGATAAAAGTTGGCAGGGATGGTTTGATCGTATACTGGCGCTATGGTTCTGGTTTATTATTGCCGCAGGTGCCAATTGAATATGGATGGGATGAGGAACGTTTTTTGTGTGAAACATGCATCAAGGCTGGTACAATGCCAGACTGCTGGTTTTATGAGGATACGAAAATATACAAATTTGAGGCAATGGTGTTTAAGGAAGTCGAAGCGAGAGGTAACGTTATCAGAGTTCCTATTGATGTTATAAAATGATCATCATTATGTTGTAGCCAACTCAATATACCTAGATACATAGTTCACGTGATACTAAACCACATAATTACACACACTAACAAGAGTGAATTGCAAAATTTTACTATATCTAGTACAATAAGCATTTAATTCCTAAAATCAATGGGTAACTGTGGGCACTAACAAGATATGTGTTTCTATAGGTACAAACGACATCAACTTATTGAAAAACATGGTCAATGAATCTGTAAACAACAATGCCAACTTTATTGAGGTTAGATTCGACTTCTTAGATAGATCGGTAATGAATGATGCTCTAGAGGTTGTTCTAAATTATAAAGAAAAATCGGTATTCACATGCAGAGCAAACAATGAAGGTGGCAAATATGCTGGTACAGAACTAGATAGGATAACTACACTGAGACGACTGGCAACATTCACACCTAAGTTATTGGATATTGAATACAACACTATGAAGGAGAATGAGGATTTGCATGATCAATTTACAGCACTAAATTGTGATACGTTGGTATCATGGCATAACTTTCAGCAGACACCAAGTAAAGGTGAACTTGTAAATATGATTAACAAGATGAAAGAGTATAGCAACAACATAAAGATAGTTACCATGGCAAAGAGCTTGAATGACAGCATTTCAATATTGAAATTATATGAATATGCCATGACTTCAAACCTAAATCTAATTGCATTCTGCATGGGGGAGCACGGTAAACTCTCAAGAGTCTTATGCACCTATGCGGGTGCAATATTCACTTACGCGAGTCTTGCAAAGGCACTGGCCCCAGGACAACTCTCCATAAAGCAGATGCTAGCAATATATGAAAAACTTGAGAAGGAAAAGCCCGAACTAAATGATTATAACACATGGAAGGAAAGGCAAGATTTCAATGACATACTTAAGCTCATAAATGATGTGTAAGCTAGTGATATAAATGTCATCAAATGATGTTCTTAAAACCTATTGCATTATTGGGGATCCTGTAGACCATTCGCTTTCACCTGCAATGCACAATGCAGCTTTCAAGTCATTGGGGCTAAATTGCGTCTATATTGCATTTAGGATTGCAAAAGATGAACTGGAAGCTGGATTAGCATCTTTAAGGAAATCAAACATCGCGGGCTTCAATGTGACAATGCCCCATAAGATTACCATAATGTCCTTGCTTGACGAACTTGATGATACCTGTACAAAGATAGGTGCTGTGAATACTGTGAAAAATGAAAAGGGTAGATTCAGGGGCTACAATACTGACATCTATGGATTCGTCGAACCCCTAAAAAGAAGGAAGATTGATTTGAAAGGCAAGACAGTCTTGTTGATGGGTGCTGGCGGTGCTGCAAGGGCAGTTGTCACAGCACTTTTAGACGAAAATATAGCTAACATTTTAATTGCAAACAGGAGCTTGGAAAAGGCACAAACACTTAATGATATTTGTAATAGATCAAATATTAAATGTGAATTGGTAATCCTTCGCGATGTAACTAAGTATGCACCAATTGCAGATCTTATAGTCAACGCAACACCCATTGGTATGAACCTAGAAGCTAGCAGAATTACAGCTGAACATATCAGCAACAAGACTGTAGTGTACGATCTGGTATACAGACCGATGGAGACATACAGAGTGCTGAAAAAGCAGGAGCAACTGTTATTCATGGATATGAGATGTTGCTGGAGCAGGGTGCAAAATCATTTGAGATATGGAAGCAAAGGGAAGCTCCTAGAGATGTGATGAAGAAAACATTGATTGGAGAATTTGTCTAGCTAGTTTATCGGATGACAAAGATAAGCATTAATTTATGGTCTATTGGACGATAGTATTGAATGACGTCGCTAGCTATTCATAGGTTGATAGATAATGAAATCAGCTAATGCAACTGTACATGGTGCGATATCACTTGTGAACGCTATAGCGAGTGGGAATGGTTCTGCGTTGGGAATTTCACTCAAAGTAAATGCAAAAGTCGCATTTTCTAATGGGACCGGTATAATATTCAAGCCAAAAGGGGAGTTCAGGGATGACAATCTGATAAAAGCGGTCGTAAGAAGAGCTGTTCCGAAGCAAATGTTAAAAAAGTATAATGTAAAGGTAATTGTCAATTCGGAAATTCCGGTAGGTTATGGTCTTAAGAGTTCTAGCGCTGTATCGAATGCAGTATCACTGGCATGTTTAAAACTTGTAAAAGGGAAATTGAACGATCTTCAAGTTGTTAATACAGCTGTTGATGCCTCTTTTGACGCCAAGGTTACCATAACTGGGGCATTTGATGATGCCTGTGCAACATACTTTGGTGGATTTGTTGTAACTGATAATTCGAAGAGGCAATTGATAAGGCATGAAGAAGCTCCTAACGATCTTTATGCTATAATTTTTGTGCCAAAGAAAGCTAAGCGCACTGACCCGTTGCGATTACGAATGCTATCAAAATATTTTGATGAGGCTTTCAAGCTAGCGAGAAATGCGGAATACTGGGAAGCGATGATGCTTAACGGAATACTCGTTTCGGCTGGATTAGCAATGCAGTATAAACCAATCAAGGAAGCTGTTGAGAGGGGTGCACTGGCCGCAAGTGTAAGCGGTAATGGACCAGCTATAGCTGCGGTAGCACAAGAATGGCGACTCGATGGTATTGTTAAGTGCTGGAATGCATATGACGGTAAGGTAGTTGTCGCTAAAGTTAACAATAAAAAGGCGAAGGTAGTTGGTTAGCGTAGAAGTAAATAGATCCAAAATTAGTGGTACCGTAACATGTCCTACGAGCAAGAGTTATACACATAGGGCAATAGCAATTGCTTCACTTGCAACTGGAGAATCAATGGTAACAAATGCACTAATAGCTAGAGACACTCTAGCAACAATAAATGCATGTAAAAAACTTGGATCTAATCTTACACAAACTGATGGAAACATTGCAATTTCTGGTAGGAACAAATTCGACGCTGGTAATAGGAACCTAGATGCTGAAAATTCAGGCACCACCATAAGAATAATGATCGCAATGTCCGGGCTAGTGGAAGATGGCAGAACAACTTTAACGGGTGACGAAAGCCTACGTAAGAGGCCTATGCAACCATTACTGGATGCGCTAAAAGATCTCGGTGTAGATTCTACCTCTACAAATGGAATGCCTCCCATAGTTGTAAAGGGCGGTGGTATAAGAGGAGGATACGCAGAAATCGATGGCGATGTATCAAGTCAGTTCATCTCAGCATTACTGATCTCCTGTATATACGCTGACAAAGATGTAGAGGTATCTGTTAAAGGTGAGCAGGTCTCAAGACCCTATATAGATGCGACACTTGCAACGATGCAACGATTTGGTGTGATGGTAGAGAACAACTACTACACTAAATACATAGTAAAGTGCCAGCAGTATAAACCAGTAAACTTTGAGGTACCAAGTGACTTTTCGAGTGCGGCAATTATGCTTGCTGCAGGGGCACTAGCTGGTGAAGTCACTGTTTCCAATTTGAACTTTGAATTACCACAGGCTGATGCGAAGATCGTTGATATCCTACACGATATGGGTGCTTACATAAAGATGGATAGAGCTAAGGGTAGTGTTAAGGTAGAAGCCCCCGAGAAGCTCGAGGGTGATAGCTTCAATCTGCGTGACAATCCTGATCTCCTGCCAGTCGTTTCGATACTGGCGTTAAAGGCCAAGGATAAGGTGACTGTACATGGAGTAGCGCATACAAGGATCAAGGAAACAGACAGAATTGCGAACATCGCTAGAGAACTTAGGAAACTTGGAACGAAAGTTGAAGAGTTTGAAGATGGCTTGAGTATAAAAGTTTCAGACAAACTAAAAAATGCAAGTCTAAATGCCTACAACGATCACAGATTATTTATGGCATTCTGTATTGCATCACTTCTAACGGACAGATGTGTTATTGATGGGTTAGAATCCGTAGATGTATCTTATCCTAACTTCATAAATGACTTGCGAAAGTTAGGTGTCACCATTAAAATGTCTTAATGTGAAACATATGCTTAAAGCGCTGTAATGGGTGCCCACTCTGACGTAAGCCTTTTGTTAGATAAAGTTGATTTGTCTTAAACCATATTCTGATTTATGACTAAAGTAACACCTTATTGCAACAAGGTCTGTAGGGTTTCTTTTAACATCGGAACAGTTTCATAATTTGCTATTTCAGCAGGATCGATCCAACGATATTGATCATGTTCCCAATCAAGCTTTACAGCTGTTCTTGATGTTTTAACCAAGTGAGGATGGACTATCCATAAAGTATCAAGTTCCTTGTCAAGGACTTCTAATGATTTAGCTGTCTTAACAAGTTCTATTTCATTAGTTGACAAACTAGTCTCTTCTCTTATTTCCTTGAAGGCACGTTCTAGTACCTCTTCGTTGCCTTCAACATAGCCACTTATCCCCGCCCATTTCTGCCTCATCGTACTGACATTTCTGCTTCTTCTAAGGATCAGAATCTTGCCTTCATGAATCAAGAATACGGTTACCACTTCTTTTTTCTTCATGATCACTTGAGCATCTTAAGCACTTCATACATTGTTCGGTATGACTTTTGAAGGTTAACCTGTTGAGACAGCCTTTCCCGTATCTTCCTATATGCCTTAGAAAGTCCTTTAGGATTTTCATTTAGAACATAGTTGCATAACTGTTGTGTAGCTTCAAGGAGGTTCCTTGCATACCTATTCATATACAAATTCGAAAAGAGCAGGGAAGTAAACAGTTCTGGCTCATCATTCATGATGCTCTCCGTAAGAAGTGACTGCACCCTATATGTTGAACCTGCAATCTCTTTTAATCTACCAGGTTCTCTTTCGTCAGATATTATCTTTGCAAGGATGGTATTGTTTAAATGCGTAACTCCCAGCACTAGTGCAACAACTTTATCATGATCTTTAACATCGACCGTAACCAATGATGCACCACGGAGGACCTTCTTTGCATTTCTTAATTCTGCGTGAGCGTCTAACACTGGAACCAAAGCGACCTTCATACCCTTGATATCTTCAGCGCCGGGGCCGAACAGCGGATGAACGCACAAGGGCTTCAACTTATACATACTTGCAATCTCAGAGAGTGCCCTATGAGATTCGTGCTTTATAGAAGAGATCTCGATGAGTGTAGCACCAATCATCATAAACTTAGAAACTTGAAGTAAGACACGTTTAGTTGAATTTATTGGCACACATACAACAACAATATCTGAATTCATTAAAGCAAATTTCAAATCATCAACAGTATTTACTCCCAATCTTTTTAATTTATTTAACGCCTGCTTAGTGGTGTCATGTACAAAGACCTTGTGCTTCTGCTTCACAAAATACTTTGTGAACCAAGTGCCCATCTTTCCACCTGCACCTATAACTGTAACATGCATACCAGCCATTCATAACCAGTCCTTTTTAATTATAATGTTCATAATGGAGTGAGCGCTGCAAAATATCCAGCCCCTCTTCAATCATATCTTCATGCCGTCCTGCAGATATTCTCAAAAAATTGGGATAATTGCCAAAAGCACTTCCAGGTGTTAGTGCTAGGCCTTGATCAAGAGCTTTTTCAGTAAATTGATCGGCATTGAATCTGTCAAGATCAACTCTAGCAAAAACATACATTGCACCTTCAGGCTCAACAAATGAAACCGGCATCTTCTTGAGCCTATTAGAAATCAAGGATAAACGCCTTTTCATTGCTTTGGCATTTTCCTTCACATTATTGTTTTCTAATGCATTCAAAGCAGCGTACTGCATTGGCTCTGCTACGCTGGTCAGTGCAACGGCCTGCAGTTTTCCCATCCTAGAAATTATGTCTGTGTTAGCTACTGCATAACCAACTCTAAAGCCTGTCATCGCTGGCCCCTTTGAAAACGACGATATTGTTATGCTGCTATCATAGTTGTAATCAAGAATACTGGTGAATTTGTTAAACGAATAATCTGCATATACTTCATCACTCATAAGAATGAGTTTATTGTCCTTTGCTATAGTTACTATTTTTTCTAGAATTTGCTCATCAAGAACCTTCCCGGTTGGATTATTCGGAGAATTTATTATCATCATTCTCGTATTCTTGTTTACTATCTTCTCCAGCTTGCCTAAGTCAGGCACCCATTTGTCTTCAAGTGTTGTGTGCAAGACCCGTAACTTTGCATTCACAAGTTCAGCACAGTCCCTATATGCAGGCCAATCCGGTTCAACTACGACTATTTCATCGCCAGGGTTTATCACGGATGATATTGCAAGGAAAACGGCAAACCTTCCCCCAACTGTAACTATTACCTGCTCTTCACGCACAGACGAATTGAACTTTTTGTTCAACGATCTTGCCAGCGCTTCTCTGAGTTCTGGTACTCCCCTAGGCTCTGTATAATGGTAATGTCCCTTTTCTATCGCATCAGTCAATGCATCTTTGACAGCCGCAGGCGGCACAAAATCAGGTTCGCCTACCTCTAGATGAATTATCTTCTTGCCTTCCTTTTCAAGTTGTTTTGCTTTAGTGAATACAGTTGTCGGCGTTTTTCTTTTCAGCTGCACTCTCTCTGATTCGTTAAGTAATACGTTGAGCAACCTTATTCCAACATCAGGCTCAAGATCTATCTGTGTGCATAATTGCACGATTGATTTACGCAATTCATCCTCTGTTTTTTCATCAACAATATCAAGACTCCTCTTATTTTTTATCTCGCCAATTTCTTTAGCAATTTCCATTCTTTTCTTAGCATATTTCATAATTTCTGCAGTTACTTCTCTTATCTGCCGCCTCAGATTCTCGAGCTCATCCATCCAACCTACCTCTTGAGCACGGGAGGAATCAACCCATACTTTATCGCATGATCTGCGAGGATAATTGCAACTATCGCTTCTACGACTGGCGGTGCTCTCGGAACCACACAAGGATCATGCCTTCCTGGCACAGTCATTTCCGTCTGCTCCATACTCTGCACGTCAACTGATTGCTGTTTCTTCGCAATCGATGAAGCTGGTTTGAATGCAATTCTTAGCAATAACGGCATGCCATTTGATAGACCTCCGAGTATTCCCCCTGAGTTGTTAGACACAGTAACAATCTTACCATTTTCAATCGTGTAAATATCATTGTTTTCGGATCCTCTCCTCTTCGTGCCTTCAAAACCTGAGCCGAATTCAACACCTTTAACAGCTGGTATCGCAAACAATGCTTTACTAAGATCAGATTCCAAGGCACCAAACACGGGTTCACCAAGACCAATTGGCATATTCAATGCTGTGCATTCAACTACACCACCCAACGAATCGCCATCACTTTTAGCTTTTACTACTGCTTCTTTCATCCTCTCTGCCACCGCTGGATCGGGACACCGGACCTCATTCGAATAACGCAGCTTTCTTACATCACTTATAGACAAGTTGTTGACTCTTATAGGCCCTATTTCCAAAGTGTATGCAAGAATTTCTATGCCTAGAATCTGTCGCAGTAATTTCTCAGCAATCGCACCTGCCATTACGAACGTTGCCGTTATCCTGCCAGAAAACCGTCCACCACCCCTGTAGTCATTGAAGCCTCCATACTTCATCATTGCAGGGTAATCAGCATGACCAGGTCTTGGAGTGTTTTTTATCTGATCATAAGGCCTAGAATCCGAATCCTTATTCCGTATTAGCATGCATATTGGTGCTCCAGTAGTGTTACCGTTGAGTACTCCAGAAAGTATCTCAACTCTATCTTCCTCCTTTCTCTGCGTCGTAACTATTGATTGACCTGGTTTCCTCAGATCAAGTTTGCTCTGTACATCTACTTCACTGATAGGCAAACCTGCCGGACAACCGTCAACAACCACGCCTATACATTTTCCGTGGCTTTCACCAAAACTCACAGCAACGAAGCGTTCACCAATTATATTGCCTGACATTAATTATGACACCATCACGGTCTTTTATATCTCTATCATGAACATGTTTTTTTGGAGTTGGAATTCATTTATCGATAGTAAAGGTGCTAGAAGGGTATGGTAACAACAGAATTTGTAGCTGTAATCAAACAATGATCAGAAAGCTTATGAAATTCGTGTACCGTTTAGCAATCATTGCTTTGGTTCCTTATACTCTCTCTGTTGCGGTAGCACTATGTACACACATGCAGAACCGCACATAGTGCAGGGAACGCTGTTGCCTTCATGTTGTCCTTCCCTGTTATGTATTCTGGCAGCTTCTTCTGGGTCTATTGCAAGCGAGATCTGTTTTTCCCAATTCAGAGTCCGTCTAGCTTCAGTTATCTCTCTGTCCCATTTTATAACCCGTTCTCTCAACTTTACAAGATCGCCAGCATGTGCTGCTATCCTGTAAGCAATCAAACCTTCCTTAACCTCCTCTGGAGTAGGTAATCCAAGATGCTCTGCTGGTGTAAGGTAACAAAGTAGGTCTACACCTTCAGCCGCAGAGACTGCAGCACCTATAGCACTTGCAATATGATCATAACCCGCTGCTACATCAGTTACCAATGGTCCTAATACATAATAGGGGACTTCACCAATTAACGATTTAGCCAGTCTAACATTTGGCGCAACCTCGTTCAATGGCACATGCCCTGGCCCCTCTATCATAACCTGCACATCCTTTTCATGGGCCTGCTTCGCAAGTCTTCCAACATTGATCATTTCTGCGATTTGAAGTTCGTCATGGGAATCGAGTATCGAACCCGGTCTTAAAGCGTCACCCAGGCTAAATGTTACATCATACTCTCTAGCTATTTCACAAAGATAGTCAAAGTGTTTGTAGTACGGGTTCTCCTGATCATATTTCAACATCCAGGCTGCAGTTATTGTTCCACCTTTGCTAACTATGCCACCGTGACGCTTTACCTTCATCAATCGTTGTGCAATTTCTTTCGTGATACCAGAATGTATGGTAGTGTAATCTACTCCATCTTTAACACAATTCTCAAACGCGTTAAGATAATCATCCTCATCCATTGCCAACGGGTTTCTATGTACCTTCACCGCATGGGTATACGCCTGATACACCGGTACATAACCAAACTGTATAGGTGCTGCCTCGAGCAAAGTATGTCTTATAAGATCCAGATCACCGCCATCACTGAGGTCCATAATGGTGTCTGCACCATGCTTCACAGCAACCTTAGCCTTTTGGACTTCTTCCTCAAGGTTTACCTTTAGAGTTGAGGTTCCTATGTTCACATTCACCTTTGTAGTAAGACCCTTGCCTATACCTACAACCTTAATGGGAGTCTTCCTTACATTATTCTTGGGAATAATGATAGAGCCGTTTGCTATTCTCCGCATCAAAATGTCTAGTTCCATCTCCTCAACTTCAGCCACCTTCTTCATCTCTTCTGTTGCTACTCCCCTTCGAGCGCTACTCATTTGAGTACCCATTCAATCACTGGAAAGAGTAGGATTGATAAAATATAAAAATGCATGGATTGAAAACATCCTTGAGATCATAATTTCGGCTTGGTAGTTGCTACTGCTACAACCTTCGAAAAGCCCATACTGATTTACTACAAATAGCAAATTATTAGGGACTGTTTTTAATCAAATAGATGGCAAAAGCCCTTACAATAGCTGGTTCTGACACAAGTTCTGGCGCAGGGATACAGGCCGATCTAAGAGTGTTTTCAAACTTCCAAGTTTATGGAACGAGTGTTATCACAGCGGTAACTGCACAGAACACCAGAGGTGTTAGTATGATTAGAACAATTGAACCTAGGATGATAAGAGCACAGATCAATGCGGTGCTAAATGACATAGATATAGATGCAATAAAGGTTGGGATGGTTTACAGCAAGGAGATCATAAATTCTGTAGCATTGGTACTAAAAGGTTTACAGGTTCCTCTAATATTGGATCCTTTATTCAAGGCAAGCACAGGTGCTAGTCTGCTTAGGCATGACGCTTACGCATCATTTGTCAAGAGACTGGTTTCCATGGCAGAAGTTATAACACCCAATCGTATGGAAGCAGAGAAACTTGCAAATATGGAGATTCATAATGTAGAGGATGGTAAGATCGCCATAAAGAAGATCGCTGCACTTGGCCCAAAAAGTGTGATCCTGAAGGGAGGGCATATGCAAGGCAAGTATTCCATGGACATACTCTATGATGGAAAAAAATTCATTGAGTTTACGAATGAGAAAATTAGGAATGAGGGTTTACATGGCGCTGGTTGTGCCTTTTCGGCTGCGTTAACAGCAGAGATTGCAAAGGGAAAGAATGTTGTCGATGCGACTAGGAAAGCTAACGAATTTGTTAGAACTGCTATAGTAAATGCACTGAAAATAGGCAAAGGGATCAGTGTTCCTAGCTTTGACATAATTATACACCATAACAATTTGCTCGGATCTCTTCACAGAGCGGTATGTTTGCTTGAAGATACTGAAAGTTTCGGCAATCTAATACCAGAGTCGCAGACCAATATAGTGTATGCGGCAGCTAACGCAAAGTCTCTTGATCATATAGCTGCAGTAAGAGGAAGAATAGTAAGGTTGGGCAAAAAAGGAAAAGCTGCAAGCAGTGTTGGTTTTGGTGCATCTAAACATGTTGCATCAGCAGTAGTAGCAATTATGCACCATGATAAATCCATGAGATCAGCGATAAACATAAAGTATGATGAAAGGATAATCACCACCTGCAAGAATCTGGGATTGCAGGTATCAAGTTATGATAGAAGGATTGAACCAGAAGAAGTAAAATCTAGAGAAGGGGCGAGTGTGAAATGGGGAATAGATCAGGCAGTATCAAAAATCAGTGCCGTTCCAGACGTTATATATCATATGGGTGACTGGGGTAAGGAGCCCATGATTCTTATTTTTGGGAAAAATCCCACCCAAGTATGCAACAGAGTTATTTCGATTTTACTCAAATACAAAATCTGAGTTATTTCATTATATTTTAAATACTTATACACTTAATCTAGCTTGTGAAAGCTGTTATACTTGCTGGGGGTTTGGGTACCAGACTGCAACCATATACATTGTTCATGCCAAAACCCATGCTTCCACTCGGCAACAAACCGTTACTGGAGCATATTATTACGTGGCTAGGAAGGAATAATATGAGAGACATAGTGATCTGTGTAAGTTATCTTGGGAAAACAATTGAAAATTATTTCGGTGATGGTAGCATTTTTGATGCTAAGATTGTGTACGCCAGGTCAGCTCAAGAGTGTTGAAAAATTCCTGAACGACCCTTTTATTTGCATTTATGGGGATTCAATTTATGAATTTGATCTTCGTAAATTGAAAAAGACACACCAAGCAAAGAAGGCATTGGTAACCATGGTGCTTATCAGGTACAGTGAAAAACTGAGGTATGGTTTTATTGAAATAAATGGATCTAAAAGGGTAAAGTCATGGAACGAAAAGCCCGAATTCAATGGGCTAATAAATATAGGATGCTATGCTATGGAACCGAAATTTTTACGATGTATAAAGAAAAATGCTGCCACTGGAATGGATAAGGTGTTTATCAAGGCATTAGAGGCTAATGAACGAATCTATGGTCACTTGATCAACAGCGGTTTTATCGATATAGGGAACAAAAAGTCCTACATGAAAGCGTATAAGCAATATATTAGAAAGTTAGGAAAAGTATAATGGCTAGAACAAAGTAAGATCTCTTCTTCGTGCTACCAAAATCACTTCATCAGTTCTAAAAAAATCAGGAATGGTTGCAACAGGCTTCGCATCAAGGGCATCCTTATAGAGTTTTTGCGCTTCATTTGTAATGCCGGTTGTCACCTTTACCAATTTTAGTGCTGATTTTCTGCCCTTCAAATATGAAACTACGCCTTTTAATGATTGTTTAATGATCATCTTACCAAGGCCTCTGCCCTGGCAATCAGGTGTAACAGCTATTTGGTCTAACTCAAAGACAGCTTCTTTCCTAAAACCACCTAGTTCTACCCAATTTATATAACCGATGATTTTCCCCTGTAGAGTTCCTACAAAAAACTGGTTTATCGGATAACTGTTGTGTTTAAGGGCAATCCACTTTCGTACCTGTGCTGGTTTATTCATTCCTTTGAAACATTTTAGATATATTTTCACCACTTGAGTAATCTCATTGTCATGCATACGTCTGACTAGCATACTTGGCTTGTTCAATTACTGAGGCTCTCTTTCCTTCGTTGCTTAAATGCTTATACTTCTAATTCAGTTCAGGTTTTATAAACTTCGTAAAATAATCCAAGCGTTTCTTCATTTCATCTTTGAACACGAATACTGGTGTTATTGGCGTAGGATCTGTCTTCTTCAATATTCCAAGATATATAGCTGCGTAATCCAACATATACAGTGACGTTATTATATTTGCAAGTGGCGTTGAGCCGTGCAATGGTATTTCACCCACTTGATAACCATTGTTTTCTAACATCCCCTTGAATACATCAAACCTAGTTTTCACTTCTTCCGGATCAAACTTACTTCTCAAAAGTAGTGGTTTGAGCATTGCATTCTCTGGACTCTTGTTAGTGTGCCCCCATGACACCAGTTCGTTGTGGCAGGAGTCTAGTAATTCACCTGCTATTGCATTTATCTTCGCATTTTCATTTACAGAATTTTTGAACCTTATTCCAACACCTCTTTGTAGTGGAGAGCAGTAAATAGCTGGAATCTTACCAAAAATCCATTTTGCTAACTGCTTTGCCGGATTTTCTTCTAACCTACATTCCTTACGAATCTTTGTTCCCACATCGACCATCGCTTGGATAGAATCGTCAATCTGGTTTTGCATGTCGTTTAGAAAAGGAGAGAATGTAAGTAACTTTAGTGCAGAATAAAGAAGTTCTGGCAATGTTATTCTTGGTAGAATTCTCTGCTCTATCTTTATATGAAATATATTCTTCTTCCCGCATATCTTCTCCATTTCTCCACCCTGTGAAATGCCCGCAACTTTGGCATTGGCAGATGTGGCTTCAAGCAGTGCCGCAAGGGTCTCTTCGGTATTTCCTGATACACTCATCGCTATGAATAAAGTATTTTGATTAACAAAGGCAGGTATATGATAACCTTTCATTACATAGGTAGGAATATGAAATTTCAATCGCAACCAGTCTGCCAGAATGTCACCAGTAGTACCAGAACCTCCCATCCCTGAAAAAACAATTGAATTTACATTGTCGAAGAATTTTTCATCTAGGTTTATGCTTCTCCCAAATGAAATTTTACAGTACAGTGGCCACTTGTCATAAGCATCGCATATACCAGATTTATCTATAGTTTTTATTTCATCAGGGGTGAGCACGCGATCTTCTACTCATAACCTTGAATAAATCTTGTGGTAAAAGTTACAGCGTTGAATTTCTCTAACTGATTGACGATCATAAAGTCGGTTCTGAAGAGCTCATTATCTGATTTATTCGTATTATCACATGTTTTTGTAATAATCAAAAATTGATTTTACACCTTTCTCAAGTGTCCATTGAGGCTTATATCCTAGCGATTTAGATATGAGTGATAGGTCAGCTATAGTGTCATGCACATAATTCTTTAATGGATTTTCAATGTATCTGGGTTCTATCGAGGTACCTAGTATCTTGTTGATCAATGCTACAAGATCGTTGAAATTTGTTCCTATACCAGTGCCGACGTTGAAGATGCCGAAATCTATATTTGATTTCATCGCTAGCACATTTGCAGAAACAACATCATGCACGAAGGTAAAGTCTCTTGTTTGCGTGCCATCGCCGTATATTAAGGGAGAATGACCCTTCATCATATCCCAAAGGAACTGCGAGATGTTGTTGGCATAGTGTCTTTTATGGAGTTCTTTAGGTCCATAAACACTAAAGTACCTCAATCCTATAGAACTCAAGTTATTTTCATAGTAGTAGGTTTGTGCTACTATCTCTCTTGTACGAAATGATGCTTCATAGAATGTCTTGGCTGTGATTGGCTGTGTTTCGCTGAAGGGTAAAGGGTTACCGTTGTACATAGATGATGTTGAGGCATAAATGACCTTCTTCACACCACTCTCAAGTGCAGCCTTCATAACGTTCATGAATCCTATCACATTCACCTCCATTCCAAGTTTTGGCTTGTCCTTGAACATTGGAGACGAGCTCATCGCAGCATTATGGAAGACATAATCGCTTTGCTTGCATAATTTGTTCAAAGTTGGTAAGTCCATCACAGAACCATTTACAAAATCAACATTAACATTTTCAATGTTCTTTCTGTCACCAAATTGAAGATCATCGAGAACGATAACATCATGATCTTTAGAAACTTGTTCTGCAATGTTTGACCCAATAAAACCAGCACCACCAGTTACTAGCACCCTCATTATTTTGGTGTTCCAGAATGTAGCAATAAAAAGGTAATGTCACATATATCTTCGCTTCACTGGCTTCAGCTTCGCAATGTGAACACCAAGTCCTATCGGTGCAAAACCGACTACTAAGAATATTTGAGGAATGATCAAAAGTTCAAAGGATCTATATTCTTCGTTAATGTTGTCTGCAAGCGTTGAAGCGTAAAACATTCCTAGCGGCATCAATATACCCTGCGCAATGAGTACAACACTCGCCACTCGTGGCGCATCTCTTTTTGATAGAATGTATGTTATAGCAGCCAAACCAAAACCTGGCAGGGCAAAAAGGAATATGCCAACCAGCAGAAGCTGTGATGGGTACAGAATAATGTTAGGACCCTCTATTTGGCGTCCCAACGCATAGTAAAAGGATGACAGATATATCACGAACATAGCATGTAAGCCAATGGAAGCAAACGCCAATCCGGTCTCGAGTTTGATATTTATCATAATCATAAAACCTTCTGCAAGGTGATAAATAAGTTATGAATACGTTAATACGCATTAATATATTCATACATAGTAGGTTCAGTTTTCAGTCATATTTGCAGCTCTTCTAGTCCGACCGTCCGAAGGTACTCGTTAAGATTGGCTACAGAATTGAAATCCTTTCTAAGAGTTTTTCCTTCATCACTCCAAATCTCCAATTCAAATTTCACATTTGCTCTCATTACTGAGGCTATACAATTATGCTTACCTCCAGTTGGATCACAGTCTAGATGCCACTTATCGACTCCATGCATCAACCATACCATGGATTATTTCGGTATCTTTGACTAATTAAATGATGGACGTTATTGTTAGTCCTTATAAAGAGTGTATGAAAATTCAACATTAAAGTCATTGATATTACTGATGACTGATGAACTATAAATCCTGAATGTTTAACCCTCTATAAAGTCTTCAATAATCTGTATGGGCGACTTTTAATTCCTGATAAGATGAAGGAATGGCTAGATCACAAGGCTAGTTCAGAATGCGCTATGATGGAACTTCCATTTATGTAAGAAAGAAGGCTGCATATGCGAATGCCATAAAGAATGACATTATGTTACGGAAGATTCTTACACATATTATTATGCATGATCAACAAACTAAGGCTATATGGCAGCTTCTAGTGAAGCTATCGAGTCTAGAAAGAGGGATATGGTTAAGAACCTCTATTCTTCAGGCATACCTATAGACATTATTGCTTTACAGAGCGATCTTGACCAAACATCAGTTTTGAATATCATTGAGAAGATAGAATATGGCGCACCTCAGTTATCATGTCCCTACTGTAGTTCGCTCTACAAGAACCAGAAGGAGCTTCTGAAGCACGTGGGTCAAATCCATACAGCTATCTATAGATAGGAACATTCTACCGAGCTATCGAGTCTGCTAAGTAAATCCGATATTAGTGAGTTGCCTTGGAGCGTCTACCCCTGGGCTTAGCGGATCCCTTGGTCTTTTTACTGCTAATTGCGTCTATGAGATTAACGTGAGGTTAGTTAGTTGTCAACAGAGTCTCACATACGGTCACATAAATAGGCCAATTGCAAGATGCCTGTTGAAGAGATTACGGCGATGCATATATTGTGACAAGTCACTTTCGGTGAAAGAACTTCCTAATCATAATGAATTATGTATAGTCATTAATGAGCTGATAGACAAATATGACAACTATGCTAATCGAACTTAGGGCTGAGCATCAGTCTGTGTTCGATTTGTCATTGCCAACGATAGATCATGCGTAACTATACCTAATCCACACTTCAACTATCTAATAACATTCCTAAAGAATGAAGAAAATCACTTTACTTTGGCACGATCTTTAGAAGTCTACAAGACAAGAAGGATACCGAAAATATTACTGCTGCACTTGTCAGGAATGTAGTTGCACCTAACCATTCGTACACGATTCCCCCGAATATCAGACCAATTATGCTTGCTAGACTGCCAAAGCTACCTGCAAATCCTTGAACAGAACCTTGATGTTCTTTTCCTGCAACTTTCGATAGTATAGAGAGAACTGAAGGCCACATCAATCCGTTACCTACTGCGAAAAATGCAGCACCAAAGTAAAGCAGAGAATAATCATCTGAGACGAAAAAAATAAAACTCGTGCCCAAAATCACACTACCTATCAACGTCAAAAACCCGTCAGAGAATTTCGTCGTAGCTTTGCTTAGTACTGGACCTTGTACAACTGCCATTATTCCAGCAAGGAAAGCGAAGAAGACTCCCATATCTGTTACATTCCATTCCAATCCTACTACTGCATGAATGGGAAATGATGTGTAAAGGATACTGAAGCCTAGGAAGATAAGAAAGTAAAGCATCAGCATGTATGGCACATGTTTGATTCTGAACGCATCTTTGAAACTTATCTTCTTCGGGTCTTCTATTTTATAGCAATCTTTGCATTCATGCACAAAAACTTTTCTAACGTTTACCTTCTCGGGTTCTTCTTTGATCACAATTGGCTTTGATTCTTTGAGTTTGAATGCTATTACGAAAAGAGCAATCACAGAAAGAAATAGAGCTGCCAGCACTGGTAGTATTTCCTCGTAAACGGTTGCTCCCAAAAGCCCTGCCAAGGTAGGACCTACGACAAATCCTAGGTTAGATGATATAGCCATCTTCCCAAAGTTTTTGTTCCTCTCCTTATCTGATGTGACATCGGCAAGGTATGCATTTGCAACTGAAACATTTCCACCTGTAATGCCATCCAGAGCCCTTGCTAGAAATAAAACCATCATGGGAAGAGTTATTACGAATGTTCCCAGTATGGCAGAATCAATATCAAAGAAGGGTTCAAGGGGCAAAAAAAGAGCTACAAGAAAAACTATCCACGCTGCTAGTGTTCCACCTTGACTTATGAGTAGCACCTTTCG
The DNA here is from genome assembly GCA_046759645.1 of Nitrososphaerales archaeon. Taxonomy (GTDB): domain Archaea; phylum Thermoproteota; class Nitrososphaeria; order Nitrososphaerales; family UBA213; genus JBHICO01. The sequence goes on from JBHICO010000013.1 coordinate 20,337, forward strand.
TCTTCCATAAATGTCAGACCACCTTCCCAGTAATGGTGCGCCTACCAATTGGAAGGCAGGATACATTGCAATTAAAACTCCAAAGACTAACGCATTTCCCCCGAAATCGGTGACCAAAAAAACCAAGAATGGTAGAACTATACTGAAACCTAGGGTTCCGATAAAAATAATGAGAAGTATTGGGAAGAGGGAGATCTGCTTCTGCGTGCTTGCCATTTTAGCTTATTTCGATTAAGGAGCTCTCAATTAATGTTGCAGCTTTGAGCGCGGATAGAATGGAGGTATAAATTATATACAAAATATCTCCAAGTTGTCCGATTATTACATTACACATGGCGGAGGATTTATTTTTCATAACAAACGGGCTATTTTTGATCATAAACTAAAAAGTCGTAAACATCTAGGCTCTAATAAACTACCATCGGTTAGCGAGTAGTGTCCGCTGTAATTTCTATAGCAAACGAGAAGGGTGGGGTAGGAAAGACAGACCTGTCAGTGAACCTTTCATCATGTTTGGCCCAGGAAGGCAAGAAGGTTTTGTTGATAGATCTTGATCCTCAAGCAAATGCGACACGATATCTGTTGGAAGAAGAAACTGAATTGACTTCAGCAGATCTGCTCATTGATTCAACTACAAGCGTCTTTGATACAGGCTTGGAAACAAATGTATCCGGGCTGAGTCTGATACCAGCAAGCAAAGCACTGAGTGCAGCGCAATTACATCTTGCTGGGAATGCTGATATGCAGTTCAGGTTGAAGCGTAAGTTAAGTTTTCTAACAAATCATTATGACCTTATCTTCATAGATACACCCCCTTGGCTCGGAGTTCTAACGATAAACGCACTAACAGCTTCCAACTTTGTGCTGGTGCCATTACAAACTCACTACTTTCCTCTGTATGGATTAAATGACTTGATGGAGACTATCGAGGAACTCAAGCACGAAATCAATCCCAAGTTAGAGTTGCTGGGTATCGTGCTTACAAGCAAAGGAGGTCGAAAGTATGGTAAGAGAGAGATTCGATCGGAAGGTCTTTTATACAAAAATACCTGTATCTGTTAAAACTGCAGAGGCACCTAGTCATCATCGACCAGTGATAATTTATGCACCATCTTGTTCTGTAGCTCAGAACTACAGAATCTTGACTCAGGAGTTTCTGAAATGTCTAGAAAGTTACAAAATAACCCTCTACGAAAAAATGTCCCAGTAAAGAAAGAATCTGACAGATACCTTAAAAGATTCTTCAAAAGGGTTGTGATCCAAGATTATACTCCATGTTGCCCAAAATGTTCCAGACCGCTATTCCAAGGTCGTGGAGAGGAGTATGTTTGGTGTGATTGTGGTGCAGTTTTTCAGCTACTGCAGGTTGATAGTGCTGTAGATGATAACGAATATTGAGGGCAAATTATTAGACTAGATTAACAGTTGGCAGATAGAGACCGACTTACCTAACCCAAACTATTTATTTTCAACTTTTGTCAGACAGATGTGGTTAGCTTCAAACATTTGTTGATATTATTCTTGGTTATAGCTTTATCTTTTGCAGTGAATGGAGAAAATGCTTTGCAAGAAATATATGCACAACACCCTGTCTTTCATGGCTCAAAGACTGTGGCAGGATTCCATGTAGAACTGACCGTGGAGCCTACACCCATAGAACCAGGCACTCTTACAAAGTTTGGTACAGTATTTAGAAACGCTGAGACAGGAGAACCTGCTTCAGAGGTGCCTCACACCATGGTTCTAACAAAAGATGGTGACGTGATTTTCAGAGAATCCACTACATCCGCAGATTACATCCATGAATTTATGTTCAGTGAAGAGCATAAGGGCACATTAACTATTTTGATAGAGAATGTTAATGATAGCGGAGAGAGTGCGGAATTCAGTTTGACAGTAGTTCCAGAATTCCCAATGAGTGCCATGTTTGCCATGACTTCTTTGCTAGTCATAATGCTTGTGATCTTAAGATCCAAGGGCTTTAGTTCTGCCCTCAAAAACTAAACATTACATGGTGGTTCGTTCTCAATTTTGATCTTAACTTCAACTGCTTGCCTTTGTTTTTGTGTAGAATTTTCCATAGGATATACTGCTATGTAGAGGTTGGATTCTGAACCAGCTTTGCCAATCCAGCAATCACGCTTATGGTGCGAGCTAATACTCTTCTCATCAAGATTGCTGCTTTCGCCAACATAAGCCAAATTCCAAGTGCTTGCTTCTTTATACAAAATACAATATAATGCAGCTTGTCTAGGGGCATCCCAATTGCTTAAAGAATACGGCCCATCAAACACGATACCACTAATTGTTATACTCATTTATGATCACATATAGTGCCTTTCGTCTTAGGGAGTTAGGAAAGTCTGAAATTAACCATTTTGAAACGCCAGCGATATGACGTAGCCGTACAACAATTTGTAGTATATTTACCTTATTAGGGTGGGATCTTTGCAAATTTTTTAATTTCATCCTCACAATCGGAGACCTCCTTCCTACAGAAAGATATTTCGCTGCTAACCTTTTCCATATTGGTTCTGATATATGCCACATCACCCTTCTCAAGGGCGGATCGCATATCTTTCAGCAAAATGTTGACTATTCTTAGTCGCTGGCCTAGGTTGTATAGCCGCTCCATCAGTTCCGTTGGAATCTTCGCTGTATTTGTGAGGTCATCCGATTTATCGTACAAATGTAAGACATCACGGAAATGCACATGAAGAGACTGAAGTTCCTTTTTTTCTTTCTCTAGACCTTTAATTTTGTCTAGATTGGATAGCTCTACGGCTTTTGGTTTTTCTACAAATGACTGATACTTTATGAAAATCTTGTTCGAGCATTCTATACAGATCTTCTTCCCTCTTACATCTATGCCTAGCGGGGTATAATTACCGCAGATGCAGCATTTATCAAGTGAGCCCATGGTAGCACCAATATCTAATCGGTATTAATCCTTATAGAAAGATTATGAAGTTAGTTCCGTTCCATAGCAAATATATTCAATTTACATCAGCGTTATTGCAATTCTACTAATCAATTATGCGAGTGAGATTATTCTCCTCTTGTATGGCAAACTTGTGTAATGCTTGACAGGAACTAGTGTTTATATTGTTGCCAATTATACTTTTAAGAATGCAAACAAGCAATGAGCTCAAAGATGGCGAAATAGCATCTCTTAAGGAAGAGCTGAAGCAACTGAAGCACGAGGTTACGGTAATAAAGAGGGCTGTAAGAAATACCATCGCAAGGTATGAAATAGGTCAGCTAAGAAATGGAAAAGATATAGATTCCATTCTTGATCTTTAGATCTGTACAACAGTTAGTCGCTAAGTTATGCCCACTAAACTAGCCAATTCCTTTCTTGCTGCAGCACCCAAGACTTCAGCAGAACTTTCAGGGCTTACATCGTTCAAGTAAATACCGAAACCACGTTCAAGGCCTGACCATGTTGCCGTTTGTGGATACACTTCCATATGCCAGTGCAGCTGTCTGCTGTTCTTCTTTTCTGGTGACAGGTGGAATACTATATTGAAAGAAGTATCTTTAAGTGCTTTAGACAAGCCACCGAGTGAGGCTCGCAGTATTAATGCAAGATCATTGATCTCCTTCTGCGTAATCTTGGAGAACAATGTTATATGCCTCTTCGGGCAGATCCAGAATTCATAAGGATATGTTGGAGCCCATGGACACAAAGCAAGAAAGCTGTCTGTTGCAAGAACCTGCCTTGGTCCACTTGATTCAACATTAACCACATCACAGATGGGACATAGGCCCCTTTCGTTTATGTATCTATGCGTTGCCTCCGCTTCCTGCTCTATCAACGGTGGGATAGTAGCAAATGTAACTATGTCAAGATGTGGATGTTCCAAATAAGAACCAGCGCCTTTGCCGTAGTTCATGTATACGGAGACATAAGTTACACTCTTCTGAGTGTAAAGCCACCTAACTCTGTCTTGAATAACAACAAGCACATTCACCCACTGTTCTACCGAAATGTTAGAGAGCTTCTCTTTATGCTCTGGCACAGCAACCACGACGTAATGAAAACCATAAGCTGGTTCGCTGTACAACGGCTTATCGGTGTACACCTTGTCTTGAGAAGTGGTTACTGCTGGTTCGTTACTTGGAAATACACGAACACACCAGTCTTCTACGTAATTTTCTTCGCTGTCAGAAAGTCTCTGCAACATACCATCCTTCTGTACAAGTGCAAGAACTGCTTGGGTTGTCATCTCTTCATTCCCTGGACAGTAAGGGCACTTCCCATTGGAAATGTCTTTTCTTACGGAATTCTTTGGTACTATAACAAATCTGTCAAGCACATAATCCTTCCTAAGTTCTGCCATCCCACCCATTCCTCCATACCTTGAAATTTAAAAGTATTCCTGCCCATTTTTCGATCAAGAGCATCACCATTTGAGTATTAGAGCTGACTGCCATGGGACAATTCACATATTACAACTACATAATTTTCTCTGTTTAAAGGAATTTACAGTACGGAATATTGTTATAAAGCTTGTAATAATAGCCGATTTATGGTAAAACTCCTTTACGTGCTATTAGATGGAGTTGGAGACCTACCTCATCCTTCGCTGAACGAACTTACTCCGCTCGAAGCTGCCTACACCCCAAGCATGGATTATCTCGCAAGAAATGGTGTAATGGGGAATGTTTACAGCGTAGGCAAAGGGATAGCACCCGAGTCTGATATAGCAGTTTTCGGTATGCTAGGTTACAGATTCGAGCACGAGGATTATGTTGGAAGGGGTGTAATAGAGGCTATAGGATCAGATGTGGACTTCAGAGATGGCGACCTTGCGTTACGCGGCAATTTTTCGGCTATTGCTGATAAATTGAATATAATAGACAGGAGGGCCGGAAGGGACATTAAAAAGGATGAAGCTGATACGCTCTCGAAAGCTATTATAAGTACAATAAAGTTGTCAAACAGCTCCTTCGTTCTGGTTCCCACAATAGGTCATAGGCTGGTGCTGAGCATTAGATCAGGTAGAGGCAAGTTATCTTCAGAGATATCCAATACAGACCCTGCCTATGCGAGGGTGAAGGGTATGGGGGTTGCCAAACCTGTGGGTAAGAAACTCAAACTTGCAGAATGTAAACCATTGGATAAGAGTGATTCATCAAGACTTTCTGCTAAACTTGTAAATGAGTTTACAAGGAAATCACGCGAGTTATTGAGGAAGCATCAAATCAATAAAACTCGAAAAAATGCGGGAAAGATGAAAATAAACTGCATACTTTTGAGGGATGCTGGCAGCAGGATACCCCTACTTGAACCCATAAGCAAGGTGCATGGTATCAATTTTGCATGCATAGTCGATATGCCTGTAGAAAGAGGTATTGCGAAGATAGCGGGAATGAAAGGATTCAATGCTGGTGGGATAAATGATTACGAACAGAAAGCTCAAGTTGCTGGAAAGTGTCTGAAAGAATACAATGCTGTTTACGTGCACATAAAGGGTCCTGACGAATTTGGTCATGATGGTGATGCTAAAGGTAAGAAGAAAAGTGTGGAAGAGATTGATCGGAGGTTTTTCAATCCGATTCTTGATTTAATAAATATTGAAGACACAGCCATAGCCATATCCGGAGATCATTCAACACCATGTTTAAAGAAGGGACACAGCGACGATCCTGTTCCATTGCTGCTCTCAGGAAAAATGGTTAAACATGACAACTCAACAAGGTTTGCAGAGAGTTACGCAGCAAAGGGCTCACTTGGAGTTATGCAGGGCTACGAAGTGTTAAAAAATATCTTGCATATTATTAAATCTTGAAGTACTTGATAGTTTTCTCATCCATAATATTTGATATGAGTTTTTTAAATCTATCTACGTCTATTCCATAATAGATTCCCTCAGCACTCTGAAGTTTTTGCATAGCTCTGCTAAGCATCGATATACCTGTATCATCTTCATCTTTTTGACTGTGCACAAATGCTGCACATATCAGAATAATCCCCTGTAGCAAACTTTTTTCATTCCCACTCTCCTTCTTCCAAACATATTCAAGAGCCTCGTGGCACTCCCAGTATCGTTCGTCATTGAAG
>JBHICO010000014.1:0-25606 GCA_046759645.1 Nitrososphaerales archaeon
ACAACTTCCCCAACCTTCCCTGATTCAAAATACTTCCGGGCTCCTTCAACTGCACCCTGTTCCACCTTTTTCAACTCAACCTGTGTCTCTTTCATGATATGCGCCTCTTTTGTTCGTAAATGGTTCTGCATATTATCCTCAAATGGAGAATCAATCTAATAAAACCTGTGCAGTTACGAACGCTTTTCTGGATCGATTAGAAAAAAGAATGTTTTGAAATACATACTAGAAATCCATTAACGTTATCTCAGGAACAGAAGAGTTTTGTCATTAACACTTGAACATGACAAAATTTTATTAGATAATATATTTTAAAGGTGACTAGAAAGGTAAATGGATACTGTATTAGAACACGAATTGGTGAATAAAACAACGAATTTGCTTTCCATACTGTCAAAGAAGGATGCTTTGACCATCTTCCTACTTGCAAAGGATGGTTTAAAGGCCGAAACCGATACGCCAGAAAGGATAGGTCTTACCAGAAAGCAGTATTACACTAGGTTAAAACAGCTTGTCGATACTGGTCTTGTTGATAAATCTGGAGACATATATACGCACACTACGCTAGGCGCTTTTGTGCACCAGAACCACCTTGTAGGATTATTGGATCAGGTCAGAAATCTTAAGCAGATGAAGATGATCGATGCTTTGAAGCGTGCTAGACAATTTTCTGAAAATGATATCTCTGCCTTTGTTGGAAAGGTAGCTGGCAAAACTCTGGCTTCGAGTGCTCTGCCAAGCTCTACAATATTGTGGACATATGAAGACATGGTTTCTACTGCAGTTGAACGGATTAATTTTGCAGAGAGTGAGATTCTATTGTCCTCAAGGTTCACAAATGAAATGATAATCAATGCAATGATTAGAAAGGCTAATGCTGGTCTTGATGTAAAAGTAGTTGCTGATTCAGATCTTGTTAAGCGTTTTATCAAGAGTGCTAGTGATCAACTACAGGTATTAGACAAGAATAGTTTAGAGCGATTGAATGTTGTAGGAAATCCATGGTATCCTGCAGGGAGCGTACAGAGGAGATACACTGTTGTGCCTTTCAGCTTCATATTATTTGATGGTAAGGAGGCGGGTGTAGAATTGGTTGATGCTCATGATCCAGGCAAGTTTGGTGGTTGTATGCTGGTCAAAGACGAAATGTTCTGCAGAGAAATGAGGACCCAGTTCAACAAGTTATGGGGCATTGCTTCAGATAATCTAAATCAATTGTTGGAAATGTCAGCTGTGGACATAAAGCCTAAGATTTAAAGTACTATACCAATAAATAATCCTAATTGCAAGAACATATGCACAAATCTCATTGAATATCTGGTCTTTGTCATGTACCTTCTGTTATCGTAATCGTGTAGTACCCTTCTCAGCAAACCCACAGATATGCTACAGGCTGTAATGATCATCATTATGCCTATGATGCTTATGCTTATCACTTCACTAATTAATACAGTTGCTAACGCTATTGATACTGCGATCATCATCATCATTGCTATTGTAGGAGTTACCCCCAAAATTATTGGAATAGTTCTTCTTCCTGCTGCTCTATCACCTTTTGCATCATGAATATCACCCAGTGGCGCTAGTATGGATTCGAATGCAAAGAAGACAAGTGCGGCATAGATGACATAGATTGAGAGGTTGCCCACAGCTAGTCCTCCCATCAATGAAACAAGTGCAGCGCCTGAAGCTGTTAGGAGAGTCTTGAGCGGAAAGATGTCTTTGCAGTGAGTTTTTGGGTGGGAATAAACTATTCCCATAAGGATTAGTACTGAAGCAATTACAGCAGTATAGAGGTTTAACAATGCAGCAATGGATAATGCTGATCCGTTAAGGATCCAGACCAGTCTTATGATCTGCTTCTTTCCTACCTTACCACTTACAAGTGGCCGATTTGTTGCATTAATTCTATCAACCCTGATATCTTCCACATCATTGTATGTATAAGCAGCCAATGCGATAAGATAACTTATACTGACTGCCATCACTGTTGCTAGCGGATCAGGGTTTCCATTGGCAGCGATCAAAACAGAAATGAAAGTTGCCCAAGGAAAGATGAAGATGAGCGAACGGACCTTAGCGTAGTACCATAGAGCTGTAATATAGGTTCGAGATATGTCTAACAGACTACCTTCGGTACGCCGCTGCCTATCTAGCAGAAAGACACACCCCTTTCAGCTGCAAGAACAAGCTACTTCCACAATTATTCCCCATATCTGGAGAATATACTGCCCTAGTGCCCATAATAGATTACTAACACAGAGCCTAAATAAGTATTTCGCCTCTATAGGACAATAACTGTTATTTTACCCTGTTGTAGACAATGTTACACCTCCGTCTCAGGGCGTCGACAGCCGATCGATTACAAATGACAAAATGTGGCCATCTCAACAGGCTAGAGAAGTGGGTAGCATAGATGAGACGGATCAAGTATGGATCCTATTTCTTTCCCCATACTCGGAATGTCAAGGCATACAAGGCAAGGCCCTCCTTTCGTCTCGCATACTCTTTGAGTTCAGAGAGCATCTTACCAAATTCTTTGGGTCCCATAAGTTTTGTCTCCAGGATTTTGGATTTTAGGACCTCAGCCACAAGAATTCCTAATATACTGGAAGGCTTGCCCATGGGTATACATATGGAGTAGACCCCCACATTCGCATTCAATCCCGCACCCAAGAAAAGGCCATAGAGCTTTCTTGCTACAAGCTCATCGCCTTTGGCCAACCTTAACACACCAATATACGCACTTCTTAATTTTTCGAACCCCGAACTCGGAGGATATGACAACCACATTCCATGATCGTTCTCCTCTGCAGCTATTGTTCCTCCTCGGCGGACAAGTTTTATCATCTCCCGCAGAGCGGCCTTTGGTTCAGCTAGATGCTGAAACAAAAACCTAGAGAAGAGAAAGTCAAAACTATTTTTCTTCAATCGATTTTCATATATACTGCCGGCAAAGAACTTGATATTCTTGACATTTTCTTTTCGAGCCCTTTTTTTGCAAAATTCAATTACATCTTTGTTTGTATCTATTCCAATTACACTACCAGTCTTTCCAACCAACTTGGCCATAATGAAACTTACATCGCCTATTCCACAGCCTATGTCAACGCAATGCATCCCCGGCTTAATCCCAGCAAGCTTTAGTGTCTCCAAAGTTTCTCTTTCGAATATTGTCGATTGAATCTTTAATCTTTTTAGTTCCTTTTTAGCACTCCCTAGGATATACCTGTTCAATCTGTGCCCAGTATTTAGAAATCATTACAAAATAAATCTACCGCCCAGATCTTAAAACGAGTTCTGTTGTTTGTAGAAATGATTTCGTAAGAACTAGATCGACTACAGTTTATATTGCACCAATTCCTCTCAATGGCGTGTCCGTAAGAAATTTGCTTTCTAATCTCGATGAGGAGATTGAGAGAATAGAAACACAAGCAAAATCTCTTTCAGATAGTGCCCATAGTCTGTTCAAAAGAGTAGGCGTGAAAGAAGGCATGAATTGTGTTGATATTGGTTGTGGTACCGGAGAGGTTGCACTGATGCTGGCCAAGATGGTTGGTAATTCAGGACAAGTTACAGCCTTGGACTCCAGCCAAAAAGCTACAGAAATTTGCAACAAAAAGGCCAAAGAAAGGAATCAGAGAAACATCACGTTTCTAACCAGAGAAGTTTATGATACGAAAATAGACGAGAAGTTTGATCTTGTATACTCCCGCTTTCTTCTTGAACATTTGGATGCTCCACAAAAAGCAATAACAGAAATGTTGCGCCTAGCAAAGAGTGGCACCACCTTGATTCTGGAAGATAGCGATAACTCAGTCTGGTACTCCTATCCGGAAGATGAAAATGTACAGCAACTTAGATTATTGTATTCAAAGTTAACAAAGTTAATGGGTGGCGACGATTCCTTTGGAAGGAAGCTTCATGAACTTCTGCACAAGGCAGGATTAGAACCAAAGATTGAAGTTTATTCATGGTGTATCACAAAACAGAATCTTGACCTTTGGCATGCAACCATAAAGGTGGTTGAACGGCTGAGGGAATATATAATAGGTTTTGGAGTGGTTGAGTCCTCACAATTTGATCAAATGATCTCCGGTCTAAAGAGTTTCTATAAAAATGAAGATGCTATTTTTGTTTACCCGCTCACGTTTCGTGCTATAGCTAAGACGCCATAAGATTATAATTATTCATTTATCTCACTGAACTTTGGTGTAGCTACTTGCTTTATTCTAGGTTCCTCTGCAGTCTTCCACATCTTCATAAAATAATCCTTCATCTTCTGTGATATCTTTTCATCCTTTACCTCTACAGCAAACATAAACTCATTGGGTGTCAATGGGTTAGTAACTTCAAAACCAGCAAAGACACCGTCAACAACAGCAAAACTAAATGGTACAGAAGTATTCCTCCACCTCACATTTGGAGAATTGAGGAACTTCGTACAAAAGTCAAGTGTTTCTTGGTCTGGCGGGCTCTTTATAATAGCACGCATGATGCTTTCAAGATTCAGGTTAGCTGGATTGCCATCCAGTATGTAAAGATCAACGTTCTGCTTAAACTTATCAACGATTCTTTTTGCAACAATGGGCTCGTGATATCTGACGGCGATGAAGATCTCCTTTTCAGCAAGATCTACATACTTCAGAAGTTCATCGACAAGACTGTCATAAGTGTTATGTACCTTGATCTTGTTCAAGCTTCCATAGGATAGAAAATTGAATTCAGTACCGCTGGTAATAGATTCTATCAGTTTTGTACGTTCGCCATCTGGTATCCGGTTTGCTGCCTTGAGCATCTCTATCGCTTCCAGCTTCCAGTAACTGTCAACCAATTCTTCAAGAGGTTTAAGCTGAATATTTTGTACCATCGTTCCCAAAGTTGTATGTGCGTAGATGCCTTTTTTCTTCCGAACTAAACCTAGCTTTGCTAGCCTCTGAAGCCTAGAGTAGAACTGCTTCTTGCTCATACCAATTCTAGTAATAGCCTCTGTTCTGGCCTCTATGCCCACAGATGCCAGTCTAAACAACCGAAGGGTTTCCGAATCGCCCAGGGCCCTGAAGAGCTCTTCAACCTGTGGCTTCTGTTCCATATTGATACATATTTGCAATAGGGGTCTTAAATACTTGAAGGTAAAAGCGCTGATTTTGGCCATTTCTTCTCATGAGTTGTTGTAATAGGACAATACACACACCTCCTAATAGCCCCTGAGAGAAATTTTCTCTATGTGCATAGACTCGAAGGGAAAAATAGCGAAATTAGGCATACTGGGAAGCAGATTACCCCTATTCTCGGAATTCTAAATAATTTTGCAGTACTGATAAAGGCCAGATCTCTTCATGCCAGCGTATTCACAATTAGTGCAGTGGTCGGACTTGTAATAGGAAGTGGAGGAAGTCTCTCTATCTATCATTTGCTTGCACCATTGGCTGCTTTTTTCCTATCCTTGGCTCTTTACACGCTGAATGATATATCGGATCGTAAATTGGATGCGATAACCTCACCCAAAAGACCAATTGTATCTAGGATACCACTCAAAACTGCCTATGGGTTTGTTACCCTATCAAATTTGATTGGAATAACTGCTGGATTCATGATCAATTTCAATGCTTTCATCGTGGCAATTCTTGCTACGATTTTAGGAATAATGTATTCGGCTCCCAAGATAGCTCTAAAGGATAGGTTTGTCTTCAAAACATTAGCAATAGCGGTAGGGCTTTTCCTATCTACAATTTTCGGAATCGTTACTGCTGGCCATCTAGATGCCACAGCAATCTATGTAGCAGGGGCAATAGCTGCATTCGCCTTCATGAGCTCACCAATAAATGATATCGCGGATCAGGTAGGAGATAGAATGAAAGGGAGGCGAACAATTCCTATAGTGTTAGGTTCACAATCAACGATTTCACTAGCACAATATATGACACTCTTTATCATAGCACTTAGCTGGTTTGCATACTATTACTTGCATGTAAGTTTGATAACACCATTGTTGGTAACAGGTATATGTGCTGCAACTATAGTGGCGCTGAAACCCTTAAGAAATAGAACGGACGATCTTTCTTACATAGAGAATAAACATAGAAGCTTAGTTCCACTACACTTTATTTTGCAGCTTGCATTGGTAACCGTTATATTATAAAATTATAATACAACTTTTCATTACACAATTATAGAAATCATATTCTTGTATAGTCTTTTAGCGTCTCCTACACAATTTTTATTTTGAATATAGAAATCCCTGATACAATTATTAGACTGTTCTATTTTGGATCCATTTATTGATAGTCTTAACAACCTTCATCCTATCATCATCAGAGTACCCGTTTGCCTGTCTATAGAAAAATGTATGATAAAACCAATGGCCGCAGTCAAAGACCTTTAGCTCTTTATCATAGGATTTCAGTTTATTCATCAATACTTTTGATTGTTCCAGTACAACAGTCGGATCTTTGCTACCATGAAGTACCAAGATTGGCGAGATTATCTCATGCAATGCTTCAACTTTTTCGGCTTTACCAGTGAGTACGTTGAATATATATCGATATGAATAGTTGAAGTTGCATAACGGATCTTTCATCATATGGATCCACTCTTCTCCAGCAAGTTCGCCAAAGGCAGAAGGGATCGCCTCGCTTAGATTGCCCTTCTTACTTGGAGTTACAAAATATTTTAGCAGAGCTGCAAGAAGAACCCTTTTAGACGGCTCTCTTCCTTGAGCACGCTTCACACCCTTTATCCTAAGATGCGGAGCAACTACGATGGTACCGGTTAGCATTTCTTTGTGCAAACTGGTGTACCATAGCGCATGGAGCCCTCCAAGACTGAACCCTAGTAGGAATATCCTTGCGTTACCATGTTTGTTCTTGATTTGAGCAATTACATCATGCAGGCAATTCATGGTAATATCAAAAGGCAGATCACCCTTTTCACCGTTAGACATTCCGAAACCAGGCAGATCTATGGCGTATACATTACAACCAAGATTTGAAGACTTTTCGGCAAAATAGTTAAAGATTCTGGAATCACCTGCAAGACCATGTATGCATAAGATCACGTTCTCTTGTAGGTCTCTTCCTGGCCAGTAGCGATAAAATATATTTAGGCCAGTACGGGTCTCCAAAAACCCACTTTCCATTAAAGGAAACATTAACCTAAATTCTTGGTAAAATGGAATAGAAATATTTGTCACATTCAGATGTTACTAATTCTAGATGAGATGCTTTAGGTATTTTTCTGAATTATGAGACGGTAATAGGCAGTATTCGGTTTGGTGTGAGAACATTGGGATCGTGTATACTCTCCCAGACAAATACCTCGATCTGATAATTACCCTTGCTTGTAGGAATCCATGACTGTGCACTAACGATTGAATCCTTTGGTGGGAGCTCCCCGGTCAACCAAGACAAAGATGTAGTTACACCTACGGAATCTTTTACCAGAACAATGTATACAAATTTTTGTCTAACCATCTGAGCATTTGTAATTTCCGATTGGATCAGGAGATCCATATCAACTTTGACTTGCTCTACTGCTAAACCATTGAGATCTACAGGTTTCGGCTCTTTTAGTACCGCTCTTTCTAATGGATGGATCGGAGATTCAATCAATGCAGAGGCAAGGAGTTCCTCGATCGTTACTGTAAATATGCCATCTTTGTCGAGTGCAGCAGGGGCTGGTAGTGTCCTGTCGGTATATTTCATAATAATTGTGTCACCTTCAGATGCCCTTAAACGAGTCCCGCTGCTTTCTTCGTTATTTGTAAATGTAATGAACTCCTCAAAAACTCCTGTTCTGTCCCCAGTCTCTCTCAATGTTACAGACAGTCCTCCACGATCTGTGGTAGACCACAACCTTACACTTACTGTATCTATTGTATTCGGGTTCAGGTTTTCATCAGGATCAATTATCCCTACAATAGCTCTTTCATTGATCTGGAGACCTTGCTTTTCGAACATAGCAATGCCTACATGATAGTTTAAGAATGCGCTTTTACTTACCACAGTTTTCGAATCTATTCTAAATTCAACCGTAAGGCCGTCTTCCCTCTTGGCAATCAAATCACCAGGGAACTTACCCTTGTCCGGTGTTAGAATGATATCTTCCTCAAAAATTCTGCTATCGGGACCAGTTTCGCTGATCTCAAGCCCAAAACCCCTGTCAGATGATGTCGATACTGAAGGAACTATAGTATCTATCTGGAAAGGATCAAAGTTAGAATCCGGAGAGATTACAGTTATCGTGACTTCATCGAACGGTGTATATTCCTCCTTGTTGAATATTATTGCTGGCTCATTCGCGTTAAGAAATACGTTATGTTCAATTCTAGCTGAGGTCCCACCTCCGGAGGGAGTATTATCCCTATAGACCAGTTGTATCTTGCTACCTCTGTTTGCGACCAGAGTATCTACAACTCCTGGGTCTGCTATAGCACCAAATATTCCAGAATTCATATCACTCTCCCTGAAACCTGCCTCGGTTGAGGAGAAACTTTGAAACAAGTGTAGGGCATCAAGCAAGAAGCCTAAAGGCACTTCATCAACAGGTGTCTTGTCGGTAGTAATACCGAGAAAATTGAAATCTACCAGCTCCACGGCTCTGCTGTCAAAGTTAAAGTCAGGCTCAATGAAGAAGAATGTTGCAGGATCACCAACATCGTATACTACTTTATCAGTTCCCAATTGTGCTGTAACACCTTGTATAACTGCAGAGGTATCAACATCTTTGGGTGTTCCGGAATCATCACTAGGATCATTGTAGGTAACTTCAATTGGTGAATTTGGTTTGAAAGTTAGTATCGGAGGCAATCCGAGTGCTTTGGTAAGTTCATCGAAGATGGTATCTGTGCATATAGGTGAAGGTAGGAATGGTTGTAATGGCGTAGAGTCAGGACAATATATCATAAATTCTAATTCAAATATACCTGTATTAGGTCCTGTCTCCAATGCTTCCGTTACTTGATTTCCTTTCCTGTCAAGTATAGGAAAGGCGTTTCCCCCCACCAGAAAACTAGATGCTAGATTAGCACTGTATACAACTGGCTCATCTCCTCCACCATTGTATATTTTGATCTGAAATATATCGCGTATGTCATTAGCATTACCAGCTGAAGTACTGAGATCTACCGCACCAGTTAGATCAAATTTCTCTCTAACTTCAGGATCTTTGTTTACTTCACTCTCAACTATTGAAATGTACATAATTGCACCCAGTAGAGGATCATTCGGTGGTAGTCTTGGACCTTGAGGGTATACGTTACGATCCAGTAGAAGTTTACCTAGTTTTGTTCTAGTATTTGTAATATCATCAAACTCTTGCTTTATAGATGAACGGTCACGCAGATCAATGTAATTTATTTCAAGGTCATCTTGCCTAGTCGGTGATACGGTGCCATCTGATAGGAGTATTGTAGGAGGAATCTCGATCTGAGCTTGAAATATGCCAGTGTTGGTTCCCGTTTCCATCAGTGTAGCATCAACAAATGCTAAGAAACATCCGTTCACATTTGCAGTACATGTGTCATCTACCCTCTTCTTACCCAGCTCAAGGAATACGAACCCAGCTACAGGCAAATCGTATCTTTCAATTGAATCAGGCCTTCTATTCAGATCCTGGTCCTCAAGAGTTACTATCGCACGGGACCCGAACTTGTAAGTCTCGCTATCCCAAGATATCTTTCCATCCCTTGTTTCGTAGACGAATGTAGCAGAAACGGTACTGAAGGATTGCGCTATATTTATGTCGGCATATGAAAATGCGAGCCTGTTGGGTGGAACGAACCTGTTTGGCATCAACGCTCTTGCAGGATCGCCTTGCAATACGATGTCCTGTATGGCTTTCTGTGTAGTGTCGAATTGGTTTGCTGTCATAAAGTCCATTCTACCTGTAAACACACTGGAGTTTGAGCCCTGTTCTTTAACTTGTATTCTGTATACCATATTTTGAAACTCATTCAATGTAATTTGATCTATTTGGCCTAGTACTCTAGGATCTTGCGTCACTATAGCACCAAACCCGCTGAAGTCTATCACTGCGATCTGCGTTCCTAGATCTAGAACTTTAACTGGTTCAGATGGAAAATCGTTGTCAACAAATGTAACATCTACCCTTAGTAGAATTGGGCCATCAGCAGTAGTTCTAAGATCGTCAGTGTCATTATCAAATATTGTGCTACCATCACCATCCCAGTCAAAGTTCAATAGATCTACTACTCTCATGCTGCCAACGCCTATCCCTATAGGTGGAAGATTAACTATTTCACGTATACCATCACCATCTGTGTCAGCATCCTGAAAACTATTGAAATCAACCATTGTTCTTCTAGTTGTTTCTAGTTCATCAGTTGTGTCGAGCTTACCATTTAGATTGAGATCTCTGAAAGCTTCTACTTGTACAGCTATAATATCAAGCCTTTCTCCTGTTTCATCATCTGTCCCAACATTCAATCCTGCTAAATCTACCTGCATCAAATTGTATTGTGGGAAAAATACGTCTAATGTTGGGTTTCCAGGAAGAGTTGTAAGATCTGTAATTGTAGTTGGTATTCCATCTGTAGTCCTGTATATGGATACTGCAGAAACGAATGGGTCTATATCAAATGCCTGAATAGCACCAGGTGTTGAACCTGAAGGTGCAGTATCATCTCTAAGGACCTGGCCCTTTGTAAGCGTCAATTTCTCAAACAAGTTCAGATCCTGCAAATGAACAGCAGTGTTGATAATTAGGCCACTTGCTTTATCAAACGCCCCTCCTGGCACGATATCAGGATTGTTGAATTGCAACGCAACCAGCTGAATATCTGCTGGTGATGTTGATGCTGTATCGCCTGTATTAAAAAAGAAGTCATCCAATGTTGCTGTAACTCCATTTCTAGTTGCTGGGTCATCTCCTCCAGCAAAGTTAACTACTCCACGAATGTCTGGGTTTGTAGTCACATCAGCATTGACATCATCAACCAATGAGAATAAGGCAACCTCAATGGAATCTATATCAAAGGAAGAGCCAACTGGTGGTAAAACATTCTTCAAAGAATGTCTATTGGGATCACTTGTTGGAAATGAATCTGAAAGTATAGGATTATTAGTTAAGGGGAAAGGATTGCCAACCTTAACAAATGTCCTTGACTCTCTTGCAGGTGGTTGTTCACTTACTCTACTCCTTAGATTTTGATCAGGGTCTGTGACTGTGAATATAGCTCTATCTGCTGAATCATATAACTCCTTATCAACAGTTGTGAAGCCGTCGCTGGTTGCCATCTGTGCACTGTTTATTATGTCAAAGTAATCAAAGTTGGCAACTTTGTCATCTGAGCCAGCGAAGATGCTTGATCTACTTCCTGCTCCTTCATCGATTGATTCGAATAGAGAAGTATTAGGATCGTTCTCTATCATAGTGATTGCTGGTAAAATAGTCAATGGCGTGAATTCTGGATCTGATACTAGCCTAGCATTTGCTGCTTCTCGTACACCTCCTATGACTGGTGCTACCGGGAATACTCCAACAGCAGTAGCATCAAATCGTTCATAGAATTTAAGAACACTTACACCTTCAGAATCAAGCTCAAATACCTGTCTGGAATCAAAGTTAAGGGTAGGTCTGAATAGTATAGGCAATAGATCTGTTGAAAATGCAGGATCATGGGATCTAGCAAATCTGTAGAGTATGGCTACTGGCGTTCCATCGTTCTCATCTAATACAAAGCTTACAAGATCTTCTTCAACTGGATTTATGTTGTACATAAAGTCTGTATATGATACTATAACTTCGGCAAATACGGGGTATGCTTCTACTCTATCGATTGCTGATGAAATTGATTCGGCAAAGTCGTCATAGACGAGATTTAAGCTCACAGAACCTGCTCGTATTGATACGATATCAAGCTCGTTAATGCCAACCATAACGATGTATGGCCAGTCACACGAAGTGCCTGGCTCATTGAATTCTATGCCTAAATCAATACACACATTTGAGCCCAAACTCAAATCTGGATTGATATTTGAAGATTCTTCATTGAATGGAATTGGTAATGTTGGAAATATTTTATCCTGATCTACTTCCACTATTACTCCTGAAGTGCCTGTTGGTGCGTTAATTTCTCTAACAAAGCTATCTGCATCAGCTGTAACTGTATATGTATTGGTTCCTATAGTTACTGTATCACCTATTGATACACTAACTAGATCGCCAGCAGTACCACCAGCACCATCCTGAACTGCTATCCTGCTATCTCTAATACCATCAGTCATAACATCAAGCAATAGACCGAATGTTTCTTGCTCAGCAAAGAAGTGGTACCAAAGACCATCTGTCAGGTGAACTCTAGGTACTGTAGTACCCTTTACCTGCAATCCTACAGTTGATTCGTCTGGGTCACTTGCACCTGGGTCTTCCATAATAACCTGCACTATCTGAGGACCGAAGAAGTGATTCTGGAATTCTGTTCTCTCTGCAGCAGAAACTCTCAACTGTAATTCTTGTGCTTCCACCATTGGCGGTGAAAATTGAGTTCCAATGGTAAGCAAATTTCCAATAATTGTGGTCAATAACACAATGGTGAAGATACCACGAGGATTAAACATTGCATGATCATTACTCCGATAAGACCGCAAAATTCTAAACTATATAACCCAAGGTCGACAAGACTTCTCACTTGGTTAACAATATTTTTACCCTTCATTAGAAGGATGATGGAGAATCCTTTGTTCTTCAATTTGAAATATGAAAGTGAATCTCTCAAATCTGTGTCATCAATAATATTAGCATTCACTCATCTTTTTATGAAAAATTTTGTAAATAGGTGGTTGATCATTCCCACGTAATCTCATATACCAACCTGTATCACATCATTTTAGACTATCTCATAAAAGTGAAATTGGTGAGAATAGAATTCAACTACATATTCTAATCACTAAACATTAAATAACGTGCGAGAACTTCTCTATGGTTGAAACAATGTGGAATCAACTATTTTCAAAGTAAGATCGGGTATACATGGGTTTGATGAGATTCTGCTGGGTGGCTTTCCTAGAGGTCGTTCAATCGTATTGTCAGGTCCGCCAGGTAGCGGCAAGAGTACATTTGCTATGCAGTTTCTCTACAAAGGTTTGAAAGATTATGGAGAACCAGGAGTCTACGTTACCTTGTCAGAAAGTCCAACTGAAATTCGGAATAACATGAAGTCATTTGGCTGGGACATTTTTAAGTTAGAAAGAGACGGAAAATTATTATTGGTCGACGCACGCCCATTCTCTGTCTCAGAAGAAGGTTTTGTGACTCCAAATGAATCTCTTTATAGGGGTGAGGCGATGCCCTTTTCTCATCTCACGGATATGGTTCTTGCAGGAGTGAGGAGAGTCGAGGCAAAGAGGTTGGCTATTGACTCTGTAACGATTTTAGCGATGCAGTACGTTAACAGGTTTTACATTCGTCAAGGACTCATGGGCATGGTTCAAGCCCTGTCAAACCAAGACCTCACTTCTCTACTGATCTCTGAATCTACCCAAGAAGAAGGTAAAACGCCTGTTGAGTGGTATATCGCTCCAGGAGTTGTACTACTTCATTATACTAGGAAAGGGGACACCATGGAAAGAGCCATCCAGGTGATAAAGATGAGGGGAACTAGACACGGCGAACAGATCTTCCCCGTGAAGCTAACAGAAACAGGATTTTCCGTACTTCAGCCTAAAATGATTCCCTAGACAAGTGATATCAGTTCTAAAGGTTCTTTACTGCTTCTTTGAATGATACCGAATTTTTCCAAACTTCAGAAAATAGAATATGCATTGCCTCTATGAATGGTTTGCAGTCAGTCCACATGGCAAGTACTCCCTTATTGCTAGTTCCCGCATTCTTCAGGAAGAAGAGCAGCTCAGAACGATCGATCATGACGAAGCATAGTGGTGCTTGCACATTGTGAGGGATATGCTTTATTACGTCAGGATTAATTTCCTTGAACATTTCAAGTGAGTTCGCAGAAAACGTAGTCAGAAGTTTCACAGTAACTCCAACATCAGTTAAAACATTTAGTCCATCCACGAAGTCGTAATGGTAAAGCCTAAGGTAATCTTTTTCGTATCCCAAAACAAGTACTTCCTGTCGTGCCTTTGCTCGCATATCTCTTGCCTTAGAATAAACCTGCACCTGTCCTTCTAATATCTGAAACTTCTCCTGATCGGAGTCCTCATCGTTGAACTTGAAGTCTGGTATCGCATCCCATAATGATAATAGATCTTTTTCTTTGCCTTCAAATGTTTTCAACTTGTCTTTTTCAATATCGATAAGTATCTTCAGAGCAGCAGAAAATGGTACTGCGTTGAATTTAATTGGATGTTGAAATGTTGCTGTTACCAAACCCTTATTTTGCAAGCTTGATAGCAAGTGATAGGTTTCAGTTCTAGGTATGTGAATTGACTTTGCAATCTCTACTGCACGTCTATGTCCGTACTTTGCTAGGTAGATATAGACTTTAGCTTCATTTGGTGTAAGTCCGAATTTGACTAGTTCTTTTTGAAGCTTACTTGCTGCAGTATTCTCACTTGGTGTGTCTTCATCCGGCATTTCATACACGTCGCTTTTAGCAACTGACATATACCAATCTGACAGACTATCAATCCTATAAGTAGGTGTCAGGTTGCTTACTTACATATCGTATGGATGTCATAGCTCTATGTGAGACATGCTAGATCTTCAAAATAGAAATAATTAGCTTAACATGCAGTCAACTGTTTATGGAGGTATCTCATTATTAGTAATGACAGATAGTCTGTAGATATTTCTCAGATGGGGAGAGAAATTCTCATTCTGAATCTCATGACATGAACGCGTTACATGAGAACTATGGTCATTTGAGATGGGTAAGATGCACCTTTGGTAAGTTCAGAGAGGTTGCTAGATACTCAAGAAATTTGTGTGGTCATGTAGAGATCAAATAACGTTTGTTTTATCTCATACATCTATTTACAAAGGCTAAGTAGAACGGCTTCCACATCTAGCACAAAAGACTCCTTCGTAGTCTCTGCAATGCTCTGTACGAAGACCACATATAGAGCAGGAAGCATACCAAACATCGCCTGGCTTCGGTTCAGTGAGAGATTGCTCTTTCCTTCTCTCCTGTGGGGACTCATCTCTGACGTTTGTCTCTTCTACCTGTCTTCGAGTTTCTTTTGACTCTTTTAACAGATCTTTTATCTCTTGAATCTTTGCTTGATTACCTTCTGACGTGGGATTTTTTACAGAGTAGCGTAGCAATACATATAACGCGAAGGCTCCTAGCAGAAAAGAACCAATTATTGCAACAAGCATAACCGTAACATAATCTGAAAAACTGGCATAGCGGCCTTCTCCTAAACTATTGGATTTAATTTCTCTTATTGTTTGCTCCAGATCATCGATCTTAGAACTTAATTCTGCAATTTCACCTTCCATTGCTTTGCGCACGGAATCAACGCCAGCTACTTCGAGCTTAAAGTCTGCCAGTTGCACATTTGTATCTTGAGCTATTATTGTTGGTGCATAAATGCCTGGACAGATCATTTCATCTACTGATATCATTAGTTTTGATGTAAAGTCCGTACTTCCATGGTTAGGCTCGAAGGATGCATTTATCTCTTCTGGTAAACCCAGTATGTCAAGCGATATAAAGTCTTTAGTGTTATCTTTTGCGAGTATTGTAACGTCAAACGTTATAACATCCCCAGGAACAACCTTGGCATGAGGAGGATTTATTGTAACTATGTAGTCTGATGTTAATTTCGACTCTACTGGATTTGTTATTACAACACATGTTACTCGACTTGTATCTGCATATGCATCGCTAACTACTCCTTGAGTTGAAATCATCACTATCATCAAAAATAATGAAGTTAAAGTGCTGGTATGCTCTCCCAATATCTACTCACCATCCGTAAGACGTAATCATAATTTAACGTAATTGCATTGCTTGAATTATGAATTTAATTGTGATGGATTTGTAATAAGTATTCTAGCTTCTTATCTGCTTCCGTGTACCCTTTCCTACTTACAAAGGGAACCGCTGGACCAGAATGAACTTGTTCATCATTATAGTTTGATCACGTCACTTAACATACTATTACTTTTGATACGACATGTTTAATGAGTGAAGAGCTAGGGCCAGATTCCCCTCTCCTTTACGGCCTGAACTACCCTAGTTACTGCAAGAACCATGCTACCCTTCCTCATGTCCACTTTGTACTCCTCGGCCGTCTTGTAGACATCGTTGAAGGCCTTGACCATGGTCTTTTCAAGTCTGCCTATCACAGTGGTATGATCCCAGTAATCTCTAGACAGATTCTGTAACCACTCGTAATAGCTAACGGTAACACCTCCAGAATTTGCGAGTATATCTGGTACTACAAGTTTCTTCTTTTTGAACAGAATTTCGTCAGCTTCTGGTGTGGTAGGACCATTTGCCGCCTCCGCAATCAACTTAGCCTTTATGTTCGGTGCGTTCCTCTTTGTTATCTGATTTTCATACGCAGCTGGAATTAGTATATCACAATCCAATTCGAGAAGATCTTCATTCGTAATCTGCTTACTTCCTGGGAAACCGCCAACCTTACGGTTCTTTGCTTTATATGCAATTGCCTTTTTAGCATCGATACCTCTCTTGTTTAAAACGCCACCTTTGGAATCACTCACAGCGATCACATTGGCCCCCATCCCATCCATGAACTCTGCTGCAAAGGTTCCAGCATTTCCAAATCCCTGTATTACCACGTCCGCCTCTTTGAGCTTAATACCGACCTTCTTTGCACCTTCTCTAATGCAAAATGCAACTCCCTTTCCAGTCGCCTCACCTCTTCCCTCAGATCCACCTACAGGTATGGGTTTCCCAGTAATGACACCGGGACTGATCTGGCCCTTCAAAGTGCCATATGTATCCATTATCCACGCCATCTCTCTCGGCGTGGTGTAAACATCTGGAGCTGGAATGTCAACGTAAGGACCAATTATATCGGAAATTGCATACGCATATCTTCTTGTCATCCTTTCAATCTCGCCTACAGACATTCTGTGAGGATCGCAAACTATGCCTCCCTTGCCCCCTCCGTAGGGAATGTCAGCAATTGCACACTTCCATGTCATCCATGTAGCCAATGCCTTTACTTCATCCAAAGTTACTGCAGGATGGTACCTTATGCCCCCCTTGAAGGGCCCTCTTGCATCGTTGTGTTGCACTCTATGACCAACAAATACCTTTATCCTACCGTTATCCATCCTGACTGGAACAGATACCGTAAGTATACGTTTAGGAGCTCTTAGAAATTCGTGCATGCCAGTATCCAACCTTAATAGCTTTGCTGCATCGGCCAGTTGCTTCATGGCATTTTCATAAGGATTGATCAGTGACATTTATCCTAGAGAAAATTTAATCTCATTTAAACCCTTTGCTATAGTGATTCATATTCTATCAGCCTTATCGTTTAACATAGACATACGATGCAGATAGATATGGAAGAAACTTGTGATCAAAATTCTCCACAGTTGAATAACAACAAAAATTTGACATGCTCTACAAATACCAGAACAAGAGGTCCATATTACCAGTATGCTGTGCCAATTTTACCTGCCTGAACTTAAGCAAGTATAAGAACACAACATCGTGGAACCTTACTTGTAAGCAGCTACTATTATAGCGCCATCCATCATCCTGGTTTCAAATTCAACATTGCAAAATTTCTCTCTCAACATGCCTTTAAGTTCGTTATTTTTTGGGAGCCTCTTGTAAGTACCGTAAATGACTCTGAACTTTAATCCTATGCTACCTGCAGCAAAGAATGCTAGAATACCTATAATATATTTGAGGTAAAAGGATACCCCCGCTCTCTTCAGAGCGTTATCTGGTTTACCAATATCAACTATGATCAATCGCCCTCCTTCTTTCAAGACCCTGTGAAGTTCTGCAATAGCAGTTCTAATCCTTATTGCGTCTCTAAATGAATAACCGCACATAACAACGTCAAACGTACTCTCTTTAAAGGGCAAGTATTCAAAGACACCTGATAACAATAGATTTGTTTCGTTGAATTCAGTTCTGGCTCTAGCTAGCATTTCTGGTATAGGATCAAGCATTGTTATCTGCAAATTGTTACATTGACGCACAGCCTCTGTTGACATGTTTCCGTATCCAGAACCTGCATCAAGTATTGAATTACCCGCCTTGACCCTGCTACGAATCCCTTTTCCTCTGTACTCTGAATCCTTGCCTAGTGATATTACATGATTGACCTGATCGTATACTGGTATTATAGATCTAAGAATATCTATGATTTCATGCCAGTAACTTCCTAATCCCAAACCTATTTTACTTTAAGCACTGATTATAACAAGTTTTACATGATCGATTAAGTATCCTCTTCGAAGTTTGGTTTAAAAGGTTGATCTAGCACCAAGTATCATGCCTAAGCACAGATGCCCAAATTGTAGAGGATCTATCGAGACAGCGAAGCTCTACGATGGTCGTGTACTGTTTTCCTGCAATATCTGCTCAATACATTCACTTCTTCCATTCAATTCTAACATAGATGAAACGTATTTGGAATTTCTAGATCAATATGACAATAATAATGTTATACGTGAAAGTTTGGAAGTGCTACTCGAGAGAGAACATATCCTAAGATCAAAAAAAGAGATACTGTCACTGCTAGGAGATAACGGGAAGGACCTTTTGATCGGTAAGGTATTAAATTCTAGGCGTGATTATGTTGTTGATTACAAAGTATTAGAGGAACCCACACCAGAGATTGGTCGTGCTGCACATGAATTAATAGATAATATTCTTGCGGAAACACTCGATAGGAAAGGAATTAATCCTTTGTTCAAATTTCAAGAGGAGGCAATAAGAAATATACTTGCTGGCAAAGATATGGTAATAGTTGCCCCGACGGCATCTGGGAAGACTGAAGCTTTCACTCTTCCCATACTTCATGATCTTGCAGGTGAAATATCACGCTTTGGTCCCATGCGAATGGGAGAAGGCAGTGTAAAGGCGGTCTTTGTTTATCCTACAAAGGCTCTCGCGAGGGATCAGATGCGAAAAATAAAGGAACTAGCTGAGCCAATTGGCATACGAGTCTCTGTCTTTGATGGCGACACCCCAAGGAGGGATCGTGATCAAATACTATCCAATCTTCCAGAAGTGATTGTAACGAATTTTGATGTCTTGCATTATCATCTAATGCATAGAACAATGTTTGCCAGATCATTGAGAATGGTACGTTATCTTGTTGTTGATGAAGTACATGTGTATACGGGTATTTTTGGTTCCAACATTCATTATATAGTTAAGCGTCTAAGGCGTTTCTGTAAGGACTTGCAGGTAATAGCTGCCTCTGCAACCTTGCCGAATGCAAAAGAGTTTTGTGAAAAGTTATTCGATTGCGATATGAATGTCGTGACTGGGAAGGGCAGAAGGGGTAGGATCCATTTCTCAATTCTGTTTCCTTCTTTGAGAACGCAACGCACCCTCATGCTAGACTTAGTTAAAGTGTTAACATCAAATTCGCATAAGGTAATTTCATTCTCAAACTCACATATCAATGCAGAACTATTGGCATTTTACGCCGCGAAACAAGGTGTGAGAATAAAAGTGCACAGAGCTGGTCTGTTGCCCATTGTCAGGAAGGACATAGAAGATTCATTCAGGCAAGGAGACTTGATGGCAATTTCATCAACACCAACCCTGGAACTTGGAATTGATATAGGATCGGTGGATGGCATCGTGTCCAGCATAGTTCCGATCAACAGATTGATACAACGACTTGGAAGAGCTGCAAGACAGGGCCAGAATGGGTATGCATTTCTTGCCTTGGGTAATGACCCGATCGGGCAATACTACAGGAAGCATCCCAACGACTATCTTGTTGATTATGAGTTTGCGTATACTGATCCAAATAATCCCTTCGTAGAGGAGTATCAGATATTAGCAATGATATGCGATAAACCCTTAGGGATAGAGGAGGCCGACGAGCATAAGGAGATCGTAAATAAACTTGAGGAAAAAAATCTGATATATTTTACAGACAACAGATATATCGCAAATTACAAGGAAGCGATAAAATTTCTTCATCAACTCAGTATAAGAGGAGTTGGAAAAAGTGTAGACATAGTTATGAATGAGAGAAAGGTTGGAGAGCGGAACTTGCCAATTGCACTGGAGGAACTGCATGATGGTGCAGTCTATTTTCTTGCTGGCAGAAGATACAAGGTCAAGAAATTAGTACTTGGGAAACACAGAGCAGAGATCACCGCTATACCACTGGATTATCCATACTACACGAAAGCTCTCTTGGATGAATGGCCTAGTATAGAAGAGGTGTATGATACCAAGAGGGTTTTCGATATTGAGGTTGCCTATTGCGGGTTGCACATACAAAAGAGGGTAACTGGGTATGTGAACTTAGGGATAGGATCAGATGTTGCGAAGGGAAAGAAGGTTCTCCTAGAGGAACAGATCGAGTATGATTTCGTTACAAAGGGCTTAGTGTTCAGAGCTCCAATGCCCATACATTCGATTAGATCGGCTAAAGATCCCATATATGTAGAAATGAGCAGCTATCATGCGGCTGAGCATGTTGTCATTGAAGGTAGTAGTATGATAACTGGAGGTGCTTCACGGGACCTGGGGGGAATATCACTTGGCTCTTCTGGTCTGATCTTCATCTACGATTCAAATATTGGGGGTAATGGTGCAAGTAAAGTTTTGTTTGACAGGCTTGAAAAGGCGTTTACTAGGAGTAGGGTTATTTTGAGTGAATGTCCCTGCAAGAGCGAAAGTGGATGCCCACGATGCACATATTCATACAGATGTGGAAATAACAATGAATATTTACATAAATCTGCATCTCTAGAAGTTTACAATAGGATACTAAACAAAGAACAAACTGACGTTGGAAAACTTGAAGGAGAAAGGTCTCTTATATGATGATCTGTTATAATCTTAATGTAAGTGAACTGTGAAGGATAATGTAAACAGAATTGTAGGCTCTTATATGATCGCTTTTCAAAGGACAAGGTGTTTCACTTACCTTCGTAGATTAACTTAACTTACAACAACTTCAGGTCCTGAGTGACCTTATCAATTAATTCAGTTGGAGCTGGACCTATTGCAATACATGTTGTTGTTCCGGGAGGTAATTGAGTTAAACCGCTATCATCAACCTGTACTACCGGGAGATCCAAAATTTCAGCATGTTTCTTTACTTCCCTTAATTCATCCAGATTCTTTACCTTAACTGCTATCTTTGCTTGACCGGTATTGTACCATTCATCGAACCATCTTCTTCTTTCCGACCTTACTCTCACAACACCCAATGTCGATGCATGTGCTGCCTGTACTGCTGTCTTCCCAGTACCCATCTTAAGATCTCTTCTGATCACAATTACTTGTTTAAAGTCCAACACCATACATTAAATATAATATCTAGAAATACCTACCTCATTGCGTCATTACGATGTGGTTGTAGCTGGCGGGAGTATTTCTGGTCTAATTACGGCAAGAGAAGCATCGGCAAGAGGACTTTCTGTGCTTGTCATAGAGGAGGATATGGAGATCGGTACACCTGAGCATTGCGGAGGCTTGATCAGCATAAACGGTATAAAGAACTTAGGTATAATTCCTAAGGGTAATGTTGTGCATAATAATATCAAGAACGCGGAGATATTCTCCCCTTCGGGTTTAAGTTTTACAGTAAATGCTGAGAAGCAGAGGGTGATAGCAATAGACAGAAGGGCTTTTGACAAGCAGTTGGCTACTCAAGCAACACAGTATGGAGCAGAGATTTGGATAAAATGTTCGGTGAAATCATTCAATGACGATGGTGAGCGTGTAAGTGTGAATACTACCAATGGCGATATTCAGTGCAAAGTAATTGTGGACGCTAGAGGCTGTGGGTCTCTAATTGAAAGGAATAGAAATGGGATATTCCCTTCAGCACAGTACGAAGTTTATGCGGACTGGTTAGATCAGAATGTTAAGGTTTACTTTGACCAGAAGATCTATCCCTCTTTCTTCTCCTGGGTAATTCCAACTGGTAATAAGACCGCAAAAGTAGGAGTTGCGGGCAAAGCTATCAATGCTTCTAAAGTGTTACAGTCATTTCTTGATAGCAGTGGAGAACATGTTGCAATAAGAAAGGTGTATGCCCCAATCTGGGTTCTTGGACCTATAGATCATTTTGTGTCAGGACGTGTAGTAACGGTCGGTGATGCTGCAGGTCAGACAAAACCAACAACAGCAGGAGGTATATACACATGTGGTATAGCTGGTGTGTTCGCTGGAAGAGCAATTGCAAACGCAATTGCAAATAATGATTGGCAATTATTATATAGGTATGAAACCGAGTGGCTTAGAATTTTCAAACATGAATTTGATAGGATGCTTCTGGCTAGAAGGGTATTCGAACGCTTGGATAATAAGACTATAGATGATATATTCAAACTGATACCATCTGAAACCATAGATCATGTCTCGGAGAGTGGCGATTTTGATTTTCATTCGCAAGCTTTATCAAAATTGCTCAGTGTGGAAGGGGCAATAAAGGTTGCAAAAGCAGTTTTGGGGAGTGAGATTCGCAAGCTCTTTTCATAAGGTATAAATTATATTCGTATTCACACCAAAATAATGTCACAAAAACCCTTGGAATTACCGGTATGCACCTCCTGCAACAGAACCATAATGCCCAATGATGAGTGTGTAAAATTCATGTGTGCCAACTGCGGCGATGATCTTATATGGCGTTGTGAGAGCTGTAGGGAATTCGCTAGGATATATAAGTGCTCTAAATGCGGTTTTGAAGGACCGTAGGTGATTTGATGACAAAACTTGTTGCGAGAATCAAGTTGCTGCCTACTGATACAGACACAGACCTGGATGGCATTGTTGGTAAGCTGAAATTATCTCTTCCTGATGGCATGAGTTTAAAAAATTCTAGTAAGGAACCTATAGCATTTGGATTAAATGCGTTAATCGTAGATTTTTTACTTGAAGATAAAGAAGGACAGATGGATAAGCTTGAAAGCATGTTAAAGGATACTGAAGGTGTAAGCGAGATTGAGATCATGAATTTAGGTAGACAGGTGGGAGGATAGGCAGGAGGGCGTGTTGTTGAAGCCAAAGGCTGAACCAGCATCAATGCGAGTCACTGAAGCGAAACAGAGAGATGTAGGGAAGAAAAGAGCACGTATAACTCATGAAATTATGAATTCGCTTGGTATTGCTCCAGGTGATGTTGTAGAACTTTTTGGTAAGAATCGTACTGCTGTTACTGCCTGGCCTGCTGACGAAGATGATACGGATAAGGATGTTATTAGAATAGACGGACAAACTAGGAAGAATGCGAGAATTGGACTAAATGACTTAGTGGAAGTTAGAAAGATATATCCTAAATCTGCTAGAAGTGTTGCGCTTCTCCCAATGGGTGGCAAGATTACCGTAGATCGAGAATTTTGTGAATTTGTTAAAAATAGACTAAAAGGATTCCCATTAGCTGAAGCAGATGAAATTTCAGTCATTATACTTGGCAATTCTATGGATTTCAAGGTGCAGAAGGTAGTCCCGAAAGGCATGATCTATATTGATCGTGTAACGAAACTGAACATCCTTGCAGATGCTGCTGTTATCAAGAAACCTAGAGTTACCTATGAAGAAATCGGAGGCTTGAAGGAGAAGATAGAAAAACTTCGTGAAATAGCCGAACTGCCTTTAAGACATCCAGAGGTCTTCCAGCGGCTGGGCATTGAACCTCATAAAGGTATCATGCTTTACGGTCCTCCCGGTTGCGGTAAAACATTGATTGCAAAAGCACTTGCTAATGAGTCAGAGGCTAACTTCTTCTCTATAAACGGTCCGGAAATCATGAACAAATACTATGGTGAGACGGAAGCAAGGCTAAGGGAAATATTCAAAGAGGCGAGGGAAAATGCACCGAGTATAATATTCATAGACGAAATTGATGCGATAGCACCTAAACGTGAGGAAACTTTTGGTGATGTAGAGAAGAGGGTGGTGGCACAGTTGCTTGCCCTTATGGATGGGCTGTCTGAACGTGGAAATGTTATAGTGATAGGTGCAACGAACAGGCCGGAAAGTGTGGATCCTGCGCTGAGGAGACCGGGAAGATTTGATAGGGAACTTGAGGTGGGAGTACCGAACATAGAAGGTAGGACAGAGGTGTTGCAGATACACACGAGGGGAATGCCGTTGGCAGATGATATTAACCTGAAGAAACTAGCAAACGAATTGCACGGATACACAGGTGCTGATATCAAGGCACTTTGCAGGGAAGCTGCTATGAAGGCTATGAAACGCTATTTACCAGAAATAGATTTTGAAAGTGATAAAATACCTCCCGAGGTTCTTGAGAATATGATTATAAACAATAAGGACTTTTACAACGGAATTAAAGAGGTGGTTCCAACAGCGTTAAGAGAATTTTATGTTGAAACGCCTAAAGTAAGGTGGGAGAGTGTTGGAGGTTTGTACGAAGTCAAGCGAACGCTTTACGATAACCTTATCACTGCAGTAAAAGAGCCAGAAAACTTCCAGAACTTGGGAATAGTGCCTCCAAAGGGTGCGTTGCTTTACGGTCCTCCCGGTTGCGGCAAGACGTTACTTGCTTGGGCTCTTGCAACAGAAAGTGGTGCAAACATAATCATGGTAAAGGGACCGGAAGTTCTGTCAAAATGGGTGGGTGAATCAGAGAAAGCTGTACGTGATATATTCAAGAAAGCAAGGACATCATCTCCATGCATAGTAGTTTTTGATGAACTGGACTCCATAGCAAGACCTAGGAGTGGTACAGGTGAAGACTCTGGCACAGGTGAGAGAGTGCTTAGTCAACTTCTTACAGAGATGGAGGATGTTGGTCCAACCGGTGTTCTAGTGATTGGAATAACTAATAGGCCAGACCTTGTAGATACTTCTTTGCTTAGACCGGGTCGATTGGATCTGATAACCTACATACACCCTCCAGATGAACAGTCTAGGCTGGAAATACTTAAGATAATAACGAGAAAGATGCCACTCACAAAGGGTGTGAATATAGAGGAGCTTGCAAAGGTAACAAAACAGTACAGCGGTGCTGACCTTGTGGGGGTTTGTAGAGAAGCAGCAATAAACTCTTTAAGAAGCAAAAGGAGGGAGATAGATGGATCAGATTTTGTCAAGGCGTTGAGACGTGTAAGACCGTCTATAACAACAGATGTAGAAGCATGGTACGATTCTATAAGTAAAAGTGTGACATATGCCCTGCCTAAGCCAATAGACAAGGCGTTTTATGGATGAAAAGGCATGAACTACCCCTTAAAAAATCTAATTTACGAAAAAATAAAGCAGCAGGGGAATATCACCGACGTTGAACTTATGAACCTGCTTGTGAAGGAGAGTGTGAATGTTACAGAACAGCAATTCAATAAAACACTGTTGGACTTGGAGATATATGGTCTGATTAGGGTAGGATGGATAACGAAGAACAAAAGAAGGATCGAAGATGCTAAAGAGTCAGAATAGTATCAAACATTAATGCTAAGAATATTATGGCCAAATATGGGCTCGATACCTTGTACGCTTTCCAAGCAATATCCTTGCTGG
>JBHICO010000015.1:0-24745 GCA_046759645.1 Nitrososphaerales archaeon
TACCCCTTCTCCATTATTAGCCCTTATCAGTCTCCCAGTAAATGTTATGGTATCATCAGCAAAAGCTTTTTCGGGAACACTTTCTAGTATCAATATAGTCTCTATTTTCTCCTGTGCATTTACTGTACCCACGCTCGAGACCAGTACCGTAGCAAGGACTAGACCGAGGAATCCATTTACTCCAATGAACTTTTATCGGAGTCTTGATACAAAAGCGTTGCTTTAGGAACGATATTGCCTCAGAGACCAGGCATTCATTACTACATGCATTATGTTAACTTCCAGCTCTGCAACAGCTTCACTATTATTTCTTCAAAATCTATTTATCGAACCTTTATGATTTAAAATTCGGTGTTCTATAAAATTGTGAATTGCTCTGCAAATACCTACGCAGAGACAAAAGGATTAATAGCGTAAAATACACTTGCTAAATAAGTTGTCAGAAAAGCAAGAGCTTATTGCTCGGTTTTCCTCTGATCCAGATAAATATTATAGAGTCGAGTTATTTGAGAAACTTGGTTTTGAACGAAAAAAATGCTCTAACTGTGGGGGTCACTTCTGGGCTCTCGTAAGCAGAGAGAGATGTCCCAACTGTGAAAAGTATGGATTCATTGGTAACCCCCCTACTAAGAGAAGATTGGATTATGTCAACGCTTGGAAGGAAATTGAGAAATTTTTTACAAACCATGGCCACACTAGCATTAAAAGATATCCTGTTGTTTGTAGGTGGCGTGAAGATCTTTTTTTTACCGTTGCCTCCATAGTTGACTTTCAGCGGGTTATTGGAGGTAAAGTCGTTTTTGAATTGCCGGCCAATCCCTTAATTGTGCCACAAATGTGCTTGCGATTTAACGATATTGAAAATGTCGGTGTAAGTGGAAAACATTATACTTCCTTCTGCATGATAGGTCAACACAGCCTTATGAATGAACAAGGCTACTGGAAGGATCGTTGTATTGAACTCGATTATCAAATGCTAACTGAAGGTTTAGGAATAGACAAGCAAGAGATAGTTTTTGTTGAAGACGTGTGGCTTGGGTACGGTGCTTTTGGATACTCTCTTGAATATTTTGTAAAGGGCCTTGAGCTTGGGAATGCAGTTTTCACTGAATTTGAGGGGACACCCAAAAAGTTCCAACAGATGAGGGAAAGAGTCATAGACATGGGTGCAGGTCTAGAACGCTTTGCGTGGATAACTATGGGTACACCAACAAGCTACGACTGCTGTTTTGGACCCCTAACAAAGAAGCTAGCTGAGAATGTAGGTGCAAACCTTGATAATGCGATTCTATCAAAATACTTTACAATTATATCCAGCACACTGGAAAATGTTGGCAGCACCCAGGAACTCAAAACCATAGCTGCAAAGGAATTGAAGCTGAGTTATGAAGAGCTGGACCATATGGTTATACCTATAGAAGCCCTATATACAATTGCGGATCACACGAGGACACTTTTGTTTGCAATATCTGATGGCGCATTACCAAGCAATGTTGGTGGTGGATATAACTTGCGTGTTGTCTTGAGACGGGCACTAGCCATATTGCATAGATTGGGATGGAATATCAAATTAGAAGATGTTGCAGATATGCATATTGATTATTTGAAGGCTATCTATCCCGAGCTGGAAGAGCATAGGGATGAAGTTAAGACAATTCTGGGAATTGAGACAAATAGATATCATGAATCAACTGCGAGAATGAAAACGATTTCGAATAACCTTGCAAAAGGAAAGAAAGAGGTGGGTGTTGAAGAACTGATAAAGCTTTATGAGTCTGATGGGATAACACCTGACTTTCTGAAAGAGCATAGTGTAATAGCAAGCATACCATCGAATTTTTACACCAAATTAGCTGAACTTCACAGTGAACATGCGATGCAACAGGCCCCAAAGCCTATTACCGGATTAGATGAAGTTGAACCTACTAGACTACTGTTCTACGAAGATCAGAATATGAGAGAATTCGATGCTAATATTGTGAAGATAATTGGAAAGTATGTTGTACTTGATAAAACTGCTTTCTATGCAAGAGGAGGAGGCCAAGAGCCAGATCACGGAAGGATTGGTGATGCTGTCGTTAACGATGTTGTGAAAGAGGGAGATGTGGTATTGCACGAAGTAATGAATGGGAGCCTGAAGGAAGGTATAGTTGTAAAATGTATTGTCGATCCTCTCAGAAGGGGACTCATAATGAGGCATCACAGTGCTACACATGTATTGAATTCGGCAGCGCGTAACGCTCTGGGTTCGTGGGTGTGGCAGCATTCGGCATTCAAGGAGCAGGACTACGCACGGCTCGACATAACACACCACTCGGCCCTCACACGTAATGAAATAATAAAAATAGAACAATTTGCCAATCAGACGATCCAGGCGAACCTTCCTGTTACTATTAGGATATTTGATAGAAACCAAGCAGAGCGGTTGTATGGTTTCAGAATCTATCAGGGCGGTTATGTACCTAGTAGCAAGATCAGAATTGTAAATGTAGAAGGATGGGACATCGAAGCATGCGCGGGTACACATGTTGCTAGAACAGGGGAGATTGGTATGTTGAAGATCACAAAAGCAGAACGGGTGCAGGATGGTGTTGTCAGGCTAGAATTTGTTGCTGGTCAGGCATCGCTTGAGTATATGCAAAAGCAGGAAGAACAGTTGAACAAAATAGTACAGTCTCTGGGTTCAAGCAAGGAAAAACTGATCGAGTCATTTCAAAAAACAATGAACGAAGCAGATGAGTCTAGGAAGAAACTTAAGGTTGCTATAAAGAAGGTTGCACCTCTAATTGCAAAAGATATTATACAGAAATCGAAACATCTTGGTAAAATCAAACTATACAGCTTCTATGAGGAAGAATTGGATGAAGAGTATCACATACCTCTAGGCGAACAAGCCATTGTAATCGAGCCGTCACTGATCTACTGTGTGTTAATATCAAGAGCACAAGGAATCCGCGTCATAGTGTTTGTTGGTGAAGAGGCTAGAAATAATGGTATTAGAGCAAATGAGATAGCGAAGAAAGTCGCAGGCACGCTTGGTGGTTCTGGCGGAGGGGATGATAGGTTCGGCCAGGGGGGAGGAAAATCCCTCGACAGGATCAAGGATGCTCTCCTTGCTGTTGAGGAATTTGTGCACAGGTGACACTTATCATCCCACTAGATTGGCATGCGTTACAGGAAAAATGGAGAAGGCGATGGAATGAAAAGAAAATATTTGAGACAGAACCACAATCAGCCAAACAAAAGTATTTCATCACGGTGGCATACCCTTATCCAAATTCTCCTCAACACATAGGTCACGGAAGAACTTACACTATGGCTGACGTGCATGCCAGATACAAACGTATGCAAGGTTACAATGTATTATTTCCTATGGCCTTCCATTATAGTGGCACTCCCATACTTGCAATGTCTAAGCGGATCTTGGCGAAAGATCATGATTTAATAGATTCATTCATTAAACTTTACAAGGTTCCTGAAGAAGAAGTTGAGAGTTTTGCTGAACCAGTTAACATAGCCAGATATTTTCATAGCGAGATCAAGCAAGGAATGCAAGAGATCGGCTATGCTATCGACTGGAGGAGAGAATTCACCACAATAGATGATACGTACACCAAATTCATCGGCTGGCAGTTCAGAAAGTTGAAAGAGAAGGGTCTTGTTGCACAAGGTTCACACCCAGTCGGATGGTGCCCCAATGATGGCAGCCCAGTCAGTCAGCATGACACAGTAGGCGATGTAGAGCCAGAATTTACAGAATATACGCTGATAAAATTTGACCTAGAAGGGTACAAGGTTCTGACCGCTACATTAAGACCAGAAACAATTTTTGGAGTAACTAACTTGTGGATAAACCCAGAAGCAGAATACGTTCGAGCCAGTGTAGATGGAGAAAATTGGATAATTAGTGGTATGTGTGTCGAAAAACTGAGGTTCTTGAGTAGGAATGTAAAGGTGCAAAGCATTGTCAGGGGAAAGGAACTCTTGGGGAAGAAAGTGATAGTTCCATTAGTGAGTAGAACAGTTACAATATTTCCAGCGAATTTTGTTGAACCCAAGAATGGAACCGGTATTGTTATGTCTGTTCCAGCGCATGCACCATATGACTACCAGGCTCTTGAAGATCTAAAGCATAAGAAGAAACCGATAGAATTTTTTGGCATCTATCATGAGGAATTGGAAGCTGTGGCACCTATTGTAATAATCGAGTCTGAAGGATACGGTGGTGTACCCGCACTGGATGTGATCAACAAACTCAAAATAAAGACTCAGAGCGATCCTAAACTCAAAGATGCTACTTCGGATCTGTACTCGCATGAGTTCTATAAGGGTAGGATGCTAGACAATACGGTACAGTATGCTGCGATGAATGTAGCGAAGGCGAGGGATGAAGTGAAGAAAGATTTGTTACAAAATAAACTTGCTGACACAATGCTTGAACTGATAAAAATTGTAACTTGTAGGTGTGGTGCTGAATGTGTTGTAAAATTGCTAAACGATCAGTGGTTCGTTAATTACTCTGATCCAAGCTGGAAGACGCGTGTACACGAATCCATAAAAACCATGGCATTAACACCCAATGAGATAAGATCAGAATTCGACTATACGGTTGATTGGCTCAAGGAACGGGCGTGTGCAAGAAAATCTGGGTTGGGGACAATACTCCCCTGGGACAAAGATTGGGTAATAGAGAGTCTTTCTGATTCTGTGATATACATGGCATATTACATCATTGCAAAATACATCAACGACAATGTATTGAGCAATGCTAAATTGAATGACGATTTCTTCGATTATGTTTTGCTAGGTAACGGCAGTACCGAAGATGTGACAAAGTCGTGCAATATATCGCTTGAGTTACTACATAGAATTAGAGATGATTTTGAGTATTTCTATCCAGTGGATGCAAGACATTCTGGGAGGGATTTAGTTCCCAATCATCTCACATTTTTCATCTTCAATCATACAGCTATATTTCCACAATCGAAATGGCCAAGACAGATTGTGGTTAACGGAAGTGTTCTAATGGAAGGGAAGAAGATGTCAAAATCAATGGGCAATATAATCCCTCTAAGGAGCGCTATACGTGAGCACAGCGCAGATGCTGTAAGGATATCTATGTTGGTAACAGCGGAGCTACTTCAGGATGCAGATTTTACGTTTGACGCCGCGAATGGAATCAAAGAAAGACTCGGAAGGATCTACAACATGTGTACGCGATTTACAAAGAAAGATCTTGGGGACTTGGAATCTGAGGACAGATGGTTATTCAGTAGATTGCAACATATAATAGAAAACACAACGACAGCGATGGATAAACTTAGGTTCAGAGAAGCCCTTCATAATATAATATATTCTATGGATCAGGATATACAATGGTATCTTAAACGCGCTAATGCCAAAGAGCGCACTGATCAATCTATATCTGGTGTGATGAGGCATGTCTTAGATGCTAGAACAAGGATGCTTGCACCTTTTGCACCCTTTGTGAGTGAGGAGATCTGGGAAGCATTCGGGAATGATAAATCGATCATGTTCAGCGGCTGGCCGAAAGTAGATCAAAGAAACGTGGATTATACTGCTGACGAATCAGAGCTGCTGATTATGAACCTGGTTACTGATGCACAAAATATAATTAAGGTCACTAAAATTAAGCCAAAAAAAATTATTGCCTACATTGCTGCAGAATGGAAGTGGGTCGTATACAGAAAAATATTAACTACAATAGTTGAAGGAAAGTCAAAATTTAGTGAAATAATGATGTTACTGGTTTCCGAGCCGAGCACAGGCAAGGTAAAACAATCTCCAGATTTAGTGAAGCGAATGATTGATGATGTTTTGTCAGACTCATTGGAATCAAGGCTAAGAAAGGCAAAACTTGGATCTATAAGCGAACAAAAAATTATTTACGATGCCAAAGGTTTGTTTGCTAAAGAGTTTGTTGCTGAAATTGCCATATATAGTGAAGATGATGTAAAAAAAATTGACCCGAAGAACAGAGCTAAAATGTCACGTCCCTACAAACCTGCACTGTATATTGAATAAGCGTTTATTAATAGACTTTTTACAAGAACGTTTGTGAAGATTGCGGTAGTCGGGATAGGAGTTGCCGGTGCTTATCTGCTAAATAGACTAAGGAGGGAACATGATGTTGTTGGATTTGAAAGAATGCGTAAGGAAGGCCATGATTCCATATGCGCTTGGGGTACTACTAAAGCTGCCATGACCGAACTTGCAAGAAAATGTGGCCTTAACTTCGAGGATTATGTCTTGCATGATGGGTTAAATATGCGTGTTGAGGCTGGAACGAGCTCATTTGCAATAAGGCTGAAAGGCTTGTGTACCTATGACAAAATAAAACTCATCAAAGAAATGTCTCGAGGGGTAAATATCCACTATGGTGAATCGCCAAGCAAAGTTGTTCTAGAAAAGGATTTTGATCTAATAGTCGATGCTACAGGATTTCATAGAGCATTATTGCCTAAACCAAAATATGAGCTATGGATTCCAACAATTCAATATAAGGTAAAGTATGACAAAAGACCATCTGCTGATTTTCTGATCAGACCATTTCCCTCTATGACAGGATACTTTTGGTATTTTCCACTGGAAGGCGGCTATGCCCACATTGGTGCAGGCGACAAGAACAGAAGACATGTAGAAATAGTTGACAATTTTCTTGATAAGCACGGTGGGCAAGTGTTAAAGAAAGTTGGGAGGCCTATAAGGTTAAGTCCTCCTTCATTATGTGAACCATTCTATAATGGAAAAGTAGTTGGTGTAGGTGAATCAATAGGTACCGTGTATGCGTTGTTGGGTGAAGGAATAATTCCAAGCACAATATGTGCAGACCTATTTGTTGACAATATGAACAATCTACCCCGCTACAGAAAAATCGTACTTGAGAAATTTAGGATCTATCATACCGTATTCAATTTTGTGAAAAATAAAATCAACAACGAATTCAGCTTGATTAAGCATCTGCCAGATCTGATCAAAATTTATTCATATATGAAAAAAAGGGAAGACAGGTTTGGCATGGAGATCAAGATATCAGATATGATGAAAATAACTAAGGTCTAGAACGAAGGTCGACTATGTTTATAACACCATATCCTTCCCTTGTTGTTCTATTCACATCCCTGTTGTATTCAGCTATTAGCTTCGAATAATATTCTAGCACTTCTCCCATGTCATCCAGTGATTTTGATAAATAGAAACCAGGACATCTTCCATCAAATTGGAAGGTGGCATGCATCTGTGGTTTTCCGTCAGATAGAGTGGTCCATGACGTGAAAGGATACATCTGGCAGCAGCCAGGTCTTTGAGGGTGTAACTTGCAGGATCCTTGGTTATCCAAAAATCTGCATGACAATGGCGTACCATCCTGCTCATCCATCTCATCTTCCCGTCTTTTCAAAGAGATCATAGAAAGGGAGGTAATGACATCACCAAATGATTCAGATTCGGTCCAACTCGATAACCTAGTCTCCTTCTCTATAAACTGCTTCTTTGTATACTCAAGTTTTTTAGATATAGATTCTATATCTTTGATCGTCAGTGGTAAGCGTCCCTGCTTTTTACAGCAATTGTGACAGTGAGGCCACAAACAATCCCAGAGGACATATGATTTATCATTTGTTAGCGTAGGTATGTGAAAAATTACATCGTTAACTTGCACTGGGGTGTCCTTTACGTCTTTTCTTCTGCTGAGTGTGAGGTCATATATCTGTTCATCAATTTCCCACTCTTTTGATAACTCATCAAGTGCAGATTTTAGATAATTACTGTCCATAGTTTTATATTGTATTACTTCCACTTTAAATCTTACCAATGTTACGAACAAAGGGAAAGTATGCTTCATCCACTGAAAACAGGAGGCTTGTATGGGAAAATATAATCTGGCCTCTTGTGCTAGAAAAAAATAGACCCTACTTTTCTATTAAGGAATATCATGCAATACGCGATATCTTTTGTGAAAGAGAAGAAATTGGTCAATCAAAAGTGGCTGGGGGTTTTGTTTCATTGATAGTAAAAGGGTTACTTGTAAAAGATAATAATAATGATATCTATTCTGTACATTATAGAATGGTTCCTTATATGAGGAAGAAAATCAAGTTGGAGTATGGCCAGGCTGTTAGGGAGATAATTACAAAGTAGATATTAAGTAAAAGAACAAATACTCAGTATTATCTGAGTTTATCAGCCCGGAAGCCCGGTCGAGACCAAGTCGCCGAATCTAGCGGTCAAGGAAGGGCTAGATGCTCCTTGAGTACCAGGCTCTGGATCCGATATGAGAAGATACCTGGTGACAGCAGTTCGAATCTGCTCCGGGCTACCAGTTGTTCCTGAATTAACGTAGAGCTTCTGCAAAATTATGTTAAAAAATGTTACACACTATGTATTCTTGGTCCTGCCTCTCTTATTTCCTTGGGAATGGTTTCAAATTTGCTAAAGTTTTCCACGAAGAGTCTTGCGAGTCTCTTCGCCGCAATATCATAGGCATCCTTTTCCTGCCACATAGCCCTAGGATTGAGTATCTCATTAGGTACGTCAGGACAGGAGTTTGGAATATGGAGATTAAAAATGTCATCATACGTGAATTCAGATTTTTCAATACTGCCATCAATTGCCGACCGTACCATCGCTCTAGTATACTGAAGATCAATTCTTTCTCCAACTCCATATGGCCCGCCCGCCCATCCTGTATTTATAAGATATACTCTAGTGCCATGCTTTTCCATTTTCTCACCGAGCATTGTTGCATATACTGAAGCTGTTCGAGGCATGAACGGTGCAGCGAAACATTTTGAGAAGGTTTCCTTTGGTTTTGTAACACCTCTTTCTGTGCCAGCTAACTTGCTGGTATAGCCTGACATAAAATGATACATTGCACCTTCTTTGGTAAGCCTTGCAATAGGCGGCATTACACCAAATGCATCTGCTGTTAAGAATAAAATAACCGTAGGATGGGGACCCGTGCTTGGTATAACCGAACCTCGAATATGGCTTAGAGGATAAGCAGCTCTCGTATTTTCCGTAAGACTATCGTCTGAAAAGTCAGGGTATTTTGTTCTTTTATCAAGAACGACGTTCTCCATAACCGCACCAAACTTTATTGCATTCCAAATCTTCGGTTCATTTTCTTTACTCAAATTTATACATTTGGCGTAACATCCGCCTTCAAAGTTAAATATACCATCTTCAGACCATCCATGTTCATCATCACCAATCAACATTCTTTCAGGATCGGCAGAAAGAGTTGTTTTTCCAGTTCCAGACAGACCGAAGAACAAGGCTACATCACCGTCTTTTCCCAAGTTTGCAGAGCAATGCATAGGAAATACACTTCGTTCAGGAAGATAATAATTCATTGAAGAGAATATCGATTTCTTTATTTCACCAGCATAGGAAGTGGCTCCTATAAGCACAATCTTGTGTTTTAGATTTATTATGATGAAAGTCTCAGTCTTAGTACCATCTGTTTTTGGATCTGCCTTGAAATCATTCATAACTATCAATGTAAATTCATGTTTGAATGATTCTAATTCGGAAGCTGTTGGTCGTATAAACAGTTGATGTGCAAACAAATTCTGCCAAGCGTGATCGTTGATTATGCGTACAGCCATTCTATTTTTCAGGTCAGCACCAACAAATCCGTCAAATATGAAGATCTCTTTTCCCTCCACATGATTCTTGATTTTCTGAAATATTTTTTCAAAATTTGCTTCTGATATAGGGTGATTAACAATTCCCCAATGCACATTATCATGTGTAACATCATCATCTACGATGTACCGATCATGAGGAGATCTACCAGTAAACTTACCAGTCTCCACTGAAAGTGCTCCGGTGGATGATATTGTGCCTTCACTTCTGCTAACAATCATTTCAGCTAACGAATCAACCGAAAGGTTTCGGTGGACCTTGTCTGTTTTTATTCCAATCTCTGCCAACTCCAGCATGAACTGATTAGTTTCTCTAGTTCCTCGCTTAGACCTCATAGAACATACACATTATACTAGCATGTATTTAATTTATTACATGAAGGAATTATGAAATTGATATATTTCTAAATTCTCGCACTGGGTTCTACGGTTCAAGTACATATTGAGGTTATTGATGCACATTCTTCATTTTCACATATTTTAATAATAATTAGATTTCCTCTAAATGTCAAACCAACAATCAATATATAGTATTTTTATATTCAATCTATTGAATTCTTGCCTCAAGTCTTGCAATTTTATCTTTTATTTCTTCCATCCATACATGTGGCATTCTGTATTGATCGTATAATGCAATAATCTCTTGATAGTGTTTTAGAGCTATAGCATACTCTTTTTCCTTTTCTTCCATCTGTGCCTTATTCAATAAGAGATAGAACTTTGCAAAATTCGGAGTCATGAAACCTAGTAATATCTGTACGGCTTGTTTTAGATCTTTCTTCGAAGGTTTTTCTTCTAGCTTGCCTATTATATAATTGAAATTTTCTGCATTACCATTGGTCCGCCGGACCAATTCCTGTAGCAATTTCAATAAGTATAGAATATCTTCGACTTCACTTTTAGGACAGATTGGATTGTTACAGAAATCTGGCTTTTCACTAGAATTGGAAATCGAACGGATCAATTTACATAATAATTCAATATCTTTAGCTAGCAGTTCATACTGGAGTTTATCGCCGGTATCGTTTTTACTATGATAATCCTGATGAATTCCATTGCTTATAAACAAAGATGGAATCTTCTTTTCTATAAAGGGTACATAATTTCCCTTTACGCCTGTGAGCATATCAACGTTAAACATGATCTTGTGAAGATCAGTCGAACACCCATAAATTATCTCTTGAATGAACAGAGAACGTTCGGATCCAAGTATGAATATCAGATTGCCCTGTAGATCGTTACGACCGACGGTATCAATTGTTAACATTGAAATGGTCTTCTTGAGATCGAACACCGGATTTTTCAAATAATGGTATGCCCCGTACATCAATTGTTGCTTGCCATTAAGAGAGACGAGTTGTTCTTCTGCATCAAAACATACAAAAAGCAAACTACGTTTGTTCTTGTCCTTGTCTGCTGCAAATATCCTTGCAAGCTCCAACAAGACTGCAACTCCGGCTGCATTATCACTCGCACCAACAAAACCATCACCCATATGATCGTGGTGTGCTTCTATAATTACACACTCACGAGATAATACAGTATCACTTCCGTGCAAGATGCCGATTACATTTTGCCCTCCTTCTGGTAACTTCTGTATATAATCAAAAAATTGTGTTGGTGCTTCCAATCCGTATTCTTTAAAGTGATTTCGAATATATTGAGCTGCAATATTATTTCCTTCACTGCCAAATGCTCTCCCTTGCAATGTATTAGAGGCTAAATAACTTACGTGTTTCCTCAGGTTGTCTTCTGATATTTCCATAAAACAATAAAATGGAAGGTTGTATTAATCTATAAAGGAATATCAACGATTCCTAATCCTTACCTTAGTTTGACTATCAGCGTATGGTTTGTCCTTCTAGCGTGATGCCATTGCTATGCGTTCCTGCTCATTCTTCTTTTTTATAGCAAAACTGTTCATATTGTTCTGTGCAGCTAGCATTATTTCGTCTGCGAGTGCCTCCTCAACTGTCTTGGGACTTGAAAACGTGGATTCCTTCACACCCTCGGTTATAAACCGTAAAGCCAGGTCAATTCGTCTCAATGGGGAAACATCTACGGAGACGTGATAGACAACACCACCATAGACTATCCTCGTCGTGTCCTCATTAGGAGAAGCATTTTCTATAGCCTTAATCAAAATGGAAAGCGGATTCTCCCCAGTTTTTAGGTATATGATCTCAAATGCCGTTTTTATTATGTTAATGGTCCTTGTTTTCTTGCCTCCCATCCTACCTGTATTTTTGTAATACTTTTTGCCAAAATGCATTAGCTTGTTGGCCAATCGCTCTACGACATTCACATTGGCCTTTCTGAACCTTTTACGTTCATGCCTTCCAAAAGATGCTGGAACTATACATTTTTTTAGGGAAAGCACCCTTTCAAGACCTGGGTCTTCAACTCGTACAAGAGTAAGATCCCATTTTCTGAATAACAACAAATTAGGTGCTGACTTGCTCATATTCATCTCCTAGGCTTTTCTTTTCTCCCCCTCACTAGTTCTTTAAGCGAAACATCGTTTACCTTGAAGACCTGCCAGCGAACACCTGGAATATCTCCCATTGCGCCACCCATAGAACCACCAATACCCTCTACAACAACTTCATCATGTTCATCGATATAATTCAGAGCACCATCCCTAGGCAGGAAAGCTGTTACACTTTTACCATTTTTAATCAGTTGTACTCTAACACACTTCCTTACCGCTGAATTGGGCTGCTTCGATTCAACACCAACCTTCTCCAGAACAATACCTCTGGCTTGAGGAGCACCTTCCAGCGGATTGGCCTTCTTATCGAGCATAAACATCTTTCTGTTGTAGTACTTATTAGACCACCTAAGCCTTCCTCTCTTCTGCTTAAGTACGCGTCCTGCAAACAAACCGAGGGGAGATTTTCTTGCCACTGTATCACCGAGGAACCTGTTCCGGGCTAACTATTAATACATTCGATATCTGGAAGTATCGCTTAGCCAAAAGTCTTGCCTTTTCAGCATTCCTTCCCTCTCTTCCTACAACAACACCTTTCTTCTTCGGGTCAACTACAGCGACAGCAACTCTTGTGCCATCACCCTTTTCATTAATTTTAACATCTAAAACCAAGTTCGAGCTTAGCATGTTACGTATGAACTGGACAACATCACTGGAAAATTCAACAAGTTCAATCTTTT
This sequence comes from Nitrososphaerales archaeon, assembly GCA_046759645.1. Taxonomy (GTDB): domain Archaea; phylum Thermoproteota; class Nitrososphaeria; order Nitrososphaerales; family UBA213; genus JBHICO01. Next base: position 12,840 of record JBHICO010000015.1, read on the forward strand.
TACCAACTAGATCCTGAAGAGTTCTTATGGTTGCACCATTCTTCCCAATTGCTAGACCCATATCACCCTTATTAACAACGAATATCACCCTATCAATTTTTTCATCAATTACACAATCCCTAGCAGTTGCACCAGTCACACTCTGGAACAATGACATCAACTGCAACTCGCCTGATGTTAGTTTGATTTCAGTCATTTTTTATCCGCTACGAATACACGCATTCCACCGAAGCCTCATTTAAATCTTAATATCTCTTCTAAAATCTAGTAAAGTTTCTAAACATCAAAATCATGACTATGATTCTGAACCTTGTAAAGATCTAACAAAGGAAAACACTTAGCAATGTTAGAAAGTGAGATTGTTCTATTTTATTCCTTATTAATTTCTTCCAAAACTCCAGATATATCAGAACTACTTGTATTGTCTATAGAAATTATTGATACCCTAAATGGTTTATTGCATAACCGCCCCAACTCTATCGAAGTATTATTAAATTCGTATATGGGAATATTTGCGGTTTTTGCAGACTGGCCTATCTTGCTTCTCGTGTTTGCAGATAGAGATCCTGAACATATGATTAGCTTTGAATCTTTAACCGTTCGTAGCACCTCCTTGCTACCAATCCTGCAATTGTTGCTTGACAATGAATCCCTAATAACTTGTTCAAGAATCTTGCTCATCTTCCCCGACCTTCATGTACAGATCAACCATTCCAGTCCCAATTGGTATCGTTGAACCAACGATGACATTTTCTGTTACACCCTTTAGTGATTCAACCTCCCCCTTCAACGCCGCCTTTGCAATAGTTGGAACTGTAATTTCGAATGCAGCTCTTGCAAGCACACTCGTTTTCGTTCCGGCGATTCCGTGTCTTCCTATCTGCTGTAAGTACCCTTTGGATGTCATTAGATCCGCAACTAGCATTATATGCCTCATATCAACCTCAAGGCCTTGCTCCTCAAGTGTATTCGTGATCTCCTTTATTAGCGCGGTTCTCGCTGCCTCTATCCCTAAGGTTGAGAATATTTCATAAACATTGTTGGTAACGGTCCTGCTAGGATCAATTCCCTCCATTGTAAGGACCTTGGGCAGGTTCGATCCTGCGGTTTGTATCATCCACTCTTCATTATGCTTTACTATAGTCACCCTTTCTATATCTGGAACCCCTTTTATCTTAGTATTCAATATCTTGCCCCGCAAGGTCATCAGTGTTTGTGCGTCGGTTGTTGCAGGACTCTTTATTGTTACAGTGTAACCTTTACTACTTACCTCTAATTTCTTCTTAGAAACCTGCAGTATCTCCGTGACCGTACGTACACTACACGCACGTTGCTCAATCTTTTCTTTACTCAGCATGAATTTAATGGTGGTGCTGTAATCGGTTTCTGTCTTTTCCACAAGATCAGTAAGCTTGGTAAATAGAATTTCCCGAGCAATTTCCACTGTTTTCTCTCGTGATCCACTGAATTCCTTTGAAAGGTAAATGTCCATGGTAGGCGTAACTGGTTTTTTTCTTGCATCAACGAGCTCAATGAGTCTGGGCAAGCCCAGTGTAACATTACGCTCTTTTACACCGGCAAAGTGAAAAGTTCGAAGAGTCATCTGTGTACCAGGTTCTCCTATAGATTGTGCTGTAACAACACCTATAGCCTCACCAGGTTCTGCTCTTGCATGGTCAACAAGCTCCATAGTTCTATTGCATACCTTTTCTACTCCCTTCTTGCTCAGCTTGTTTTTCCTCAATTCGATGTCTAGACTCTCTACGATCTTCGAGTTCAGTGCTTTGGCATATTTCTCTATCATCGCATTAATTTCACTCTCTGTAGCTTTTCTACCTTCATCAACCACGGACTCTGATTCAATTAATCTTTCTATATTGACAGCACTTCCGTGATCGCTCTTGGCTGGGTCTATGCCATCCTCACCATAAAGGTATTGTATTACGTTACCCTGTGGATCCCTGACAGTGCTATCATACTCTATCTTCAAATGTTCTAGTGCATTGATGAGCCTCCTCTGCATGTAACCGCTCTGCTGTGTTCTGACTGCTGTATCAACAAGACCTTCCCTGCCACCCATTGCGTGGAAGAAGAACTCCAATGGATTCAAACCGTCTCTGTAATTTGATTTCACGAAGCCTTTAGCGTCAGGACTCGGGTCGTTGGGTAGATAATGTGATAGCGCTCTGTTGTGATAACCATTCTGTATTCTTTTGCCCCTTATGGACTGCTGTCCCAGTGCAGCTGTCATCTGTCCAATGTTTAGCGTTGATCCTCTAGCACCAGTTGACGCCATTATAACACCAGCATTATCATCTGGGAACGCATGATCCGCCGCTTTTCCTGCACGGTCCCTTGCCCTTGCAAGTTCGTTTACTATAAACAGTTCAAGTGTCTCCTCGGGTGAAAGACCCCTTGTCTGCTGCAACTTCCCATCTTTATACTGCTTGATCAGATCGTAGACTTTGTCATATGCGCTCTGTATCATACCTCTGATCTCCTTCCTTGCTTCATCCGAAAGGAGTAGATCTCCGTAACCGTAGGTGAATCCATAGTGTGTTATGAATGTCTTCAACATAAGGAGTATAGAGTTCAAAAATTTCCTTGCAGTTTGCGTTCCATAGTCCTTCGCGATTCTGTGTAAAACGCTGTCAGGTTCCTCCGCGCCTATCGATGCCTTGTCTATAACACCTCTTGTCAGCTCACCGTTCTTTATTATGACGTCCTTCTTCTCTCCAGTCTTCGCACTCTTCAACCATTTTGATGTGATAACGTAATTAAAATCCTTGGGGAAGAACAGTGAAAACAACTGCTTGCCAGAATGATATTTAACACCATTTTTACTCTTATCCGGTTTTGGCAAAGCACCATTATATCCCCCAACAAGTGCTAGATTAGCAAATTCTTCCTTTGTAAGATATGTATCGTCCTTAGTAAGTACATAGGCGCCAGTGATAAAGTCCCTGATAGCCCCTATTATAGGACCCCCATACCGAGGTGAGATCAGCTGATCATGAACCTGCATTAGCAGCATTGCTTCCGCTCGAGCCTCATAGCTTTGCGGTACGTGAAGATTCATCTCATCACCATCAAAATCTGCATTATAAGGTGGGCATACCGCTGGATGGAGTCTGAATGTTCTATATGGCAGAACCTTTACAAAATGAGCCATTATTGACATTCTGTGCAGCGAGGGCTGCCTGTTGAACATGACTATATCGCCATCTGACAAATGCCTCTCGACTAGGTATCCTATGGCAAGAGAATCCGCTACGGTTTGTCTGTCAGTGACATAGTCAAGCCTGATCTTCACTCCGTCAGGCCTTATGATGTAATTAGCGCCGGGATAAATATTGGGACCATTCATTATAAGTCTCTTTAGTCTTTCCATATTCCATTCAGAAACTGTCTCAGGTATAGTTAATTTCTTTACTACGTCTTCCGGCACTCCCACTTCCGAAATGTCTAAGTTAGGATCTGGTGCGATCACAGTTCTACTAGAGAAGTCAACTCTCTTTCCCGATAGACTTCCTCTGAACCTACCCTCCTTACCTTTCAGTCTCTGTGTTAGAGTCTTCAATGGTCGTCCAGATCTATGATGAGCCTGTGGTATTCCTGAAACTTCGTTATCAAAGTAGGTCGTAACGTGGTACTGCAACAAATCAACCAAGTCCTGTACGATCAGTGGAGGAGTCCCTGCCTCCTTGCTTTCCTTCAATCGTTGGTTGACCCTTATGATATCGACCAACTTGTGTGTAATGTCGTCCTCCGATCTTATGCCAGTTTCAAGAATTATGGATGGTCTTACTGTAACTGGTGGTACAGGTAATGCCTGCAGAACGAACCATTCTGGTCTTGCAGTTTTAGGATCGAACCCCAGTAGAAGGAGATCATCTTCAGGAACATGTGTAAGCCTTTCTCTTATGGTGATTGGAAGTAACCTATTCTCGCCAAGCTCTGTCTTTTCAACGAACATTGTTGGCTTTGTGAAAACAATATCGTATTGTTGCTTGCCGCAATGGGAACAACTCTTCATCTTTTTGCATTTCTCTATTATTTCGCCCCGTATATTTTCAATAGTAACTATAGCATATGCGTGCCTGTTGAGTAGTGTCGATTTGTACTCATCAAGATCTTCCTGAGGCAACTTGATCCTAGTGCAGGATCTGCATGTAACAAGAAGAAGTTTGTATATCTCGTCCACGAAGGCTATATGCAAAACTGGTTCTGCAAGTTCAATGTGACCGAAATGGCCTGGGCATTTCGCTGAAGTGTTTCCACATGTAGCGCACTTCTGTCCAGGTTCAAGTGTACCAAGACGATTGTCCATCAGACCACCTTGAACTGGCATACCATCCTCGTCATAAGTTTCAGGTGCAGTGATTTCTGCCACGGAATATTTCCTGACTTCACTCGGCGACCATGCTGAGAATTTTATACCCCCTATAATCTTTACTGACTCTTCCATATACTACACCTTGTCCTTTACCAACAACCGGGGTGCAACATTAAGGCTCATCATTTCCTGTAACAACAACTTGAAGGCATATGCTATCACTACAGAAGACACCTTACCTTTTTCGCCGCAGACTCTGCATACGTAACGCCTCTGCTTTATGTCGTAATATGCGAGCAAACCACACCTTTCACAGACGTATATCTCCGCTTTATCAGACTCTTCGAGCAATCTGTCCTTTAGCATCATGGACGCGCCGTAAGCGATTAAACAATCTCGCTCCATCTCACCAAACCTGAGACCGCCACCGCGAGCCCTTCCTTCTGTAGGTTGCTTCGTAAGCATCTGTACTTGACCCCTTGCTCTGGAATGTATCTTATCTGCTACCATATGGTGAAGTTTTTGGTAGTATACAACTCCAATGAATATGTCGGCCGGAAACTTCTTGCCAGTCCTGCCATCATACATAACTTCCTTACCGCTATAGTTGAACCCATACTTTTCGAGTGCTTTTTTCACATCGTCCGATTTTTCGCCTACGAATGCTGTACCATCAACCAGATCTCCCCTTATTGCACCTGCCTTACCGGTTACAGATTCCATAAACTGACCGACAGTCATCCTAGAAGGGAACGCGTGTGGGTTTATTATAACGTCCGGAACTATGCCTCCTTCAGTGTAAGGCATATCTTCATGATTGACCAACATACCTATGACCCCCTTCTGTCCGTGCCTTGATGCGAATTTGTCTCCAATCTCTGGTATACGCATATCCCTAACTCTCACCTTGTACATCTTTCCTCCTTCCGACGACTGTGTCACTACTATAGTATCTATGACCCCATTTTCTGAGGACCTTACGCCAACGCTGGTATCCCTTCTGTATGGTCCTTTTACCTCGAACTCCTTATATTCCTCCATAAACCTAGGTGGGCTGGTTCTACCGATCAATATATCGCCGCCTGTAACAATGGATTCGTGCATTATCGCACCATCAGCCTCAAGCAACCTGTACGCTTTCTCGCCACGGTAGCCCCTGATATTTGTGTCACTTGCTGGAATTTCAAAATTGTCACGCATTCCACCAGGGTATTGTTTTGCTTCGGCTTCATACACCCTATAGAAGAAGGTTCTTCCTAACCCTCTGTCTACGGAGGACTTGTTGATCACGATAGCATCCTCTATATTGTACCCTTCAAACGGTAAAACAGCTACTACGCAATTTTGTCCTGTTGGTCGTTCCCCAAGTCCAAGCAACGATATTGCCCTTGTGTTAACAATCGGCACTTGTGGATAGAGCATGAAATGTTGTCTCACATATGTGCTGTAATTCATCAACGGTGTGGAGAATCCTAATGACTGTTTGGCCATTGCAGACTCGTACGTATTTCTGGGTGACTGGTTGTGTTCAGGATAAGGGATGATGGAAGCTGCTACTCCGAGTATAGCTGAAGAAAAAATCTCTATATGTGTATGCTTCTTAGCTATACCTGCTTTATCTAGGGCAACAAAGCAGTTCTCCTCCTCATTGGCATCGACAAGATCGATTATGCCCATTGAAAGCAGGTCTTGCCACGATAGGAACTTTTTGGTTATCTTTTCAAGTATTTCATCTGTAACCAGTGATTTACCATCCTTCACAACTATCAGAGGTCTTAACACTCTGCCAGCATTGCAGTTAATGTATATTCGCCCTGTAGCATTTGCAATTGTAGGTGTGTAAAAGAAAACGCCTATGTGTGGGTGCAATTTACCTGTTCGTCTTAAAGATCTAAGGGTTTCTGCAAGTTTACCACCGTCGTCTGCATATCCTATAAACCTTCCATCCACGAACAAACGGCTTCCGTTCTCTTTCAAAAAGTCCTTCGCATCCGTAACGTGTATTACACCTAATTCATACAGCTTTTCTATAACCTCAGAAGATGGACCATTTACAGAAATTATTGCCGAAAGTGCTAGATTCTTTACGAGCCCACAATTAGAGCCTTCTGGTGTCTCGTTAGGACAAATCCTTCCAAAGTGTGTAGGATGAAGATCTCTTGCCTCGAAATTAGGCTGGCTCCTACTCAATGGCGATTGAATTCTTCTCAGATGGCTTATTGTCGAAAGATAGTTGGTTCTATCCAGCAATTGAGTAACACCGACTCTTCCTCTTCCCCAATTTCCAGTTGCGATAGCATTGTTCAGTTTATCAGTGATAATACCTGGTCTCACAGCAGCAGCGACTGCATTAATCCCACGTTTCTGTCCAGAGCGCTCCAGCTGGTATTTCATGTCCCTCACCAAGTTCCTGAATGCAGTTCTGAAGAGATCTGCTAGCATCTGTCCTGCAAACTTAATGACTTTGTTACCATAATGATCCTTATCATCGGTATCTACCCAGCCAAGTTTAAGTTCTATTAACCTGCAGGCAGCCTCACCAAGGAACCGTGCTTTCTCTTCTCTGTTCTCTTGGTTCTTGCCTAAATGTGGAAGCAGACCCCAGTCCAGTAGGGTTTCTGCCCTCTTTATCTGAAATTCCTCAAGCATACCTGGAGCAATTCTTTTGCTTATGTATACCACAGCTTCTTTACCGGTTGAAATTTCACCAGCTTTTTCGAACGACGGTTCAAGGTCGTCCTGAATTATAGGTTTAAGCGATACTGCATCTGCGATCTCTTTGTCTGATTCCAGACCCAAAGCGCGTATTAGTATCATCAACGGGATGTCTACCGGTGATCCAGGGATCTTTGCTGCTATTGAGCCATCATGCTTCATAATTAACTCGAGTTTTGCCCGATACCCAACTATCGAGGAATACACTTTCGCCTTGTAAACAAGTGCACCGCTTGTTTCTTCATAATCCACTATTATTTTATTATATGATAAATCTTCAAGACCTACTATCACGCGTTCAGAGCCGTTGATAATGAAATAGCCGCCAGAATCTCTGTTGTCTTCTCCATATTCTACAAGTCTGTTCTCGGGTAGGTTGTGAAGAATGCAGGCGTTAGATTTTACCATCACAGGCATATCACCTACATGTATGAATTTAGATTCGAGGATCTTTCCATCCTCAACTACACTGCACTCTAACATTATTGGAGCTCCGTATGTAAGGTTGCGTAGCCTAGCTTCCACCGGTGTAAGGTGGGTAATCGAACCATCCAACTCCATAACTCTTGGTTGCTGTAGTTTTATTTTACCAAGCTTGATCTTGTATGGGTACTCAGCTGTCTCTATTACCACTTCGTTAACTTCGTCTATTATGCTCTGTACACCTCGCTCCATAAATTCGTTGTATGAATTAAGGTGCTGTCTTGCAACCCCTTCCCTTCGCAAAACATCGTGTACTATCGGCCACATCTCGGCGCTATTCTTGGCCAAATCTCTATCCCTCCACTACATATCTATAATAGATAGCCTCTCCTGCAGTGGGACTCTTCCTTGTGATCATGATCATATCTCCTGGCTTAGCTCCCAACTCTTTTAGAGCCGGATCGCTCAAAAAGATAAAAGGCAACTGCTCATGTTTTGTGTTATACTTTGATAAAATTTCATCCGCTTCCCTCTTAGGCATTATCTCATGCTTTGACACATAAACATGCTTTAATACATCAAAGTTAGGTTTTGCTTTATCTGACACCTCTCATAACCCCCGATCATAGCATCTGCTGATAAACTTCATTAGATTCGAACCCAAACTCATAATTTATTTGAAGATTCTTATATAAATCTTGTGGACTCGATTTTGTGACAGATTGTTTTATTGAAAAAGCTTGCACAATGATCCTTTATTCATATACCCAATAAAAGGATATATACCCAGAGACATATAGGTCGTTGGAGCATGAGCTATATGCGCTACACAAAATATGCTATAACGGCTGTGATTTTCGCATCTTTAATGTCGATCGCTCCAAATATCGCCTATTCACAGGCAGGAACACTAACTATTAATGTTGACAAGGCAAGTTATGCCGAAGGCGAAACAATCAAAGTAACAGGTACAGTGCCAGCGGTTTTAGAGGGTGTGCCAGTTGCTATACAGGTATTCAATCCAAGGAATACTATGTACTCAATAGGACAACCTACGCCTGGTGCTGACGGAACATATTCTTTCGAGTTCAAAGTGGGGGGTAAGCTAGGAATAAGTGGCATATACACTGTTAAAGCAACCTACTCGGGACAAAGTGTTCAGGCAACCTTTGAATTCGCTGGAGGAGAGGCCCCAGCACCAGGTACAATAAGAGTAGAGTTCGAGGGTAACGTTTTCAATGTCAAGGCTTCTCTCTCTAATGGGAGCATAAGAAGCATTGAAGTCGATCCAGACTTTACTAGCTTAATTATATTCGTAAGCAGTAGCAGTACAGAGGACGGAATGCTTGAGATAACAATGCCACGACAACTTATTGATTCAAAAATAAATGGTGATGATGATGAATTCATAGTACTAGTCGACGGGGACGATTCTGAGTTTGAAGAGACCTCCACAACATCAACAGAGAGGACTTTGAGCATACCAGTGCCAGCTGGGACCGAGGAAATAGAGATAATTGGTACACAAGTGATTCCAGAGTTTGGTATTGTTGCGCTACTTGTATTAGCAGCATCTGTAGGCGCGATTCTACTCGTAAGCAGAAGAAACCATATACTGAATATGTTGCCTAGATAGACATTCACCAAATTTTTTTATTATCTTATGATGGTTCTACTGAGAAGTGGTTTAGGTTTATTTGTTCCGTAGGTATTATTGCGATCTAAGTATGACGAGTCGCCTTATACCTGTAGGTAAGCAGAGAAAGAATCTATCGATGTTAATTATAATGCTGAAATTTGTCAGTTTGTGCACAAGGATCATTTTTAGTAGCCAGTTCAGAGCGCTGGGTAATAGAATTCATTGCGTTATTTGGTTGAAATGATCCGTACTATTCTAATACTGTTTATTGAGCTGTTACAGTTATTGGCTTTCTCGTGTACCTGTTTACTATATCATCAGGCATCTGACCAAATAACTCCTTGCATATTCCGCGTAGATATCGCATTATTGCCCACGTCCCAGCTTTTATCAACATTGCCATGAACACCTTCATCAAGGGTCCGTATGATTTATTCCTAACAATTATTGGGATTATATCGTTGATTATACGCAAATTATGCTCCCAGCATCTCCAGAACAAAGTAAATTGAGCCTCATTCAAATTGCCGAAGTGCATAGAGTTTTTCTCACTGTAGTCTTGATATAGCAAGGGAGCAATTAATCCCCTCATTCTCCATGAAGAAAGGTCTTCAATCAGATCTATCGTATACTGTGTATCCTCTGGAGTTTCGTCGGGCCAGCCGACTATCAATGTGAGTGCAGGGAACCAGTGGTTGTCGTTAAGTATCCTACATCCTTCCCTCACAACTGTACCCCATTCTTCGGGCTGGAATGGCTTGGTCTTTACGCCCAAATGTTTCTTAACAAGCCTTGGAGACACAGTTTCAACACCAAGATTCGTTGCGAGCCATCTGGAACCACCCATATTGTTTATCTCAGACATCTTCTGAATTAGGTCCGGAGCTGCTGTTACTGCGGAAAGCGTCATATGCGTTGTGCCTACAAACCTTGCGCCAGTTGACTTGAGTCCATTCCATAAATCTATTATAGAATCCTTATTTGGCCAGAAGTCCTTATTCCTGCAACCGTAAAGCAACATTTCATCGGATTGCAACCATATGGAATCAAAGCCATAGTCCAAATTCATTCTAGCCTCTTTCTGCAGTCGCTCTAGCGGAAAGTCCTTTTTAGATCTCTTGTTGACATCACAAAAATCGCAACCCCTACCACAGCCACGCATTGCCTCAATTAATGAGTTTACGGTTGGACCAGGAATCTCTGGAATGTTGTCAATCGTTCTAACAAATGTATGTAACAAGGCTGGGCTGTCTCCGTTCTCTGCGTCTTTAAAAATGTCGAGCGCTAATTCATCTGCTTCCCCAACAACTACGGTATCGAGACCATGTATCCGCATTCTATCTGGCTTAGCAAGTTCCCACGCACCGTTGCCCCCTACAAGAACCTTGAACTTGTATTCTTTCTTTAACTGAATAATCTTTGCACACATACGTTTGAACTTCATAGCTACGTAAGAGAGCTTTTCCGGTGACATTGTTGTTGTAACTGGAGCCATTCCTAACGGATCCATGACGTTAATGCCCACGACTTTGGTGTCTGGACCTATTGCTCTATCAAGCATATCGGGATGTGCTACAAAGACATCATCACGATTATACTCCTTCAACAATGCACCTTCTATGCGCCTTAGACCACATTGTGCAACTTTGGCCTCTCCAGTAACCTGGTTAGTTTCAACACTAGGACAGAATACTGTATCGAAAACCCACTCTGGTATCAACTCGTAAGGTCCACAAGCAATAAAACCATACAGGAAATTACCCCTGTAGTTAGTCATCAAACTGCGGTCGGCCGTAAGCACTATATGTTTCCCAGCCATCTCCCTTTATACGCATGTGATGCTAACTATAAAACTCTTTTTGCAACTATGAGAACTGAATGGAGATCAAGAATAAGATACAAACATCAAACAGTGCACTTAGGAACTCCTAAGAATATCTATCTTTATATTGAATTTTGTAGAGATTTTTGCTGTGGCCAAGGATTTTGAGCCTAGGCATGTGGAACCACATATACGGGAAAGCAGCTACATTCGTGATGTTGTTTTCGGTTTTGGAGACGGAGTAAATACCTCTTTAGGCATAGTTGCAGGTGTCGGAGGTGCAGATGTGGCTGCAGGGATAGTTATACTAGCTTCTCTAGTAGGTATGTTTACCGGTGCGAAAGCAATGGCGGTGCAGAATTATCTTGCAGTCAAATCGCAGCGCGAGATTCTAGAATCTGAAATCAAAAGAGAGTTGTATGAAATAGAGAACATGCCAGACAAAGAGCGGCAAGAGATTGAAGATATCTATAAAGCCAAAGGGTTCGAGGGAGAAGAGTTGAAAACAATTGTTGACAGGATAACAGCTGATAGAGATGTATGGTTAAAAACGATGCTTACAGAAGAATTAAATCTTAACCTTGACATTGCTGGTAGCCCGTTAAAGAGTGCATTAACTATGTTTGGTGCATTCCTGCTTGGTGGCATACTTCCAATAATACCATTCTTTTTCATCGACGGTTTAACCGCGCTGTTAATAGCTATAGGGACCAGCATAACATCATCCTTCATAGTTGGTGCGATCAAATCCAAGATGGCAAGGAAGAACTGGATAAAGGGGGGTATAGAGATGGCTGGCTTGGGAACAGGTATAGCATTGATAGGGTATGGTATCGGTGCAGAACTTGTTGAATTGGGTATAATAGGAACCGAAGTCATTCAGGCTGGTTAGGAAACAAACCCCTGTTTCAATATGCCTGTTGCTACTGTCGTCAATCCAGAGGAGTGCCAATCAAAGCCAAGAATACAAC
>JBHICO010000016.1:0-24408 GCA_046759645.1 Nitrososphaerales archaeon
TTCATAAGAAAGAAAAAAAGGAGAGTTGATTTAATTATTGCTTTCTTGCCATTTAAAAATTAATATCATATTTGTAGTTTGAGCCCAGCTGTTTGTGCTATATCATCCAATACTCTTCTGTTTGCTGAAGCAATAAAGGATAATCGTGAATTGCCACCCAGATCAGCTTCAAGCTCCTTCCCATCTTCAGATATTAGTATACCTCCTGCTTCCTTCACTATCAAATATGCTGCTGCCATATCTGTTACCCTGATCTTGTTTCGTATATCTATGAAGACATCCATCAATCCTCTTGCGAATATGCATAATTCCAAGGCGTTGGCGCCCATATGTCGCAAATGGTTTGATTTTGACATTATTGGTTTCAAGAGGTCTATCTTTTCTGGTTTAACACCTGAGACATTCATCCCGACTATATACCTCCCCTCTTCATACTTCTCTTTTACATGCATCTTAGCACCATTGAAAAACGCGCCATTACCCTTCGATGCGGAATAGACATCACCAGTAAACAGATCCATTACAACACCATGCTTCACCCCACTGAGTCTGTTTTCATCCGCAAAAGCAATTGAACAGCAGTAAAACGGTATGCCCCTTAACGCATTTGTGGTACCATCAACTGCATCTACCACAATATAACTCTCACTCTTCCCATCTGTAATATCCACCTTTCCTGCTTCTTCCGCAATAACTGTACAATTCAGACCATGACTTTTCAGTAAATCTATGACAGCACGCTCGGCAACTATGTCTATCTTTCTTGAAACATCGCCTCCCGCTCCAACTCCATATGATTCATTCGCTTCCTCCGTTCCAGCTAGTCTGCTAGTCTGCGATCTTACTTTAGAGCAAGCTTCTATCAGAATCCTTGGTACATCTATCACAACGCTCATTAATTCTAGGCATATAATAAATTTAAGCAAATGATCGATGATGCATTATATTGATTACATGACTAAGGATGGTATGTTGAGTATGTTTGCATAAAGTAATTGTTTTAAAAGATGAGCATAACTTGCTATAACAAAAATGTGACCACGGACTTCTTTTCCTTTGTTATGAAAAATTGAGAATCCGCAACAATATGCTTTATATGCTTAAGGGCAGGCAGTAAAACCTGTGATTTATGAGAAAGTCGCAGTTGAACTCTTTGAAGCATGGCATTTAAATGCGGACTATGCTAAGCGCCTCAACCTATTTACTGCCCATTAATCACTGGCGATTCGCTTATTTATCCAGTAGAGAAATTCTACTGACTTTGTTATTACACTTGTTGACCCAGCAACTTAAGAGTAGGGTCCAGGTTAACTTTGTATATAGGTAAAGGCATTATGGACATCATGCGGATGCTAACAACCCCAGTGATGCTCTTAGCGCTGGTTTTAGTGTCAACTCCCTTTATGTTAGCATTTGCTGAATCCAGTGCTAAAAATATAGAGGCGAGCGGCACTGTAGCATTATTCAATAGTTCTCCACACTCGGGACTTTGGGCAGCAGGAGCAGATATTGACAAAGATACTGGCAATCTGGTAGCTGTGTTTAAGAATGATAACGGTGATATTTTTGTGATTACAATAGCAGGCGAGGATTTAGTACTTGATGAGAACGGCTTAACAATAGCAGGAAAAGGATTTGTGGCACAGAATGGTGTGTTACTGAAGGAAGGTAATGGAACTGGTAAGATAAACGAAAACGGTATGCAGATCAGAGTTAACGGAGACATTGTAATCTCTGGGCAGACAACATCCTTTGAAATGAAATAGAGTTGTTGCTAAACAACTAAAATCAGCATTGTCACACATGACTTAGCTTCTAAACAAACTTCACTTTTAGGTCATTACCTGGCGTAACGTTAGTATACAATGTTACTTCCCAGACGCGGTACTTAGCGCTATACTCCCCATGTTGAAACGTAAATAAGAATTCTGTAGTACCATAAATCTGTTCTCAACTGCAACTACAGCAATTATTGGCAACCTCATTAGCTTAGGTCGTAATTTTCAAGTACTTATGGCTGCCCTTTGATCATTAAACAAAGTCTTGAACTGTTAAAAGCAACCGATTTAGATAATTGGGCTTTATACGAGAATATGACACGTGCAACCGACACGGTAATTGTAGAAATAGCTGAAATTTATCGAGATATGTCATTGGTAGAATTGCTCGCAGAAGAGGATACAATGATGGGGATCTTCCATAGAAGAAGACTCGATCCAGTACAAAATAGACTACGAAAATTACTCAACACAGAGATAGAGAAGAAACTGCAATAGCAATGCCCGGATGTGGTTATCTAACAGCTGTGTCTATAAAATGTAATTTCTTTTACGCACGATTCAGCACGTTTCGGTTCTCGGGCGTAGATGCCTTAGTTTTATTCCTTTCTAGCCTATAAATGATAAGCAATATTCTAGTTTTCTGGTTTGTTCAGAACAGGGTTTATTGCGCGAAGCTGTGCATGGACAACCATGACAGGTCTACAAGAAGCAACGTGGCGAACGAAGAGCTAAGATACTCTTTCTGATTTTGCGTAACAACTAGATTAAATCACAAATGGACACCAAACCCTATAAAGAAGCATAACTCTCAAAAAACATAGGGAGGTGTGGCTTGGATGACAAAGGCATATGTCTTAATAGCTGTAGACGCTGGGTATGAAGATGACGTTATTAGCAAGATCAGATCTATTAAGGGTGTGGTAGAGGCGCATACGATGCTCTCTGGCGCCACTGATATCATAGCGGAGATAGAGAGAGATGACAAAGAAACTATACGAGAGATAGTTCACAAAAATATTAGGAAGATACCACAGGTAAGATCAACTCAGGTAAACATTGTGATAGATTAGTCATTATGGGTTTCAGTTCGATTCATAATTTTGCAAGTGTCAAATATCTTTTCTTACACATGAAGATGTTTTACTTAGTTAGTCAGTGAATTTTGGCGAGAATGTTGTACCCTTCCAACCGTAACCTCTCAAAAAATAAGGAAAAGTAGGCTATGAAGGCAGTTTCACAAAAGTCATCCAATCAATATATTACAAAAAAGACTTTTGCAGTATAGGAAATCCTATTCTAAAGAAAGCCTTAACCTGAGAAGACTATCAATTATTCTTTTCTCATTAGCGTCTGGTTCTGTAGTTACGTAAACCAAATGTTCATTGTCTAGCGGCATGGTTATGCGTTTAAGCTTTTCATATACAGCCAGCACATAACGTCCTTTTCCTATCTTGGGTTCGAGGTCATGGCGTAATTTCCATATCTTTGCCGCATCCTCAAGTGATCTCTTGCTTTCCTCAGGCGTCAATAGATTCCGTACACCATCACGATGCCCAGTATGCACTATATTGCCATTTGTGTCAAATATAGTGGCAAAACGAATCTGTGTGTCAATCTTCATTATATCTTCGTAGACTGATTTGTAGTTCATTACTAATTATACAACCATCATGATAATATGGTTTTTGAGTAACAAATTCATAATATCAATGGGTATTATTTCAAGACTCACATAACAAGATGCAAGATACACAAAATGTTTCACATATAAATTAAAAAATTAGGCTATACATAGCCTATTTCATATATGAAGCCGAAAGGTTCTTCGAAAAAGGCCAAACCAGCATTGTTTGAAAAGCTTGTTCAGAGAATGGCCAAAAAGTGGGTCGCTGGATACTCTTTAGATGATGCCCTGAAGTCAGCCAAAGAGACCAATGCAAAAGGAATGAGGGCGATAATAAATTACCTAGGAGAGCATGTTATAGATGATAATGAAATTGAAGCAAATGTAAAGGAGTACATACGGGTACTGCAAGAAATGGATCGGTCGCATATCAATGGAAGTATAACACCAAAACTTACGCAGATCGGACTCGATAAGGACTATGAAACGTGTGAAAATAATGCATTGATGATAGTTAAACATGCAAAGAAGATGCACAAGTTTGTATGGCTAGACATGGAATCTTCTTCTTACATAAATGACACGATTAACATCTATCTCACACTTCTCAAGCATTACGAAATGGTAGGACTAGCATTTCAGGCATATCTTAAACAAGGCACGAATTATCTTAATAAGATCCTGACGCATAATGGCAAGGTAAGGCTTGTGAAAGGAGCATATAGGGAGGACAGTAGCACAGTATTTCGTTCAAAACGCATGGTTGACAAAAACTATATGAAGCTTATGCGGATGCTTTTTGAAGATAGCAATGGTTTTGCAATAGCTACACATGATAATGCTATTATCGATAGCGCGGTAAAACTCTACGATAAGTACCAAAAGCAGTTCCAGTTTCAGATGCTGAAGGGTATTAGAGACGATATCAAACCATCGTTATTAAGGAAGGGCTTCTCTCTTGCAGAGTATATACCATATGGCGAAAACGTGGCTGCATATTCGGTTCGAAGATTAAGGGAGAAACCGAGCAATATTCTGCTACTAGCCAGATCGTTATTCTAATCACAAACTGTCTGACTTTGTTCCTTCATGAAAAGTGTAAGGTAGTATTCACTTCCAGTTCCCTTACCACTTATACCAGAGTTCTTCCATCCGCCGAATGGTTGGCACCCCACCATCGCACCGGTAGTAGCACTCCTTGCCCTGTTCACATACACAACTCCAGCCTCAATCCTGTCAAGGAATTCTTTCACTTCATTTTTATCGTCGCTGAATATGCCCGCCGTCAATCCATAATCGATATCATTGCACAACTTTATAGCTTCATCAAGTTCCTTGTAATCTGCTACACACAAAATGGGAACAAACATTTCTTCCTTGAACAACTTATGACCTTTAGGAAGGTTATCCACAATGGTTGGCTCAACGTAATACCCATACTTCAACTCACCTTCTGTAACAACATTGCCTCCACCTAGTACACTGCCGTCTTTCCTCGCAGCATCACAATATTTTTTGTAATTTTCATAAGCACGCTCATTTATCAAGGGCCCCATAAAGTTATTCTTGTTCAGGGGATTGCCCACACTTAGTTCGCTCGTTCGTTTAACTAGTTTGTTAAGGAATTTTTCCTTCAAAGTGTCATGAACATACACACGGGAACACGCGCTGCACTTCTGTCCCGAATATCCAAACGCTGCCTTTAACACACCATCAACGGCTTTATCCAGATCAGCATTTTTTGTTACCAGTGCTGCGTTCTTGCTTCCCATTTCCGCTATCACAGGTTTCGGTCTGTTTGAATTGGCAGTTCGGTATATCCCTAGCCCAACTTCCCTAGAACCAGTAAATAGAATACCGTCAACCTCATTACTTTCAACAAGTGTTTTACCTACCAGATCACCAGAACCAGTTACAAAATTAATAACACCAGCTGGCAATCCTGCCTCCTCAAGCATCTCACAGAATTTGTACGCTGTTAACGGTGTGTCGCTGGCAGGTTTCAACACTACAGTGTTCCCAGTAATTAGTGCACCAGCGCACATACCAACAGTTATGGCCATTGGAAAGTTAAATGGTGAAATTACACCGAATACTCCATAAGGTTTCATTATACTCTCACTTTTTTCATCAGGATAAGCTCTATTCATCCGTTTAACGAACCCATTGTTGAGTTCGATCTGTTCTGCATAATAACGCATAAAGTCTACAGCTTCATCGATATCACCAATCGCTTCAAACCTATTCTTACCATTTTCAAACGATAACAAAGCAGACAATTCAAACTTTCTCTGACTCATTATATCTGCAACCTTTCTGAATATTTTTATGCGTTCTTGATAATCCGACCTTCTCCACTGCTGGAAGGCTTTACGGGCCGCAGTTATTGCGCTTTTTACATGCTCCTCCTCTCCCATCTGGAAGTTTGCCACAACAATCCGTGTATCTATTGGTGAAAGTACTGCAAATGCCCCCCCGGCAGTAACATGCTTGCCATTGATTATCAGTGGATAAGTTTTGCCGAGTTCTTCCTTTACTCTTAGAACTGCATCTTCGTACTTTGCATCAAATGAATCCTGTCCTTTATCCATTAGCATCTTGAATAATGTGGATTCATTCTCGACCATACATTAAATTCGGTTTACATGCTTTAAAACTGTTTACCGATAAATAATTTTTTATCCATTAAACTTAATATTGACAACATAAGCAATGATCTACAAAGGTCAGTTTAGGATAATTTCTTGAATCAGGATTCAGCTGCAAATAAGAGATAAATAGCGACCGTAGACTGTAGATGTTAATGAGCAGCAAGGATGAAAATATCTTCTCAAAAGAGTCTCTTATGACGACTGAGGCGGGAAAAAATATTCTAAAACAAGGAGTGATTCATAGCAAGGGATACAAGCAGTTCCAAAAATACAAGGAGAAGAGTGATGAAGAATTTCCTAAATTTGTAAAGAGGTTTGTTTCAGATTTATATTCACAAATAAAAGGTGATCAGAATCCTTCTGCAACACTTTCTGCTTTCATATCTGAAGTTGGTACAAACGAATTACAGTTAGAAAGTTCTAAGATATATGATGTAAAGGCAAGGCTTTCAGATCTTAATACTTTGACCGCTACAGTCCAACGGATACTCAATTCCAATTACGTTAAGATGACCTACCCCGTTTTTCATGCATTGTTTGATGGTGCCAATGCTTACTCTACTTTACAAATTTCTGAAGAAACTAGAGACGCCCTAGTCGATGGTCACATAATTGCCATAGATCTGAGCGAGCCTATGGATAGAATAATTGATAGAGATGAAGACGTTGATTACCTAGATGATTATAAGTTGATCAATCCATATATGCTTAATTTAGCACGCTCTAAGATCGGCAAGTGTGGAGAAGAAGTTCTAGAGTCGTTCGAGGAGGGATTCAAGGATGCTAAGATTGGCCAGTATATAGATTACAAGTTAAAAATTAACCCATCATCGATAAGTGGAGAAAACATGTCTGAATGTTACAAGAAATATAGAGCTGTCATGGGCACCGCCGGAAAGAACATGGCTTTAAGTAGACAACCTTTAGCAGAAATATTCTATTCAGGAATGGCTAAAGCTGGGGAATCTGTTGGTTGTGGGAATGAGATCGAGGATTCATTGAAGAACGGATCCATCAAGGTTCCATCGTGGCCCCTTTATTATGCGATCAGTACAAACGATGTTAAGAAGGCATTTGAACTTACGATAAAGAAGAGTAACCTCTATCTTGAAGACGCTGAGATTGCACTAGAAATGCTTCCTGATGGCTTTCAGACAAAACCATTTCTCGAATTTCTATTCGTAACAGTGAGGCACTACAACCAATTCTGGTACAATCAAGTGAAGAAGGCAGATCCATTCCCAAGTTTTGAAGAGAAGTTAAGTGCAATAGTAAAGAACTAATTTATTTTCTGTTATAACTTATACTTAATATGGTCATTCAGTTTGCAATTTTTCAACAGTTCTATTTGTGCTTCCTAGTCATCTGTATCCATAATGAGATCAGTTACGTCCAACTTGTATCAACATTATACCTCCGTTATTAGCTTAGATGGGTTGTGAATGACTTTGGAAAATCATATTGAGCTTATTTCGCTACCTACAATACTTTTATCATACCATACTATAACATCGCCTAGAGCTAGTGTTTTCCTATGATGTGGTCAGAAAAATATCGGCCCAAAAGCGTAAAGCAGATGGTTGGCAACGAAGAGGCACGAATAACTTTTCTCGAGTGGCTTAAGAATTGGAAGGACGGTAGCAAGCCGGTTCTTCTCGTTGGTCCTCCTGGAATTGGGAAGACAACACTTGTCCAGGCAGCAGTGAACCAACTTGGTTACGATATGATCGAACTTAATGCCAGCGATGTCAGGACCAGAGATAAACTGGAATCGGTAATACCTTCATTGCTTAGTAATGCAAGTGTTCTCGGCAAAAAAACGTTATTGTTTCTTGATGAGGTGGATGGTATGAGCACGAGAGGGGATCGTGGTGGCTTCACAGTTCTGATATCACTGCTCAAGACTCCTACCGTACCAATTGTTATGGCAGCAAACACAGAAGTTGGTGAACAGATAAAACAGCTGAAGCGTGTAGCTACAATCATAAAGTTCAAGCACATATCTCCAAGGTTACTTAGTCTATACCTTGATCATGTGTTGAAGGTCGAGAATGAAAAGGTGAGTATCGGTGACAAAATACGGTTGATCAGCGTAAGCAACGGCGATGTGCGGGCTCTGCTGAATGGGGTCCAGTCGTTTGCAACATCAGGGTTTTCAGAAAGTTTTCACTCAGCAGACTTTTCAATCGATATTGATAAAGCAATGACAGACTTTTTCTCTGCCCATAAGGTTAAAGATGCTCTCACTACGCTGATTAGAAGCGAGGGCTTCTACCATGATCCTAGGTTTGTTGGTTACGATACAGAAAAGAGAAGAACCGATAGGCTCGCAGCGTTATTTTCCAGCATAGTGACAAGTAAAGTTGATGTGGAAAGCATGGCTGAGCTATTGAACACACTTGCTTACGTAGATGTTATCATCGGAAGGATGAGCAGAACTAGGCAGTGGAGGCTCTTACGTTACATAAACGCCATACTTGCATACAAACTGTTTAATAAAAGTCGTGGTTTGGCGTACAATCAATATGACGTTCCATTTGTACTGATGAGTAGGGTATTCAGAGAAGCGAGGCTTATCAGGTCTGTCATAGCAGCACTTGCAAAAAGTACACATGTCTCTAAACGAAGAGGGGCAAACTATATTCCCTACTTGCTTTTCATACTTGCCAGGTCCGAGATCGATCTGGATGAATTTTTGACAGCAAATAGCTTGGACTCTGCACTGAGAGATCTGATCAAGAGCGAGATGAGTAAAGTGGTACGGGTGAACAAAAAATGATAAGGATACTGTTAGGTGAATGGTTCAAGCTGCCAAGGGTTGGCCCGGAGATATTTTCGAAACTCATGCGTCAGGCAAGATTGAGATATGACCGGGAAAAGAGAATGTTTTTGGTAGAAGCAGAAACCAATATTGCCATTCTAACTGCAATTCTTAAAGAAGCCTTGAAGGATGAAGTCGTGATCGAGCTTCCATGCTTTGTGTGCGGTAAGAGTGCTGGTTGTGGTGATTGTGAACATCTGGACATATGCAATAGAACTACTGTATCGAATCAGTGCGTATGCAGTAATTGTTATGAACAGAAAGATGCATATGAGCGCTACTGTGATGCTTTTTCTAAAAAATTGACTACTGCAAAGATTAAAATCTGATCATAATAGAGGTATAAAGGTACAGACATGGCTACATTATACGAAGAAAATGTAAGAAAGTTGCTGGACAAGAAGAAGCGGAAATTGGAGGAACTTAAACAAGATCCTAATGCACCTAACCATGAAATAGAGAAGCTTGAGGAAGAAGTACGTGTTTTGACCATGCTATACGAGAACTACAATATTGGCATGGGGGCGTTCAGACGAGTTAAAGGAGCAAGAGGACAACACCACTAGCAATTATTGTAAAACCTGCATGTGATTTATATATCTAAGGAAGATTTTATTTATTACTATGCAAGACGAGAAAATCGAAAAATTATCTAGGGTGGATAAAATTGCCGAGAGTGGTGGCGGGGAAGAAAGAGTCAAGGCACAGCATAGTAAGGGAAAGCTTACCGGAAGAGAAAGAATAGCTTTACTAGTAGACGCTGGGACTTTCATTGAGACTGATAAACTTGTTACTACACGCTCTCATGATTTTGATCTAGACAAGAAGAAATTCCATGGCGATGGCGTAATAACTGGTTATGGAAGCATTCACGGGAAGCAAGCCGTTGTTTATGCACAGGACTTTACGGTTCTAGGCGGCTCCTTGGGTGAAATGTCAGGAAAGAAGATAGCGAAGGTTATGGATCTTGGAATTAAAGTGGGATGCCCTATTATTGGTATAATTGATTCCGGCGGGGCAAGAATTCAAGAAGGCGTAATGAGCCTTTCTGGTTATGGTGAAATATTCTATCGTAACACCTTAGCTTCAGGCGTTGTTCCGCAAATAACTCTTAGTTTGGGACCGTGTGCCGGCGGGGCGGTTTATTCACCTGCGATTACCGATTTCGTAATAATGGTAGATAAAATAACCCATATGTTCGTTACGGGACCTGAAGTAGTCAAAACTGCGTTGGGAGAAGATGTTAGTTTCGAGGAGCTCGGAGGAGCGTACACACATGGAAAGTACAGTGGTGTAGCACACTTCGTCGCCAATGACGAGTACGAATGCATGGACATAGTAAAGAAGCTATTATCATACTTGCCACAAAATAATGCCGAAGATCCTCAAATAGTGCCTACTACAGATGATCCGAACAGAACTGACAGCAAGTTAGCTACCGTAGTGCCAGAGAATCCTTATGAACCATATGATATTGAAGAAATAATAACATCTGTACTTGACAACAAGGAATTCTTAGAGGTTCATAAATTGTGGGCCACAAGTGTTGTAGTAGGTTTTGGTCGATTGAACGGAAGATCTGTTGGTGTAATTGCAAATCAACCTTTACATCTTGCTGGTTCGTTGGATATAGATTCATCTAACAAGGCAGCACGCTTCATCAGAACTTGTGACTGTTTCAACATTCCAATCATATCAATAATTGATACACCAGGATACCTGCCAGGTTTGGAACAGGAACAGCATGGGATTATACGACACGGGAGCAAGTTGCTTTTCGCTTACTGTGAGGCAACGGTGCCAAAACTAGCTGTTACTGTTGGCAAAGCGTACGGTGGTGCTTATATTGCTATGAGCAGTAAACACTTGAGAGCTGACATTAACTACGCGTGGCCAACAGCTGAAATTGCGGTTCTGGGCCCTGAAGCAGCTATCAACATAATATTCAGGAAGGAACTTGCTGAAGCTAAGGATCCGGAAGCCTTTAGGAAGAAGATAATAAAAGAATATAGAGACAAGTTTGCAAATCCATACATTGCCGCCGAAGCGGGATTCATAGATTCTGTTATAGATCCAGTAGAGACTAGGCCTATGCTGATAAAGGCACTTGAAGCATTAGCTAATAAGAGGGAGTCTAGACCCCCGAAGAAGCATGGTAACATAAATCTCTGATGAAAATGATAAACAAGATTCTCATAGCAAACAGAGGCGAAATAGCAGTAAGAGTAGTTAGAGCATGCCGCGAACTAAACATAAACAGTGTGGCAATATATTCTGACGAAGATGCGCAGGCCATGCATGTTCGACTTGCCGATGAAGCGTATCATATTGGTCCTCCTAGCCCACGCGAAAGTTACCTTAGCATCGATAAGATAATAGAAGTTGCGAAGAGATGCAGTGCAGATGGGATACACCCGGGTTATGGCTTCTTATCAGAAAATTCCGAATTTGCAAATGCCTGTGAAAAAACAGGAATTATTTTCATCGGGCCAACCAGTGAAAATCTAGAATTTGCTGGAGACAAGATGAGGTGTAAGGCTGTAATGAAGAAAGCTGGCGTGCCAGTTGTCCCTGGAAGTGATGGTACGCTTGAAGAAGTTGAAAAGGCACTTGACCTCGCAAACGAAATAGGATATCCGGTGTTGCTGAAGTCAGCATACGGAGGCGGTGGAAGAGGTATTAGATTAGCAAATGAGGAGAAGCAGCTCAAGCAGGAGTTCGAGATGGCTTCCTTGGAATCTAAAAACGCTTTTGGTAGATCAGCACTTTATATTGAAAAATACCTGCAGAAGATAAGGCATATAGAATTTCAATTGATCAGGGATTCACAGGGAAATTCTCAACATCTATTTGAACGTGAATGTTCTATACAAAGAAGACACCAGAAATTGATTGAAATGTCACCATCTCCGGTAGTCGATCCAGAAACCAGAGGCAGAGTTGGAACAATTGCAACAAAAGCTGCTGATGCTGCAAACTACCTTAATGCTGGAACAGCTGAATTTTTACGGGATGATGATGGAAACTTCTATTTCATAGAAATCAATTCGAGGTTGCAGGTTGAGCACCCTGTTACAGAGCTAGTTACTGGTATAGATCTAGTTAAATTACAGATAGATATAGCATCGGGTAAACCTATACCATTCAAGCAGAGTGATTTGAAACTTAATGGATGTGCAGTTGAATGCAGAATCAATGCAGAAGATCCGTTGAATGATTTTGCTCCCTCATCAGGTCCCGTTCCCACCTGTAACATACCGTATGGTCCTGGAATCAGGGTAGATACTTATATCTTTCCTGGTTGCACGGTATCGGGTTATTATGATTCTTTGGTTGCAAAGCTCCTTGCCTGGGGAAGAGACTTTGATGAAGCAAGGCTGAGAATGAAGAACGCATTGAATGAATTCTACATTGAAGGTATCCAGACCACTATCCCATTATACAAAACAATAATGGATGACGA
This sequence comes from Nitrososphaerales archaeon, assembly GCA_046759645.1. Lineage (GTDB taxonomy): Archaea > Thermoproteota > Nitrososphaeria > Nitrososphaerales > UBA213 > JBHICO01. The sequence continues at coordinate 12,341 of JBHICO010000016.1, forward strand.
GGCATTTATTGGTGGTGATTTGTCTACAGATTATCTTGACAGACTCAAGATCTTCGATAAAGTCCAGACTGTGGCAAAGGAAGCCTCGAAGAAAAACGCCGAGGCCATAGTAACTGCTGCATTGTTGCATTCTATCTTGATAAAGAAGGGAGCAGAACCTCAACAAAATGCAAATAAGCGATCAAGGTGGAAAGAAGATCGGTTTGCACGGGGTTTTAGCTATGGAATTTAAGATTGAAGATCTGGCACTCTCGCTAAATGCTGAAGTAGTTAGGAAAGTTACTCAAGAAGAAATGATAATCAAGATAGGGGATAAGGAACATACGTTACAGATATTATGCTGTAGTACAAATGAGATCGATTTCATGCTAGACAATTCCTACCATCATGTTAAATATATGCATGTAAATAGTGCAGACATGCGTCTAGAAGTTGACGGAAACCCTGTCACTGTTAGCCAATTTGCTGAATTACGTGCTATTGCACAAAAGTCGTCTGGAGTGCAGTCAGCTAGTTCTGCTCAAAGGTTCCTTACAAGTTCTATTCCTGGCAGGGTAGTATCTGTGGTTGCAAAACCAGATGCAGAAGTAAAGAAAGGTGACGTCATAGTCGTATTAGAATCCATGAAGATGCAGGTTGCAATAAAGGCACACAAAGATGGAACCGTAAAGGAACTCAAGGTCAAGGAAGGTTCTAGCATTTCAAGAAACGACATAGTTGCATTGATCGAATGAAAAAGAAGTTAGATTCTTTTTATTAGCTGCTTTATCTCATCATAATCAGGCTCTATTAAAGGATTATCCGAGACCCACTTGTACTGCACGGTTCCATTTGGATCTATAACGAACACAGACCTTTTAGCAGCGTTGTACTGCTTTACATGCAACAGATCTGGCATTACTACACCATATTTCTTTATAGCATCTCTTGCATAGTCACTCAAAACCGGAAAGTTCAGGCTATGCATTTCAGTAAACTGCTTATTTGCAAAAGGCCCATCAATACTTACAGCAACTACTTGTGCTCCCAGATTGTTCAATTCTTGAAAAGAATCGCGGAACGAACACATCTCTTTTGTACATACAGGAGACATGGCCGCAGGGAAAAACGCTAGCACTATCTTTTTGCCCCTATAATCATGCAAACTTTTCATCTTCAGCTCGGGATCTGGTAACTTGAAGTCTGGTGCCTTGCTACCAACAGTTGGTACCTTTGCTGCTTTTTGCCTAGTTTTTGCCATTAATCTAGCTACTTTTTTCTTCGACGCTTTTACCTTATAACTTTTTTTTGTCATAAGACGCCTGCGATTGAAAGATTATAAAAGAGTTTCGGGATCACAGAAAACACTTAACTTTTGCAATTACACCTATACCATGGTCACAATCAAAAATACAGTCATTGAAATTATGCAAGAAGATATCACAGAAGTGAATGCGGACGCAATAGTTAACCCCGCAAATTCAAATTTGCGGCATGGTGGAGGTGTTGCATGGGCGATTGTGAACAAAGGGGGATATTCGATTCAGAGGGAATCTGACAAGCTGAAATTCTGTCCTGTCGGCAACGCTGTAATAACAACAGCTGGCAGGTTGAAGGCGAAATATGTTATACACGCAGTAGGTCCTAGATTGGGTGAAGGTGATGAGGATACAAAACTGAAGAGTGCAACAATAAGTGTGTTGAAACTTGCTGATAAGCACACACTAAGGAGTGTATCGTTCCCAGCAATCTCTACTGGGATCTACAAGTTTCCAAAGGATAGATGTGCTTACATAATGTTGAATACTACTATAGAATACTGCAAGGAACAAACTGGTCTGCAGAAAATAATTTTCTGTTTGTACGATGAGGAAACATTTAGAATATTCAAGAATACGTTTCAGCAACTAACCTAGCTAGTTGAGTACTTGTACTTGAATGGTGATATCTCTCTCAATTGCTTAACAATTATCCTTAAGGTGGAGACGGTTTGCTCGATTTCATCAATTGTGTTTTGTATGCCAAGCGTTAGTCGCAAAGAACCCGTTATCTCTTCATGGTTATAACCCATTGCCTTCAAAACATGAGATGCCTTCTGCCTTTGAACAGAACATGCAGAACCTGTTGACGCCTCAATCCCATTTTCATCCAGCTTGATGATTAGATCCTCGCCATTCACACCCAAAAACGTGAAATGCGTATTGTTAGGCAATCTCTGTTTGGGATGTCCATTTAATTTGGCAAACTTTATACATTTCAACGTTGAATCGATTAAATGATCACGCAATTTCTTAACATGATTTGCGTATTCATTCATATGCTGCATTGCTAGTTCGGCAGCTTTACCCATTCCAACAATTCCAGGAACGTTCTGCGTGCCAGATCTAATTCGATCCTCCTGCCCTCCGCCGTGCAGTATAGGTTCAATCTTCAGATCGTTGTTTATACACAGTGCACCCACACCTTTGGGACCATACATTTTATGGGCGGATAGCGTGATCATGTCTATTCCTAAGGATCGTACATCAACAGGAATCTTCCCAACAGCCTGGGCAGCATCTGTATGAAATACAATGTCATTCTTATGCGAGATCTCCGCTATTTCTTCTACAGGTTGCAATGTTCCCACTTCGTTGTTTGCAAACATAATACTGATCAATATTGTTTTTTCATCTACCGCACTCTCCAGTACATCAAGATCGATCATTCCATACTTGTCAACTGGTAGGTAAGTAACACGGAATCCACTTTCTTCCAATTCCTTGCAGGGTTCCAGAATGGCTTCATGCTCAACACTACTAGTAATTACATGATTGCCTTTCTTTCTCATAGAATTCGCAAAGCCTTTCAACGCAAGATTATTTGCCTCCGTGGCACCGGAAGTAAACACAATTTCGCTTTTAGTATTAATGAGTGTAGAGATTCTCTTCCTGGCAAGCTGCAATGCGCTATTAGCCTGCCTTCCCAATTTGTGTATGGAAGAGGGGTTTCCATAATGTTCCCTCATGTAAGGTAGGAGCTCATCCAAAACTTCGTCTGTTACGGGTGTAGTAGCGGCATTATCCAGATAAATCATTTAAATCATGTTAAGATTTCCAGTTTTATAACCACTAGCCTCTATTGCAACAAACTTGTAACCCAGTTTCTTTAGTTCAGTGTCAAGTTCATCAAGTTTATTCTGATCAAATAACAGGTTCCTCTCATCTCTACCAACTTCGATTCTAGCAATTTCATCATAGTCCCTGACTCTAACCTGCTTTATACTAAACAATTTCTTTACAATGATTTCTGCCTGCTCTATCCTCTTCAGCTTCTCATTTGTAACTTCTCTACCATGGGGAATTCTGGATGCCAAGCAGGCATTAGATGGCTTGTCGAATATAGATAAATTTAATGCATAAGCGATCTGCCTTACTTCACTCTTCTTCACTGATAACTCTACCAGAGGACTCTTCACACCATTCTGTTTTAACGCAACTATTCCAGGTCTGAAATCAACAAGATCGTCTACATTAGTACCATCAACTACTAATTTTGCATCTTCCTGCTTTGCAATTTGAAGCAAGTAAGTAGCGAGTTCATTCCTGCAATGGAAGCATCTATATTCATCATTCTTGACGAAATCTGGGTTTTCTAATTCACTATATTCAATTATTTTATGCTTAATTCCTATTTCTTTCGCTACTTTCCTTGCACTGTCAAGCTCTTCATAAGAAAGTGTCTTATAATCTGCGGTAACTGCTATGGCATTATCATCCAACGCTTCCTTCGCAGCATATGCAACAACAGCGCTGTCAACTCCACCAGAAAGAGCAACTACCACCCTACCCTTACTGGAAAACCAATGTACCAATTCATTAAATTTCTTCACAATAGTTTCACCGATAATTTATCCATTACTGCTTGTTGTATCATTGACGAGGCAATGCGAAAAGGTATGTTCAACTTCATAGACACGTTTCTCACATCCTCGTATTCTGGCTTTGCATATACTACTCTATTATGCTCCTTAACCACCTTAACGCGTATAACAAATTCCTCTCCCTTGATGCTTACAGGCACAGAAAGTGTCATTCTGGGTACTAGGTATCGTGGGGTCTGCTGTACCCTTACCCCTAACGTACCAGATTCCTGTATCAGCGCATTCAAGACAGGATTCAGTAATTCGTAATCGCAGATAACACGTATAAGGTTTGCAGGTCTGCTCTTTTTAGTTGTGGCTGGAATTACACTAACATCCTTCGCACCCTTCTCTATCAGTTTATCGATCATGTCCCCTATGATTTCACCAGTTGTATCATCAACGTTAGTTTCCAGAACATAAACCGTGTCCATCTGCATTGTTTGTACCTCTTTACCTAGAACCACTTTAAGAACATCCGGAAAATTTTCAAAGTCCTTGCTTCCCGCCCCATAGCCCACCTTAATTGGTTGAAATGGGGGATAGAAATCAAGAGATCCCTTTGCCAGGTTAACCAGCATGGCTGCACCTGTTGGTGTGGTAAGTTCATCGTCAACAGGACCCCCAATGAGTGTAAAGTTCCTATTCTTAAAAATTTCTAGTATTGCACTCCCGGGGTTTGTTATAGTGCCATGCGAAAAAGTTAACGCACCGCCCCCGATCGCAACTCTACTTGAATATATTTCTGCATTAAACAATCCCAGATCCTGCATGGCAGCCGCAGTCCCAACGATATCAATAAGTGTATCAATGCTTGAAGCTTCATGTAAATGCACGTCGGCGTATGCTTCGCCATGCACCTTTGCTTCAGCCTCAATCAAAGTCTTTATACTTGCGATGGCAAAAGCTTTAGTTTTATCTTCTAAATCCAAGGAATCGCAGCATCGTGAAAGCGCATCATAAACTTCTATACCTTTTCTCTCATGGACATTGTCCTCATAATCTATACTCAATGCAGATGCACGAAAACCTGACCGCTTCACATGATCAAATGATGCATTTGTTATCTTGCTTCCTGCAAGAAAGTTCTGGCAAGACATCACCGCATCAATAACCTTCTTCTTGTCAGCACCAATATCTATTAATGAAGAAAGCAGCATATCCCCAGCTATCCCAGCGATCTGACAGTCAAAGACTGCTAGCATGTAAGCAGTAAGGTTGTGTTTTAATATAAATTTATTTTATGTAAATAAAAGATACATAATTGTTTTTCATAAGTGGAGCAAGTGGCCAAGTTTATGCAAACCTATAAGTAATTGCAAAAATCTAGGGCATTATATGATAACGATCGTTGGCTCTGGCAAGGTTGGAAGTTCTATAGCATCACAAATAGCGATTAAGGAGCTTGATAAGCATGTGCTCCTATTGGATATAATTAAAGGGCTCCCACAAGGTGAGGCCATGGACATTTCGCACCTTCTATCTGAAAGGGGCTTCGATACTAGTGTTAAAGGATCTAATGAATATGGTGAGCTGAAGGGCTCAGATATAGTTATAATAGTTGCAGGAGCTGGCAGGAAGCCAGGGATGACGAGGATGGATCTGCTTAATATTAATGCTTCAATCATTAAGGATGTTGCAAAGAAAGTAGCAGAAAACGCAAAAGATGCTATAGTAATTACGGTTACAAATCCATTGGATCCTATGACCTATGTAACGTTGAAAGTCACACAATTCAAAAACAATAAGGTGATGGGCATGGGCAACATGCTGGACGTATCAAGGTTCAAGAGCTTTATTGCCGATGCTACGAAGCTGTCACGATCGGCAATAGATGCGTTAGTCATTGGAGAGCATGGTGAGAACATGCTCCCATTGATACGGTACTCATCAGTGTCAGGCATTCCCTTGTCGGCGTTTTTAGATAATGAGAGAGCCAAGCAGGTGGTTGACCATACGCGAAAAGTAGCAGCAGACGTAATAGCGTTAAAAGGTGCAACAATATACGCACCAGCAAACGCTGTTACGCATATGGTTGACGCGATAGTCAAGGACAGAAAGGAAGTAATGCCAGTAGCAGCTTATCTAAACGGGGAATATGGTGTCAAGGACCTCTGCATCGGCATTCCAGCAGTTCTAGGTAAAGATGGAGTCGAAAGAATAATTGAACTTCAATTAAATGCAGAAGAAAAGGAATGGTTTGAGAAGGGTGTTAAAAGCGTCAGAGATGCAGTTTCAGGAATGTCATTTTAAGGCTAATACTTTTATAATGTACCTAAGATGGGAGGCTTGCGCGATGATTATGTGTAATCGCAGTATTTCTGCGATTGTTGTCTCTTTTGATATAGTGGTTGTGTAGCAAAATGCAAAATGCAATAAACATAGCGGTAACTGTAAAACTGGAACCTGATCTCTCTGAAGGTAATGTAAGTTATAATGCAGACGGTACGCTCAACAGATCGCAGACTAAAAGTATACTAGGTGCACATAGCGCTATAGCTTCTGGAGCTGCTTTCTATTCCAAAGTTTTGTATGATGCTAACATAAAAGTCTGTACAATGGGACCACCTATTGCAGATATTGCATTAAGACAAGCGATGAAGATATGCGATGCAGATGAATTGCATCTATATAGCGATAGAGCATTTGCAGGTGCCGACACACTCGCAACTGCAGAAGCGATCAAAACTGGCATAGAACGGATGGGTTCTATTGATCTGATCATAAGTGGGCATAGAGCAGTTGATGGTGAAACTGGTCAGACAGGCCCACAGTTGGCATGGAAGTTAGGCTTCAGCTTTCTCGGCAATGTTATATCTTACAGCATAGATGTCACTAACAAAATGTTGTATGCAACAAGACTAATCGAAATACAGGGACTCTACAATGTTCTTGAAGAGGTTGAATGTCCCCTGCCCGCACTTATTGCTACAGATCCTTCCTACAGAGAGCGCTATACTACAGTCTCCCAGCGTCTTAAGTACGTTAGGCTTCAAAAAGATGCCATGAAAAGGATCGAGAATTACAAGCAGTACCTAAGGGTATGGGGTGCTAAAGATCTTGGCGTGGACATGAAGAATGTCGGTCTTGCGGGATCTCCTACGATAGTGTACAAGGTAGAAAAGGTTCCCAGGGCCAAGGCGAGCAGACAGACCAAGGTAATCAACATGGATAGCGATGGTGAACTAAAGGATCTAAGCAAAAAACTCCTGGAAATGCTGAACAGTAAGTGATATGCATGAAGTATGAACATCTCATTGTATGTTTTGAGCATGATGATGGAAACCCTGCAAACGTGAGTTTTGAAATGCTTGGGGAGGGCAGAAGGATGATGGATGATTTTAACAAAAAGTATTCGCTAAACGAAAAAGTTATAGCAATAATTTTAGGGCATAATATACGACCATTATGCGAAAGAGCCATACATGCTGGTGCTGATGCTGTGATATTCGCCGATCATCCAGAATTAAGGTATCCCAAGAACATAATAGATACTAAAGTGATATGTTCAATAGTAAGGGATAGGGAAACAGTCGTAAAAGCAGTTGAAGTGTCTGAAGACTATGTAAAGCCGAGATACATGTTCTTTGGTGCTGATGCTATAGGTAGACATTTATCATCTACAGTACTGGCGGAACTAGAATCAGGTCTTGCTTCTGATGTTAACAAATTAATTGTTGAAGATGTTACAATTACTCATGAACACAAAACTAAGGGAAAGCCTGAAAAGTACGAAAAGATACTGTTCATGTACAGACCCGACTTTAGCGGATTTCTGTGGACGCAGATTCTATGTTTAGACAATAAAAACCCAGAGATTCCTTCCGAATTTTCACCCCAAGCATGCAGTATCATTCCTGGTATATTCCAGCCCGTTAATGATGAGAGCAGGAAGGGGAACATCGTTGAATATGAGCCAAGTTTTTCTGGCAAGGATTTGAGGATCAGGATAAGAAGGCGCGAGATTATTAGGAGTGAGGTACCATTGGAGGATCAGAAGGTAGTGGTTGCTTTCGGTAGAGGGATAAAGGATGGTCCCGAAAGCAATATCAAACTTATCGAACAATTTGCAAAAATATTGAATGCTGAAATTGCAATTTCTCTCCCATTATCAAAGCAGCCGTACGACATAAGCCAGTCATTAAAATCAACATATTTCATTCCGGCAAGGGTGGTAGGCACAAGCGGGAAGAAGATACAGCCAAAGCTGTATATAGCAATTGGCATAAGCGGTGCCGCCCAACACATAGTTGGGATGAAAGATTCAGAATTCGTCCTATCCGTAAATCCGGATCCAGATGCACCGATCAAGGACGAAAGTGATGTGTACATACAAGGAAGAATGGAAGATGTCTTGCCCACATTGATAGATGCGGTCAATCAACTGAAGGGCGACAAATGATGGAAAAATATGATGTTGCTATAGTTGGGGGAGGCTCTGCTGGTCTAGCCGCGTTAAAAGAATTATCGAAGCTTGGTTTACAGGCAGTTGTCCTTGAAGCCGGCAAACCAGTTGCTTCCAAGAGCATTACTGGCGGCATACTTTATTCTAAAGAGTATAAGCATGCAGTCGTCCATAATGTTGAGGAGGTATACGAAAATTTCCTTGAAGAAGTACCTGTAGAAAGGAAGATCAATGGCTACTTTTTGAATGCCGTCTCTGGCAATAAGGTTTACAGAATTGATTTAACTGATGCACATAACTATCAAACTAACTTCGCTTATTCAGTCTTGATGGTTAAGCTGAACAGATGGTTTGCGGAGCAGGCAGAAGAAGCTGCACAGAAGATGGGAGGTGGTATAGTTTCAGGTGTTCATGTGTGCAATGTTGGATGGGAGAATGGCAAGACCATAGTTGAGACTGATGAACTCGAGCCTATAGAGGCCAGTGCAGTTATTGCAGCTGATGGTGTGAATTCTGAAGTAGCTCTCATGACAGATGCGAGAAAAAAGTTCGATGTAGAAGCATTGTATCAGGGCGTGAAGTCCGTAGTAAGATTGCCCGAGGATATTATCGACGAAAGATATGATTTGAAAGATGGTGAGGGTGTTGCGCATCTGTTTGCTGGTGATATATCTAGGGGGCATAATGGTGGTGGGTTCATTTACACCAATAAAGATACACTTTCTGTTGGCGTTGTATATCATTTGGATTCTCTGATAAAGAGTCCTATTGAACCATACAGTCTACTGGACAGCTTTCTTACAATTCCACAGGTCAGTAATTATATAAAGGATAAAGTCCCTTTTGTGAAAGAAATCGATAAAGATTTGCCAAAGCAAGAGCAATTGCGAATAAGGTTCGGTATAAGCAAATTATTGAAATCATGGGAAGAGTTGCGGTACACATACTATTCAAAGACTGCACGAAAGAAAGTTTTGGAATCGGGGATGTATAAGAGCGAAGATGAGTTGAAGCAAAGATTGGATGAGACTAGAAAGCAGCTAGAAAAATTTGGCGTTTCATTTGAACCAAATTATGTTGAACTGGAATATTCTGCAAAGCTTGTTCCTGATGGTAAACGTGCACTGATGGAGAAGCCATACAAAAATAATATTTTGTTTGTTGGCGACACTGCTGGAAGAGGTGTCTTTGTTGGTACAAGAATTGAAGGCATTAACATTGGCATAGATGACGCTGCAAGAGCTGCAAGAGCTATCGCCAGAGCGAAGGAAAGGAATAGCTTTACAGAGGAATATTTGGGCAGATTCTATGGTGACCTGGTAGACAAAAGCCCATATACTGATGACATAAAGAAGATAGATTTCGAGTACCTACGAATCTTCGTAAATGCTTGCAGGGGTATTCCTACGGACTCGCTGAGCCTGTTCCTACGGTTAGGATTCGTTCTCCTGCAGAAGGCATCTGTTCAGGAATTTGCTAAAACTATTATGAGAATGTTGGATCAGCGAACATTGCTGGCAATGCTTGAGAGTAATGAAGCTTACGTAAAGATACCCATGGAGGTTGCTGAAATGATTGGTACAAATGTAGAGCCAGATTACGAGATAAAGCCACCAAGCATAGATGATAGGATTGCCAAAATCAAGATCAACGATGATCCAGAACCTCATATTAGGATAATCGATCCCAATATGAAGTTTATTAAAAGTATGGTTCAGCTGTGCCCAACGAAATGTTACATAATGGAAATTCTTGATAAGGAGAGGTTCAAGTCCCAAGTTGTATTGCAGCACGAAGGATGCGTTGAATGCGGTACTTGCGCGAAAGAAACAGAATGGGAACATCCGAAAGGAGAGAAAGGGGTAACGTATGAATACGGTTGATAATTAAAGGCTTCTGGCCAGAACATTTTTGTTGATTTATCAATTGTAACATCGTCAATTATAAGTGAATTGGTTTTATTGGATTTTCTAAGTTGTTTTCATAGCCTACTTGGACAAGGATTGACATTTTTATACACTTCTGTGAATAACAAATTAATTCAAGACCCGAAAGTTATAAATGCCTAGGCCATTACCTCAGTTTGCGCTCTGCCAAAATGTTGGGGTCGTAATCATGGTGGGACCAAAACTAGAGTTAGGTAACCCGAATGAAGATAAGCCTAGCACGGCAGGGCGACAGTATAACCGCTAAGGGCTCCAGAAGCTAGATGTACTTGGGTCATCTGACGGAAGGATGATGTGCAGTCTGGAGCTGCAGTGACCCGTAGGTCGCCGGTTCAAATCCGGCCGGCCCCACCATTTCAATTCATCAATATGATCCGAATCTTATTGTGTATAACAATATCAAGAATTTATCTGCAGTGGAATTTTTTTGAACCTATATCTTATACTAATATCTATTATCAGTTATCCTTACGAATTAGCCTAGAATTCAACCCAATCATTGTTACTAAAGATACACCGAGTGCAGCCATAAGAACCGACATAGCAAATCCAAACTCTGGAACTATCTGGGTAGGAACTTTAACTACGTATGCTCCGGGTATTATCATAACCGTTTCATTACCAATAGTATCATCTAGTGCCTTCATCTGCTCAAACATCCCATGAACAGGAACAGTTACGTAAGGTTTCAAGGCTCTTACCATACTAGCAGCATCATCTGGTGAGGCAGTAGGAGAAGGGATCCCAGCCGGGACAAATGCTAGATGCACTTCTGAATCGATATTATTCAATTCATCAACAAAGCCCGAATCCGAGCCATGGAATACAACAATATTATCAATATTGATCAAGTACATCACAGGTCTATCGGAGGGATGCTTCGAAGGTATAGCCTCTATTCTGATCCCATCAACTGTCTTAATTTCGTTAGGAGCCATCTGGATCAAGCTATCTTCAGCGATCTTATCCTGTAATGAGGAATAGACCCCTGGACTTACCACCACAGGTGACCCAGTCTTTTGATGAATGGCAAGGGTGGAGTCTGCATCGAAATGGTCGCTATGCTCATGTGTGATAAGTATTAGATCAAGGGACTCTAGTGCACTGACTGTGTCATCTTGGAGAATGTTGGAAGAATCAATTATTATCGTATGCATGGAAGTTCTGAGAAGGACTCCGGCAGACGCAGCTCCAGCCCACTCCCCTCTCCCTTCACCAAGCCACATGAAGGCTATCTGCCCTTGATCCATGTTGGTCAAATAAAACTCTGAAATCCCAGCCAGATCTTTTTGGGCAAATGTGTTAATAGTAGGGACAAACAAAATAGTCAAGATGGCAATTTTAACAAGCATAAACAGGCTTCAAGTTTATGCTATAAAAGCATACTCCATTTTCGTATCTACCCCATATAGCTTAAATCATACCCACTACAATTCATAGAACTGATTATGTGTGTGCCGCTAGCATACAAACAATAAACTAGGCCAAAGAAAAAGGTAGCGCCTTCTGATTTTTCATAATTATAGGCTGATTTGTTATGACATGGCTGAGAAGCATTAAAATAAAATTAGTAACTGCCTATCTAGATGGTTGAGCTATATGCTTATGCAGCTGGTGCTACACTTTTTTACGTAGGAGCGGACTTGGCCGTGTCCCTGTATTATTCAAGCAAGTATGGTGATAACGAGTGGAAGAGGGTAAAATCATTTGGCATTTTCACAAAACTGTTAAAAAATACCATGAAGAATAACACCGAGGGGTTTAAAAGGCCAGATTAGTAACCCACCATTTCTGCCTCTCCTAATCCTCACCACCTATAATTTTTTATGCGGGGAGT
>JBHICO010000017.1:0-24260 GCA_046759645.1 Nitrososphaerales archaeon
CAAAGCGTCATGTTTCTACGCCTAAAGTGGGGGGATACTATTTTTATTGAGGCTCGATAGTGGCTGGTGGCTTACTTGAAACGGCGTATGTGACCCATGTCACATTTTCAATCTCGTTAGTTATCCTATTACTAATCCTTTCTAGAAGCTCATAGGGCAACTTCGCCCAGTCTGCTGTCATAGCATCAACTGAGGTAACAATTCTTAACGTAACTATATTACCATAGGCTCTTTCGTCCCCCAGAACTCCTACAGCTTTATCATCTCCAACTATTGCAAATGCTTGCCACACTTTGTCATATACATGGTCCTCAGATAATTCCTCTTCAACTATTTTGCTGGCTCTCTTACATATTGCAATCTTTTCTTTAGTAATTTCACCAAGAATCCGTACCGCAAGCCCAGGTCCCGGAAACGGATGTCGTTTGATCAGATGCTCTGGCATGCCTAGTAGCCTACCTACTTCTTTTACTTCATCTTTGTATAGGTTGCGCAACGGCTCTATCACCTTGAAACTCAATTCTTGTGGCAAACCTGCAACGTTATGATGTGATTTTATTACAGATGCAGGCCCTTTTGAAACACCACTCTCTATTACATCCGGATACAGAGTGCCCTGTGCTAACCACTGGAACGGCCCATTTCCTTTGGCAACCTCTTCGAATATTCTGCCAAACTCCTCACCGATTACCAAACGCTTTCTTTCAGGGTCCGTCACAGTTTTTAGTCTCTGCAGAAATCTTTCCTCAGCATCAATATAGATTAGTCTGATACCTAGGTTATCCTTAAACATCTTTACCACCTCTTCCTCTTCACCTTCTCTAAGCAACCCATGATTGACGAAGACACAGCACAGTTTATCACCAATAGCCTTATGAATTATCAACGCAGTGACTGTGGAATCTATACCCCCACTCGTGGCACATAAGACCGTCTCATTTCCTACATTCTCTTTGATCTCTACGATGGTTTTGTCTGTAAAGTCCTTCATATCCCATTCCTGCTTCGCCCTGCAGATCTTCAGCACAAAATTCTTCAAAATCTCTACTCCTCTTTCGGTATGAGCAACTTCTGGGTGGAACTGTATGCCATAAAGATTTCTTTCCTTGTTCGCTATTGCGGCAGCAAATGAATTGTTTGTATGTGCGATAACCTTGAAACCTGCAGGCAGCTTATCAGCAGCGTCGCCATGGCTCATCCAGCACCTCATAACCGAATTTACCCCATTGAAGAGGTCTGACGGATCATCTATCATAAGATCCGCGCTCCCATATTCCCTTCTGGTTTTCCTTACCTTGCCCCCCAAACTATGCACAATTGTTTGAAGGCCGTAGCAGATACCTAGTACCGGGAAATTTCCTTCTAATATTCTCTTATCACACATCGGCGCATTTTCTTCGTAAACACTTGCCGGGCCTCCAGAAAATATGATTCCTTTTACCTCCTCCTTAAGTTCCTCAAGAGAGATATCATGAGGCAAAAGTTCGGCATACACCTTGAATTCTCTTATCCTCCTACAAATCAAGTGTGCATATTGGGAACCGAAATCCAGAACTACAATCTTATCCATTGTATTTACCTTGTTTTTTCTAACATCCTTGCAAATACCCAGGCCGCAGTGTTGATAATTTCGTTGAGTCGTTCCTTATCTCTGTAATTGTTTATCACGATCTTTTGTATCATACCGTTTTCATCCTCAACATTATAATCAATGATCTCATTTGATGCCAGACCCCCACTTTCAACACTTTCCATGTCCTTGCTTTTCATTCCCTCCAGTATCCTCCTTATGAAAAATGATTGGAATGGAGGAGTATTAACATTCAATTGCTTATCACTTATTGGAACGATGGTAACAGAATGGGCTGCCATGTAAGCATTGCCTAGTACAAGGTTATCCTTATTCTTGAGCTGTCTTACGTCAAGGGACTCGACTTCCTTTCCTGATTGCTGTCTTAGCACAACTGCCGGTTTAAAACTCTCCCGTTTGAGAGCGTTGTCTATTACTGTCAGGGTCATTTTTAACCTCTCAACCTCATCTTCCTTATCATTAATTCGTTTAACAAGCCATTCTCTCAATTCGGCTAGACGCTTAATTTCATCCTCTGAATAACTCATAGTAAGGATAAAGCAAGTTGGTATAATAAATTTAATCCAGTCCCTCGATTTCATTTAACGCTATATTCCTGAATCCCTTTATGGTGCTAGGCGAAGCATTGTACAACTTTGCGTTGGTGAATGGAGCCAGCCACTCTAATAATTCCTTCCCTGTCTCCATCTTTGCAACTTTCAGTTTTTCATTTTTTAGGTGAGTCTTGGAGTATTTGCCAATCCTATTTCCAAAATCCATCCCTACCAACACAATACTCTTGGCCTTGAATTCGCTAGCCAAAAATACTGCACGATCGCCATCTGTAAAACCACCAAAGTTATGTATGTTATTCAGTGGTTTCACCTGGGTTGTTCCTATACAGTTCTTCAATTTTGGGACCAGATTTCTCAGTAGATTGGTATTATCGCCATGAGCATGCACGACCATTATGGAGCCCATCTTATCTGCTCTTAGCAAATATTCATGACTTCCGTCCAGATCGGTTACAACAATGTCTGGTTTTATATCATTAACAATAAGTGCCTCTGAAGCACCATCTGCAGCTATTATGACAAATGCTTTCAAGCTCTTGATTGTTTTAACACTTTCTTCGAGTGAAGGACCAGCACCAACGACGATAACATTTTTGTTAGCAATTAGTCCTTTCAAATGATCTGGGTCGAGGTTTCTCTCTTGTAGCAGTTCACTCAATAACTGAGCTGAACTTTGATCTTCCACAATACTGTAACCAAACTTTGCCCGCAACATATCATACCATGTCAGCCACAAATCCAGCTGCATTTCACACGATCTATTACTGCCTACAAATAAATCTCTTGTATTATTCTTAATAGGAAAGTGAAGACTGGTGAAATCAAATTTCATGAAGCATGTACAGCAGTGAATATCTGAGATATAAGATCTAGGCAAATGTATGAAAATTTTGATATGAACGACACTGCTCGCATGCTGTACGTTTAATACAATCTCCAAAGGCAAAAATCGTGGGATCCACATACAGAACAAATCTCTTTTCAAGACCTAGTTAAAACAGATTCAGTAATATTACCATATATCAAATGGTAACCCATGCCAAAGTATCTCCTTGGAAATGTTCCTATTGATAGGGTAAGAATAATGGGCGTGATCAATGTCAGTCCAGAATCGTTCTACAAGAACTCGGTTAAAGTTTCTAGCAAAGAAATTACAGAAACTGCATCAGAAATTGAGAAGCAAGGTGTTGATTTCATAGACATTGGGGGAATGTCAACAGCACCATACGTCAACACATTGGTATCACAAGAAAAAGAAATTGAGAGGATCAAGCTTGCTATAAAGGCAGTAAGAGATGAAAGTAGTCTACCCATTTCTGTAGATACGCCAAGGGCAGCCACAGCAGAGACTGCACTTAATCTTGGTGCCACAATAGTAAATGACGTAACAGGATTGAAATTCGATTCCAAAATGGCCAGAATCATACATGACAACGATGCATCCATGATACTTTGTGCGTATGAAAAAAACATTGTATCGGGCAATGTAGTAAACGCAACAATTCGTGCCTTAAGGAAGAGCATTCAGATCGCAAAGAATGCAAACATAAGATCAAACAGGATAGTCATAGATCCTGCGATAGGTTTCTTCAGGGAGAATGGTAAACACCCATTCTTTACTAAAATGAAGGGGACCAACTGGGTCAATAGAGATCTAACCTTGATTAGTAAACTAAAACAACTACAGTCCCTACGCAAACCAATTTGCGTATCTGTATCAAGAAAGTCATTCCTAGGCAAGATTCTAAATTTAGAAAATCCTAGCGATAGACTGATCGCGTCGACTTCAGCAGAGGCCATATCTGTGCTTAACGGAGCAAATATAATCAGAACTCACAACGTGCATGAGACAGTACATGCTGTCAGGATTGCAGAAACATTGCTAAAAAATTCAAGTTAGAACTGTTGTATTGTTAATAAAAATTGGCAAAAGCTCTATTTATCTGGCTTTTAGAATACAGTTCATGCGCTTAGCTAGGGATGATGAAGACATCGTTCCATCAGAAAAATGGCTCGTGTCATTCAGGAAGAATGGTAAGCCCTTCATTCGTCAGTTTAGAGCGGAAGGTTACTATGAAGCGTATGACACCGTGTTAACACACTCAGAAAGGCGTAGATTAGAAGTTCTTTGGTTTAAAGAGAAACGTAACTGTGGTTCAAGATTTATGAACAAGAATTATCCAGAAATGGAAGCGATATGTGTTTACTGCAGTGCGATATTTAATGAAACTGAACCACTGCCATGTTTCGATGAAAATTGTAACTCACTGTTTTGCTCAAAGAATTGTATGAAAGAACATTATAAATTCAGACATAAGAAATTTCTATAATGCTTGTTCAATTAACGTTGGTCAAAAGTGAAGGTTGTTTCGTGATTATTATTCTACTGGAAGTTCCAGATTGTTGCCCCATTCATACCATGAGCCCAGATAGACGCGTAATTTGCTATAGCCCAGCTTCTTCAATGCTAGATAATTGTTGGCAGCTCTGTATCCCCCTTGACAATACAAAATCACTTCCTCATCTTTCCCAATTTTGTCATATAGTTTCTTTAGCTCATCATCTGTCTTGAGAGTTCCATCATTAGCAATATTTTCCTCCCAATCCACGTTTTTCGCACTCGGTATATGACCTCCCCTCGCCGCTCTTACCGATTTTCCAGAATACTCAGGAGCACTTCTTGCATCAATGATCTTGACTTTTTTATTATTCAAACTATCTAAAACATATCTATAGGTAGCCAGCACATCTTCATTTATCTTGAGGTTGAAATTACTGGGTTTGTAGGCTATTAGTTCCTTCTGCACCTGATACCCATCGCGTATCCATTTTCCTATTCCACCATCTAAAATCGCTGTTTCTCCATGAGAAAAGTACTCAAGCAGCCATATTCCTCGGGCAGCAAGCATACCAGATAAATCATCATAACATACAATGAATTTGTCATATGAGACACCAACATTTGATAGTATTTTTGCCATTTGTTTATTGAATACCTGCATACCCTCTTCTGAAGTATCCACCCAATGAAAGGCAAATAGATCCAGATTGACAGCATCTTGTATGTGTCCAGCGGAGTACTCCTTCCACGATCTAGTATCTATAACAAGCAGATCATCATTACCCAGTTTCTTCTTTAACTCGCTAGTACTGATCAGCATATGGATCAACCACTTACATTATTATTATTCATTGCTCGACCGTGTGAAATATAAGTAAGTCTGGGACAGAGAATACAAACTTGGTAAACAAGGAAAGTGACAGGCTGGAGTCAATCAAAAACGCTCACCATTTTAAGCCAAGGGCAAGAACACCAAGAATGGAAGATTATCTTGAAGTGATTTACGAATTAGTGGAAAGAAAAGGGTATGCCACTACCGGAGACATTTCCGATTATCTTAACGTCAGCTCTCCAAGTGTGACCAAAATGATGCAAAGACTGCACGAAACTGGGTATCTAGTTTATGAAAGGTATAAAGGAATAAGCCTTACAGCCAAGGGCACCGAAGTTTCGCAAGGGATGCGTCAGCGCCATGGTATACTTGCGGAATTTTTGATAATGCTGGGTGTCGATGAGGATACAGCGCATAGAGATGCGGAAGGCATAGAACATTACTTGGAACCGAAAACCCTTGAAAAGCTGGAAAGCTTTGTTAAGGCCGTAAGGAACAATCCGGAATTGCTCAAGAAGGCGAGGAGCAGCAGGTAATTAGGCTAATATCCCATCGATCGTGGCTTTCTTCGCACCATTCTTTTGCATTTCCTTCATAGCTGCATCACCATTCTTTATAGCTTTTACCGCATCTTGTAACACTACAATATCAAAACCAAGGCTAAGAGCATCCAGTACAGTGCTTTTAACACAATAGTCTGTTGCAACACCGCCAACCAAGAGGCGCTTGATCTGCCTCTGTTCAAGCTTCCGCGCAAGTTCAGTTCCCTCGAAACCAGAATATCCAAGCTTGTCATACTCATAGCCTGCAGAAATCACCGTGGTACTTCTTCGAATCTTTAATTCGCTAGGAAATTCTGCTCCAATAGTGTCCTTAACGCAGTGCATCGGCCACATCCCTCCACGTTGTTTAAATGAAATATGATTGGGTGGATGCCAATCCCTTGTAGCAAATATAGGCAGTTTATTTGAGGTGAATATGTCCATATAGCTGTTAAGCACTGGAATGATTTTATCAGAACCTGGTACGGGCAAGGACCCATTCGGCATAAAATCATTCTGCATATCAATTATTAATAACGCACAGGATCTGTCAACCTTAGTGACCATGCATTTATTTCTAAAACAAATGATAAATACCTATCGAGTCTGCGTTAGAACTCTTACGGGCACTCCTTTGATCAGAGCTCCGATGATCTTCTTTCCGACGTCAGCCTTTTTAGAAACTTTTATTCGTGCCTTCTTACCTACCATAGCAGAAAAGAGATATTCGTCATCAACATACACATCAACAGCATTTCCTATAGTTTCATCATCCAATAATATGTTCACAGAATTTCCTGCCTCGTTTATATCAAACCACACATCCTTTCCTAGCGATTTTAGTTTCGGTTCGACATCGATTCTTATATCTAACATTCTCTCTAATTCATTTATAGTAGAGCCTCCCTTGCCAATAATCATTGGTATAGCTGATTTATCGACTTTTACAACAGCTTTATCTTTACCAATTATTTCAACTTCAGCTCCTCTGTCGAACCTTCTTATAAGCTCAAGTATTCTTCCTTCTGCAAGTTTCCTAACACTATCGCCCTCAGATCCTTTCACTATAGGAACTACCACATTTTCTTCTCCAAACGTATAAATTTCATACTCCAATCTTCCTGTCTCAAAATCTCTTACATCAATTACTGGTCTTGCAAGGTCTTGCTCCATCATACCTGTCGGAACTCTAACAGTCAAACTAAGCTCATGCACTTTCTTTACCTGGCCCTCCTTTACAAAAATGATTGTATCAAGTATGTGGGGTATCATTCCCAGCTCAACCTTTCCAATAAATCTCTGTACAGCATCCAAAGGGCTGCTTGCGTGCACTACACCAACCATGCCTACACCAGCGAGTCGCATATCAGCAAAAACAATGAAGTCATTTGTCTTCCTAACCTCATCAAATATAGTATAATCCGGTCTTACCAGTAGCAAGATCTCAGCAGCCTTCTCGAAACTTCCCTCTAATGGTGCGTACTGCGTCACCCCATCGTTGACCTGAAGATCTCTAGGGGATTCAAATGTCTTGACGATCTTTCCCTGCAACAGGTGAAAATCGGCAAGGCTGCTAGCGAGTGTGCTTTTCCCAGATCCTGGTGGTCCCGCAATCAAAACACCTTCAGCTTTGCTTTTCAATCTTTCCAACAGCCTTTCTGACACACTGTAATCTTCAAGTGATAATCTTACTATAGGTCTTACAATCGTGATTTCTAGACTATCTGAAAAAGGTGGTCTTGTTATAGCTACCCTGTACCTGCCCAGTTGAATCACCTTCGCCCCATTTCTGGTTATTTCTGCAGAACGAGAACCATTCACTTTCGATGCCTCTGAAACTTCTCTAACTATCTGCATTAGTTCGTCAAAAGAACATTTTTCTTCTCTTAGTTTAACAAGCTGAAAATTACCAGGTTTTCCCTTCTTTGCCATTGGTGCAACTCCTTCTTTCAAGTGTACACTCATTGTTTCAGTATCAAAGAACTTTTCAAACAAAAGATCCGATGTTCTCACGGGTGAACTTATATGCTTGGAGCTTATACCTTCGGCTTCTGCAACTAACGCCTGCACGTAATCCGCCGTCACCAGTGTAGCTTCTTCATTTTTTGCAACATCCTTTATCATAGCATCTATGCGCCCATGCCTTGCAAGTCTTATGTCGTCCATGGTTGGCCTTTCACCAACAAAGCGTATTGTTACACCCTTCCCATTGCAGAGTTCACGCATCTTCTTTATTTCTTGAAGTCCTACAAACCCAGGCTCCCTGTTCATTGAGGCCTGTGCCTGTAGTTCATCAAGCACAGCAAGGGGAATTATTATTTCAGTGTTGCTTATCTCCTCAGACTCCAGCATCTTTGATATTGTACCATCAATAATTATGCTAGTATCCAAGACAACCTTGCCTTTCAATATGGTAACCTCCATGCATGACAATTACATCCCAAAATAAATATCTACTACAACATCTACACACATCAATACAAATTTTATGCTTGTTTTTGAAGAGTTTAACTCAACAATAGTGAAAGATGTGGAATGGACACTTGTTGAACCCTTCCCATCTACAATCCTCGATTTTAGTTGCTATGCACCTATACTAGGGGTTTATAATCAAGGATTTGTCACCAACACTTTCAGATATGCTGTTTGAATGTTTGCATTCCTATTTTTATTTTAGATCCTTTTATCAATATTTAATGATAAGCTTTTATCTTCTTCATTAGCAGTATTACTATGTCGAGAAGATATTCTCTTGATGAGGTTAAACGTAAAGTCATAGATGTTCTTAAGGACATTAACACTGGACTTTCAGGCATAGAAATTGCTGAAAGGATTGGTGTCAATAGGATCACACTTACGAAGTACCTAAGTGTTTTGGAAGCTATTGGGTTGATAAAGAAGAAACAAGCAGGTTCAGTTAATGTGTGGTATCTTGCAAAGGGTGTTACAGAATTAGAGCTCCCTATTGACATATTGGATGTTCAGCAGCTTTACATGAACGCATTATTCAATCATTCAGAAGACGAAGCTAGGAAAATTATCATTAATGTTCTACATTCTGGCGTAGATCCCATTAAGCTACTATCTGATGTTCTAACACCAACATTGAACGCTGCTAATGAACTATACAGTAGGGGAAGGATGCCCGTAACCGAAACCGTGTTCATAACTAATCTAATCGATGACTCGATAAATCTAGTAAAATTCGATTCTCAACGTGATGATATCAAGCCAAACGCTCAAGCCGTATTTATGAGCGCACAGGGTGAACCAGACACGATAGGGGGAAAGATGACATCGGCTGCATTCTACTTGAAGGGATGGAAATCCTACTTTCTGGGTAATGTAGCAGCAGAAACGGATCTATTGTTCGATATTGATCTATTGAAGTTTCTCAACAAGATATCGAGGACCCGACAAGGGTTAATGATAATAGGTATCTCTGTAATGAAGAAGGAGCATCTGCAGGTGACTAGTGAGACCATAAAATCTGTTAGGTCGAAACTTAACAAAAACATGTTTGTGCTTGTGGAGGGCGAGGCTTTGGATACAGAAGAAAAACTAGCTAACGACATAGGAGCTGATTTCTATGCCAAGAATATAGTCTCTGCAATAGAATGGGCTGAAGCACTATACAATAAAGTCAAATGGTAAATTATAGGCCGAGTTCTTTCTCGGAATCTTCTTTCTTCAATCGATTCTCTTCTTGAGATTCACCTTTAGGCGGCATCTCTTTTCCCCTTTCATCTTCCATTGGGTTCAATAACGTTCGTATCATGCCTCCCTCCAATCTTCTATTTATTACGAAAAATGTATCTAACATGAGATAGACGAAGACTGCAAGAGTAATGAATGAAGATATAGGGAGTATGATATCTATCTTAGTAATTACAGAAAGGGATGGAGTTAGAAAACTGGAGACTAAAAGTACTGCTACACCAGTCACGGCATTCCTTATGATCCTATGCACATAATGCATCCCTCCAGTGATTATAGGCGCCTTGATAATCCTAGCTTGTGTTGAGTCAAACAGTGATTCAGTAATTTGTCCCGTTTTGCCAAAAATACTAATAATTGGATATGCTATAACGACTATAGTTAGAATAAGTTTGAATATTTCATACGATATTACCTGTAGAGACGAAAAGGTCTCATACAGTATAAGAATATAGGGATCGCCCAGTGAAAGTGCAGAGAGTAACGCTGCTATTATAGCGATGTTCACAACCAATTTTGGTGTCATAACACGCATTGCCTCTGCCACACTTTCTTTCTGCTTTAAGCTTAACATAGAGTTCCTGAATAGTGTGCCAAGTATCTCTAGTGGCACAAAAAATCTGGAAGGGATTATAGTTCGAGAGTCCTTGATTGTTGGCAAAAGCCTCATTAGACTAGGTACAACAACTATTGTTACAAATGATACCATCATTGTAATGGGAAAGATGGCCTCCCGGACAGCATTTAGATCCACACCCTGTTTTGCAATAATAAAAGAAAACTCTCCTCTCGGGACCATAGTTATACCTATCGTAGCAGACCCCTCTCTACTATGCCCTGAAAGAAATGCACCTAGAAAATTCCCTGTAAATTTCCCTACTATTGCCACTACGATGATCGGGATAGATACCCAGATATATTCTGGAAACAAACTTATGTTGATTAACATCCCTATCGATACGAAAAATATTGTGACGAAGAAGTCATGCAATGGAAGAATCTTGTTTTTTATTGCATCTGCCCGAGGTGCGGACGCGATCATCATACCCATAAGGAATGCTCCAATGGCTGTGCTGAGGCCCAGGTAATTTGCAAGGAATGCAAGACCAAATCCCAACGCTAAAGCAGTCAAAAATGGGGCTTCATCGATATCAAGTCTATCTACAACCTCTATTATCTTAGGTACAATCTTTAGTCCTACAGCAAGGGTTATAATGAAAAATGCTATAGTCTGAGCAGCAGTTATAGAGACTTCAAATATCCCTACATCTCCACTGCTAATGTTTGTAAGTATCACCAGTATGAGTATTGCTGTAAGATCCTCGATTATGAGTGTCCCAATTGCTGTTCCTGCTTCTTTTGTGTGCAGTATACCAGTGTCCCTTAGAAGTTTTATTGCAATTGCTGTGCTGCTTACAGCAAGTATGCCAGCCAGGTAGAGTGATTCTGTTATTCCCCAGCCTAACAAATAACCAATTATAAAACCTATAAAGAACATTATGGATTGCTCTATTAAACCAACTATTATTGCAGTACCTCCTACTTCCCTTAACTTTTTGATACTGAATTCAAGACCCACTACAAAGAGCAAAATCACTATACCAAACTCTGCTAATAGATCAACAAGTTCTAGATCAGTTACCACTCCGAACCCAAAGGGTCCTATGGCCATTCCTATGAGAATAAAACCGAGAACTGGAGGGTACCGAATTTTTCTGATAAGTGCAGCACCAATCATTGCACCACCGAGGAGCAGGACCAGCAATACAAGAAACTCGGTAACAGTAGGGAACAATTGCTTTCATAGAAAAATTTATGATTCAAGTATTTAAGTTGGCAGTTGAATTTTTGGCATTCACTGTATAACAATGTTGAATCTCAACCATAATGGGCCGGATGGGATTCGAACCCACGACCTCTCCCGTGTTGAGAACATTTCGGTTATCAGCCGAACGCTCCAGCCATGCTGAGCTACCGGCCCAATCTTTCAAAATCTGACAGTTATTTAAATTTGTAAAGATGGAAAAAGGCAGAAGGATTTAGCAGATAGCGAAGATTATCTGACCTGCTATGACATAAGAATGGCTGTAGTTCCATTAGCCGATGAGCGAACAGTGTGATAAATGTGACAAAGAAGTTTATGGTGCCTATCACTGCATCTCTTGTTGTGTGGATCTTAACACAAGGGAGGAACTGCGACAGCATCTAGATGATTGTAACGAAGCAACATTTTTGAATCCTCTACAAGAGGATTAAATAATTTTTTCTCGATAAACACTTAAATCATTACCGAAATGCAATACAGCCATGGGCTGGTAGTTCAGGGGTAGAATAGGATTAAGACCGAAGTCAGGTCCGTTAAGGTCCGCCTTGCACGCGGAAGACTCTGGATAAACCCATAGTCCGCGAGAGGTCGAGGGTTCAAATCCCTCCCAGTCCATACATTTCCGGGATATATACTTCGTCGCCAAACCCCTTATGGAGGAATAACAGATGCCGTGGGCCAGTAACTTATCATAGACAGGATACTTGGAAAGGAAAGGAGTGATAGATAAGGTAACAAACTAGAAAGGATTCCCAAGGAAGATGCAGACCTTTACCTCACATCCGAATACTTCCTTTAGGAAGACGCTAATTCAAGCGATAGAAATGTTACAAACTACCTTTAACTTTGTTATATGTTCTCATTGTGGTTAATGAGGAACAGCAAGAAGCCTGTAGAAGAAGTATTAGACATCATCGTCCCTTGCAATATTTTCCATTCGATAGATAGCCACACTTATCCTCCTCTTTGAATGCATTACCGAATATCACATTCATTCTCATTGCAAGTAGGCCGTACTTCATTCCTTACAATTGCAAGTCAATATGGTATGTAGAGACCTGCATGCAAAGGCGTAGGATCATCTAATGAAGTCCATGCAAACACATGTAAATAACCATTAGGCTTTCCATCGGTCATTCGTGGCACAAAAGGTGCAATCACATATTCCTTCTCAAATGGGCTGAGTTTTACTTCCTTATAGGAAAGGCCTTTCGTAATTTCTCGCGCATCAAATTCTGTGAAAATCAAGTAGAACTCTATCGTTTGATTCATATTATTCCTAATTAGCACAGCGTTAGTAGCCCAACCCAGATCAATTGGATATTTGTTATCAACTCGAAGAAAGTCAGACACTATCTGTGCATTTATTACCTCTGCCTTGCCTCCGCTAAGTCCATTGTCAGAACCTGCAACATTGAACTTTGTTAACGCCTTACCGCTTCCGTAATGTGCAGAGATTGCATACTCTCCCTCTAGACTGCAAAGTGTTCCTTCGAGCTTTATAGGCTGTGCTTTAAACTTCATATTTTGGTCAAGTGGAAGTTGCTGGAAGCTACACGCAGAATTTTTAGAGTTAAAGACCTTTAATAGCACCGGGGAACCGTTGCGTAGAGCATGCACCTCTCCACTTATCAGTACAATTTCACCAAGATCAAAGTTATACTTCTGTGGAACTACAGATACGAGTATGCCAAATCTATCGTCTATGTGGTGTGCACTTACCCATTGTACATTTAGAAGCATGAGCCCCACTATCGGGATGATTATCAGTCCAGCTTTGGTACTATCTAGAGGATTCATCAACATGTGTTCTATGCTTTTTCATATATATCGCCGAAGTTTACAGTGTATACTATACAAACGATTTAGAAGGGCCCATCCCCTGATATGCTGAGAAACCACCATGCGCAAGTATAAACTAGTGGCAATGGGGGGAACGTTCGACATAATACACAAAGGCCATACAGCCTTACTTCAACACGCCTTAGATGTTGGTGAATCTGTTATCATCGGGGTGCCCAGCGACAAGTTTGCTGTAGAACTTGGTAAAAACCTAAGAAATGATTACAATACTAGAATTGCAAATCTGAAGAAATTGTTAGAGACTTCGTTTCCGAATAGAAATTACGAGTTAAGACAGTTGTTGGAAGAGTTTGGACCTGCTCTTTATACAAAAGATGTGGAAGCATTGGTAGTGAGCAAGGAGACGGAAAACAAGGGTGTAATACTAAACAAGAATAGAGTTGAAAAAGGTCTTCCGCCGGTTGATATAGTTACTGTAGATCTGGTACTCGCGAAAGATGGCAAACGCATATCTTCTACTCGCATTAGAAGGGGGGAAATAGATAGCGACGGTAATTTGCTTAGATAATCATTCGAATAAGAAGTCGTTGACTTTATCTTTGGCCTTTTCTCTTCTCTTCTGGAAATCTATCATGTATGGTTTTGCTGTAACAATAAGATCATTTTTGCATTCATGACAGAGCAAACCACCGCTTTTACACTTGATGTAGCGTTCATCTGAACTCTTTTCACTCTCAAACATGTAACGCAGGTACCAGAATACGGGACAGATGTCGGCATTTGCTCCCAATTTTCTCTGCAACTCAACTGTAGGCTGCCCTCCGGTAAATGAATTTGATATCTTTTTCTCGATCAATTCTGGGTCGTCGGTTGTGAAAATAGCTGTTTCCGGTTGTGATGAAGACATCTTCCCATTCTTACCTAATCCAGGGAGAAACTTGGAGTGTATCTGTGCAGGTTTATAGTAGCCCATCTTTTCTGCAATATCCCTAGTGACCCTCCAGTATGGGTCCTGATCTATCGCAGCTGGTATCAAACAAGGTGTAGGTTTTCCCTCTATTTTGGACGGCAGGAAACAGGGAGCTGCTTGAATTGCTGGAAACGAAATCATACCTATATTTGTTGAATTTTGGAATCCAAAAACCGCCTTTACGGTTGAGAACGTAATATGTTTCGCGATTTCAACAGCAATTGGATAAAGATGCTTGATGTGTTCAATATCAAGCAGTATCTTGGTCTTTTGAGGATCAAAATTTATTGCGATTATGTCCAGCATATTTTCGTATGCGTACTTGCTTATTTCATCCATAGTCTTGTCACCATGGTAAAGGAATTTCTCATCATCAGTCAACTGGAATAGCAAATGTGCATCAAATTTGTCTTGCATGTATTTTGTGAATAACCAAGGCATTAGATGACCTAAATGTACTGAGCCTGAGGGACCACGACCAGTATACAGATAGAATTTTTCACCCTTTTCATATCTATCCAGCACCCAATTAAGATCGCGATGGCTGAAGAAGTATTTCAATTTAAGGAATGGATGTAGATCACCTGCATGCTTCTTTATCCTTTCCAATAAATCATTATCGATCGTTTGCGTACCGAACTCTTTCACAAGTTTGTCATAATCAATCTCCCCTTCCACAGTCCAAGGAGTAACTTTGAAGCCATTTCGATCTGGCATCTACGCTTTGAGCATCTCAACGTTTAAAAAGTCTTTTTCTCATGGTTGAATGGATGACTTTCGATGTCAGGACACTGCACCCGATCGAGCGCAAAATTATAAAAGCGTTAGCTAATGGCACACTCACACTTGATGACTTAACTCAGCGAACTGGTCTCAAGGTAGATCAAGTAAGACGGGGCATAGAGTGGCTCAAATTCAAAAAACTGATTAATTACAGTGAAAAAGTTTCAATATATCTAAGCTTGGGGACTGCGGGTAAAGAAGCTGTTCAGAGTGGCACGCCAGAAAGGATACTTGTTAATTCATGTCTCTCTTTAGGAAAGGTGGCTACAATCCTTGACGTTAAAGAACGATCTGGGCTTGATGGTCTTGAATTTAGCGCTGCTATTTCAAATGCTATAGCAAAAGGATGGATAAAATTAGTTGGTGATAAATTGGACGCAACAGTCTCCGATGTTGAACCCGAATCAAACGAAGAAAAGCTTCTAGAGAGGCTGGCAAAAGGAAGGCTCTCCAAGGATGTGTTAAGTCGTGATGAACTTGATGCTTATGAGTCTCTAAAGAGAAGACCCCAGTACATAATCGAAGATCAGGAGAAGAAAATAGAGTGCGAGCTTTCTCAACATGGTCTTATGATAGTTGAAGAGGTAAAGAAGCAGCCAGAGACGGAGAGACAGATCGATGTTACTGCGCCAGCCCCCATAATATATGCTGGGAGAAAGCATCCCCTGCAGGACATCATTGACGAAGTAAGGGAGATTTTCGTTGGTTTGGGGTTTCAGGAAATTGAAGGCCCATTAGTCCAAAATAGTTTCTGGAACTTCGATGCATTATTCACACCACAGGATCATCCCGCTAGAGAAATGCAGGATACATTTTACATAGCAAACCGGCAGTCTAACAACGTTGCAGATAAAAAGATAGTAAATAGTGTTTCAAGCATTCACAGAAAAGGGTGGCACTACAAATGGAATATCAAGGAAGCACGTAAACTAGTATTGAGGACGCATACGACGCCTGTAACGATCCGTTATCTTGCAGACAAAAAGCCTGACGAAGCTTCGATATTTTCTATTGGAAGGGTTTTCAGAAATGAAAAACTCACATACAAACATTTAGCTGAATTTTACCAGGTAGAAGGTATAGTAGTTGGTGAGAAAGTTACCTTACGCGATCTAATGGGTCTACAGACTGAATTTTATTACAAGATGGGTTTGAAGAAGGTAAAATTCTGGCCTTCGTTCTTTCCATATACAGAACCATCATTGCAATCAGTAGTCTACCATGAAAAACTTGGCAAGTGGGTTGAGCTTTTTGGTATGGGCATATTCAGACCTGAAGTTACGATACCAGTTGGTGTAAAAAATCCAGTGCTTGCTTGGGGTGGAGGACTGGAAAGGATTGCGATGTTAAGGTATAGGCTTGATGATGTAAGAGAGCTTTACGATAACAAATTAGGCTGGTTAAGGAGTGTGCCAAAATGCCAGTTGTAACTTTATACCATAATCGCCTGCAAAAACTTGTTGGAAGGGGAGGAGTAAAAGGAATTCTAGAGATGATCCCATACATAGCTTTAGATATTGAGGAACGGACGAAGGATTATGTTAAGGTAGAATATAATCCAAACAGGCCTGACTTTTCAACAGACTATGGAATTGCAAGAGAATTGAAAGGAATATTTGGAATCGAAAGGGGGTTACCAAAATTCACTCTTGGAAATAGCAATCTCTGTATAAAGGCAGACCCCGGTGTGAAGAAAGTAAGACCCTACATAGTCTCTCTCGTTGCGATGAATGGAAAGTTAGACGACGAAGGAATACGTCAGATAATTTCAATGCAGGAGGATATCCACGAAGGAATAGGAAGAAAGAGGAAGAAGGTTTCAATAGGAATCCATAATTATGATTCAATCAAATCTCCGATGTTATACACTACCGAAAACCCAAACTTCCGCTTCATACCACTGAATTCTGAGAAGAGTATGTCTATGAAGGAAATTCTGGAAAATACCGAGCCGGGCAAGCAATACGGGTCTATACTTGCTGGGCAAACGAGATATCCCATTATAAAGGATAGAGATGGCGGCATTTTGTCATTCCCACCAATTATCAACTCTGAACTCACTAAAGTAACGGAAAAGACGGAAAACTTGTTCATTGATATAACAGCTACGGATCTTAAAGCTGCCGAAGATGCTCTTGCAATATTAGCAATCACATTATACGATGCCAAGTTCAAAATTCAAACAGTGAAGATCAATTATGGTAGCAAGAAAGTTGAAACACCAAACATGAAAGATACTGTTAAAAACTTGAAGGTTGACTATGTTAACCGACTTCTTGGTTTGAATCTTAACGCCAAGGAAATGGCAAAATGTCTAGAAAGAAGTAGGATAGGCGCAAGTAAAAATAAGAATTTCATACGATGCAGGATCCCACGGTACAGAATAGATATTATGCACGACATCGATCTAGTTGAAGATGTGGCTATAGGTTATGGTATATACAAAATAAACGCAACATATCCTCAATCGAGTTCTGTTGGTGGAAAAGATATGTTCATGTCATTACTGGATAAAGCGCGTGAGATTCTGATTGGCTTAGGAATGCTTGAGGTGATGAACTTCAATCTTGTAAGTAAAGAAGTTCAATACGGCATGATGACTAGGAATCAACAAGAAATTATTGAAGTTGAGCAGACAAAAAGTATCGGCCACGAGGTGCTTAGAGATTCTCTATTGCCATCACTAATGCTAACACTTTCCAAAAATATTCATGAGCCGTATCCGCAGAGAATATTCGAAGTTGGTAAGGTGTTCTTTGCTGATTCAAACGTCAAAGAAAAGTGGAGTATTGCTACTGCAATAGCATACAAGGATGCAGATTATACTGAAGTAAAGTCTTACCTGCAAGTGATGTTAAATTCCATATCGGGTATTGATTTAGAAACAAGGACTACAAGCGATCCAATGCTTGTTAACGGGAGAACTGCAGAGATAATCGTTAAAGATAAAAAAGCAGGCATAATTGGAGAGATGAATCAAGAAATAATTGATAACTTCAAGTTACGTGTACCTGTTTCAGTCTTTGAGATCAATATTTCAGATATTTTGAAAATTTAATAGAGTGTAAAACAATACTTTTCCTGCCCGCACAAATGCACAGAGACGGACTGGGATGATAAAAATGATTCTCGGTTTCACCCAGATGTGCAACAGCGGGCACCCCGTAGAGAGTGCGGGAGGAGGTAAAGCATATAGCTACCTGTGATCCCTTGTGGGTCAGATACGGGGAACAACTCAGTTTATTTTCAAAAAAAATGCTTTGAAATAATTCCATGTTAGTTTGGTAGAATAGAGCAGACAAGATCTCATTCATATTTTATACCTGCACTCCTAAAGGGTTGTTGTTTTGTAGAGATTAACTATATCTGTTATAGTCCTCTTGCGAATGTCACCATAGCAGATTATTCTCTCTACTAACAACGAACAACTTGAATAGTAGCCCGGCCCAGATTCGAACTGGGGTCAAGGGCTCCAAAGGCCCCTATGCTTGACCGCTACATTCGGCTGATAACTTTGTCCTCTACCGGGCTTCCGGGCTGTTCGTCTTACTCATTCTCGTTTTTATAATTTTATTTAACATACCTTTTTCTACCCCTAGAACCATGTCCTAATTCCAAGAGATATCAAGTCCAACCATTTACAGCCTATTACATGTTTGTCTGCAAGTTCTTCACTGGTAAATATTCATATTGAATTCAAAGTTGACTGAATCACGAAATTGGGCAGTATCTACTAACCATATCAGAATTCTACATATGAAAAGCTTTTAGTGCTAATATATTCAATAATCAACGATTTGGTCGACGTGAAAGCAGTTGTGTACGGATTAAGCACTGAAGGGTACGAGATAGCATCTAGACTCGCAAAAAAGAATGTTAACGTAGCAATCATCGATGAATCACTGGGAAGCGCAATATCTTTGCGTTCTGAAATCGCAAAAACCTACCCTGATGTGAATGCCCTTATAGATGATGAGCCGTTGCTGGGTTTAGAACCACTTGACTTGGCTGTACATGGCGCAAATTATTTATTTTTCGCACCCAGAATAAGGAAGACTGGGCAGGAGGTAAAGAACGATATTTCTACGAAATTCAAGGATGCTATTAAAGCATTGAATAAAGGTTCATCGATAATCTACAATCTTCCTACCGGTGTGGGGGGTAACAGCGAAAACATTGCGTTGATAGAGCATGTAACAGGAATGAAAGTGGGTTCAGATCTTAGCTACTATTACCAACCAGAAGGCCCAGAAAAATTCGAGAACCATCCCATCGGTTCTTTCAGATCAAAAACTGACAGTACTATAGGGAAATTTCTGCAGGGTTCTGAAGGAAAACCACGATTCGTCGATCTGGGTTCGGCAGAATTCACGCATGCTATTCGTGTTTTAGCGCACTATTCATACCTGGCTAGTATATTTGAAATGTGCAAACATGTCCAGGATCCTGCTGCAAGGGAACAGTTGGATCAAGAGGAGTTTAGGGAACTGTATGTAGACGATATAACGGATGGTTTGTTCGACCTTCGCACCATAAGCTCTTCTCTTGAAGGCGCAGGGCCTTTGATGTATCTGGTTAATGGAAGTATAAAAGGCATCGAAAACTACGTCAAATATCTAATAGACCAGATACGTGAAGTCCTGAAGAAGAAGGAGCTAAAAGCCAGCAGAACGAGGGTTGCTATAGCATGGACAATTGACGTCAATGAAATGCGCGGAGACAAGTTGGATCTCCTAACCACTCTTGAATTAAAATTGAAGGACTATATAGGCGATGTTGAACGGCACCAAGGTGAAACATTCGACATTTACCATACGGATAAAACTACTATTACCATAGCTTGCTCGAAACATGATTATGAAACGATTAGCAAAAGCAGTACAAAGTCTGATATGATACTCATGAAGGCAAATCCTTTATGCGAAGTTGTCTCGTAGGGATAGGCTTATAGGTCTCTACTAAAACTCGTTATATTGTTGCAGTAAGTATCTATGGTGATTGAATTGGTCGAAACCAGTCGTGAGGCTGAAACGGAAACGGAAATTGAAGTGCTGAAAGAACAGTTAAAGAAGAAGCAAGCTGAAGCCGATGAGTATATTAGCAAATACAAGTATCTTCTTGCAGATTATGATAATTACAGAAAACGTGTTGAAAAGGAATCTGAAATAATAGTTAGGAGAAAGATTGAGAAATTTTTAATAAAAGTGATCGCGCTACGTGACGATTATGTGCGAGCAATAGAAACTGCCAAAAGCATTGACAGCCCAGAATTAGTCGACGGATTGGAATCAATCCTTAAGAATCTTGACCGTATCTTGAAAGAGGAAGGTGTTGAGGAGATAAAATCTATTGGAAAAATATTCGATCCGAACATTCATGAAGCTATTTCGTTTGTAGATAATGAAGAATACCCAGAGAACACTATTACAGGGGAGATCAGGAAAGGATATATGTTGAGTGACAGAGTAATAAGACCTAGCTTAGTAGAAGTTTCAAAAAAAACTGCGGTCGAATCTAATGGAGAGTGAATTGAATGGGAAAGATAATCGGTATTGACTTGGGTACGAGTAATTCTGCGGCAGCAGCCATAGTAGGAGGCAAAGCAACCATCATTCCTGCTGCAGAGGGTACAACTGTTGGTGGCAAGGCATTTCCCTCTGTAGTCGCCTTCACCAACGATGGGCAGCTCCTAGTTGGTGAACCAGCAAGAAGGCAGATGGTGACTAACCCAGAAGGCACAGTTATTGCCGCTAAGCGCAAGATTGGAACAGACTTCAAATTCAGTGTTCGTGGCAAGGAATACACACCTCAGCAGATATCAGCCTTCATACTGCAGAAGATCAAGAAGGATGCGGAAGCTTTTCTGGGTGAAACTGTCGATAAAGCAGTCATAACCGCCCCTGCATATTTTAATGACAATCAGAGGCAGGCAACTAAAGACGCTGGTACTATTGCTGGTCTGGAGGTGGTAAGGATAATCAACGAGCCAACAGCAGCATCTCTTGCTTACGGTCTTGATAAGGTGGAGAAAGATCTGAAGATAATGGTCTTCGATTTTGGAGGCGGCACTCTAGACGTTACTATGATGGAGATGGGTGGTGGTGTATTTGAAGTGAAGAGCACCTCTGGCGATACGCAGCTCGGTGGTACAGATATGGATAACACACTGATAGATTACATAGTTAGCAAGTTCAGGGAAGAGAGCGGAATTGATTTAAGCAATGATAAAACTGCAATGACTAGGATAAGAGAAGCTGCAGAGAAAGCGAAAATAGAATTATCATCAACTGTCACTACAGACGTTAATTTACCCTTCATAGCATATGATAAATCAACAAATGCTCCCAAAAACCTAACAATGCAACTTATTAGATCAAAACTAGAGGAACTTGTTAGGTCCATAGTTGAGCGATGCAGGTCATCTATGATGCAGGCACTGGAAGATGCAAAATTGAAACCAGATCAAGTTGATAAAATTATTCTTATTGGCGGACCGACACGAATGCCAATGGTACGCCAATTCGTAGCAGATGTAATGGGCAAGGAACCAGAGAGGGGTGTAGATCCCATGGAAGCAGTAGCAATTGGTGCTTCAATACAGGGTGCAATCATTGCGGGCGACATTTCAAGGGATATTGTACTTCTGGATGTAACACCTTTAACGTTAGGAGTCGAGGTTCTTGGTGGGTTACGTGAACCATTGATAGATCGCAACACTACAATACCCTCGAAGAAAAGCAAGATATTCACAACTGCTGCAGATTATCAAACCGCAGTTACCATACATATAGTGCAGGGGGAGAGGCCTATGGCGGCTGACAACGTATCCTTGGGAATGTTCAACCTTGATGGTATACCACCTGCGCCAAGAGGTGTACCGCAAATCGAAGTTACGTTTGATATAGACTCTAACGGAATACTGCACGTATCTGCAAAAGATCTTGCAACAGGAAAGGAGCAGAAGATAACGATCACGGCAACAACCAAGCTTTCAAAGGAAGAGATAGAGAAGCTCAAGAAGGATTCTGAGCAGTTTGCAGAGCAGGATAGAAAAAAGAAGGAAGAGGTGGAAACAAGAAACGAAGCTGACAATATGATCTATGCTGCAGAAAAACTGGTGAAGCAGGATCTGAAGGACAAAATTACAAGCGAACAGGCGGAACGAGTTAACAAGGCTGTTGCTGCATTGAAGGAAGCAGTTGGTACTGACATCAATAACCTGAAGTCAAAAATGCAGGAGTTGAAGAATATCTTAGGTGAGGTCAGCACCCAGGTCTATCAGGCGGCGAGCAAGGCTGCAGGTGCTACTCAGGGCCAGCAGGGTACTGATCAGGGCCAGCAGGGTCGACAATGAGTAGCAAGAGAGATTATTACGAGGTTCTGGGGGTACGAAAGAATGCAGGTGCAGACGACATCAAAAAGGCCTACAGAAAGTTAGCGTTGCAGTATCATCCTGATAGAAACAAGTCACCGGATGCCGAAGACAAATTCAAGCAGATTTCAGAAGCCTATGCAGTTCTATCCGATTCGGAAAAGAGGCAGTTGTATGATACCTATGGGCATGAAGGTCTTTCTGGTCGGTACGCAAGGCCTGAAGATATCTTCAGAGGATCAGAAGCCAATTTTGAAGAAATATTCAAGGATATAGGTTTCAGTTTTGGTGGTTTTGGTTTCAGGGACATTTTTGAAACATTCTTTGGAAGAGGCGATCCGTTCAATTTCAGATTTGGTAGCAGTAGAAGAGGTCAGGATGTTGTCTATGAAACTGAGATGACGCTAGAAGATGTTCTGCACGGCGTAGAACAAGACATTGAATTATACAAGACTAGCAAGTGTGATGAATGCAACGGTTCCCGTAGTGCACCTGGAACAAAGCCTAGAACATGTTCCATTTGCAACGGTAAGGGACAGATAAAGCATGTCATGAACCAGTCAAGGTTCTCAACCTTTGTTACGGTAGAACCATGTAGAACTTGCAATGGTGAAGGCGTAATAATTGATAGGCCGTGTAAGACATGCAGTGGTTCTGGTCAGGTCAGAAAACCACAGAAGTTTCAATTCAAAATACCAGCCGGAGTAGAGGATGGCAATATGTTGAAAATAGAAGGTGGAGGCGAGTCATCAAACGGAGGTGCTAGTGGTGATCTCTACATAAAAATACGAATAAGACCCCACTCGATTTTTGAACGGGTAAATAGTGACATATTGTATGATCTGAAAGTGTCCTTTTCCAAACTTGTACTTGGCACCGAGGTAAAGGTGCCAACACTTGATGGTCACACATCATTAAGAATTCCTCAGGGGGCACAGCCGAATACTGTACTGAAGATAAAGGGAAAGGGTCTACCAAAGTATAACAGGCATGGAAGAGGCGATGAATTGGTTAGGATTAGTGTAAAGGTTCCTACGAAATTGAATGAGAGGCAGAAGTCCTTGCTCAAAGAATTGGATAAGGAATTTAGTGAAGAATAAAGGTTAAAATTTTTATTTCCGTTTTTCATTTTAAAGGTTATGACATGGGATGATTGGTTTAGGAGACGTATGAGAACATTTCTAGGTCCATGGAACTACGAGATGGAGGAAATGATGAAGGAGATGGAGAGGATTTTCCAAGACAGCATGAAGGCTTTTGAGGGAAATTTCCCTAAAGATCTTGTTAGAGAACGTAAATCGCCGGATGGCACAGTACGCAAGGAATGGGGACCATTCGTGTATGGATATTCAGTAACAATAGGCCCTGATGGCAAACCTGTCATAAGAGAATTTGGCAACATGAAACCTTCTGTTGATAAAGCCGGTGGAATTGCGCTGAAGGAAGGGAGGGAACCGATGGTTGATATCATTAGTTCGGATGACGAAATCAGAGTAATTGCTGAAATTCCTGGTGTCAATAAGGAAGATATTCAGATCAACGCCACTGAAAATACGGTAGTAATACGAACCAGTGGTCAGGCAAGAAAGTATAATAGAGAAATAGATCTGCCAGATGCGGTAGATCCAAACACTGCTACATCGACCTACAAAAATGGCATGTTGGAAATAACACTCAGAAGGAAGAACAAAAAAAATTCTGGCGTATCAATAAAGGTCGACTAAACCTCTAAATACATTCAGTTTCAGCTTGGAATCAATGAAGATCGCGCTGGATGTTGATGGAGTTTTAGCTGACATTATACTCATATGGATAAATGAACATAATAAAAAATATAACAAATCTATAAGCAAGGAAAGCCTAAGGAATTGGGATTTCTGGAGGAAACTTGGAGTAAAAAAACACGATTTTTATTACCAGTTATCAAATT
>JBHICO010000018.1:0-23942 GCA_046759645.1 Nitrososphaerales archaeon
AGAAGACCAAGACTTATAGAGGATAACAATCTGAATATTTACTCACGATCTATTTTGGAAGAATTAAAAGGTGAAGTTGCCGCAGCTATAAAGGAGGAGTTCAAGGAAACTGATACGAGAAAAGAACAGAGTGCGAAAAGATGAGGTATAAGATTCGTTGTTAACGAAGTTTAAATAACTTGCAAGAATTGGGAGAATAAATGGCTCAAGGAAGAGCTTTAACCAAGAGATTGATCTTCTATGCTGCTATAGTTGGCGTATGGCAGGCCATCTATATGACAGAGGTACTGCCAGAGATGCTCTTTCCATCACCACTGCAGGTAATAGATACCTTTGTCGAGACCGCTTCAAGTGGAGCCTTGCCATTTGCTGTGGGAACAAGTTTGTTGAGATTGTTTGTAGGATTTGTGATTGCCGTGGCCGGTGGTATTGCAATTGGATTGTATATGGCAAAATACAGGACTGTTCACGAAACTCTAGGTTCATTAGTTCTTGGTTTGCAATCTATACCTAGTATAGCGTGGGTACCGATAGGGTTCATCTGGTTCGGCTTGAACGATGCAGGTATAATATTCGTTGTTGTTATTGGCACTATATTTTCGATGGCAATGTCTACATATAGTGCAATTAGAAACATTCCACCAATCTATCTAAGGGCGGCAAGGAATATGGGTGCCAAAGGAATTTCTTTGTTAGCCAATGTGGTATTTCCCGCAGCTTTACCACATCTAGTCTCTGGTATGCGGCACGCATGGTCCTTCGCATGGAGAGCTTTGATAAATGCTGAGATGCTGTTTCTCTTTTTCGGTCTGGGATTCATGCTGAACATAGGAAGAGAGTTGTTTAGTATGGCGCAAGTAATTTCTATCATGATAGTGATCATGTCAATAGGTCTAACGATAGACCTCTTGCTGTTTTCAAGAATAGAGAGAACTGTTGAATCAAAGTGGGGTTTACGCTAACAGCTGTATAGCCTAGCCATTGTGGGTTTAGATGTTAGAGAAATCAATTAATTTTGAATCTGCTTCATCTTTGCACTTGTTTATTTAATTGCTTGCCGTGCCAGTTCTGAGCCCTGCACAACACTCCTAATTTTTTCAAAAGCAACGTTTCTCGTTCGTGTGCGTAACCCACAATCAGGGTTGGCATAAATTTTAGTCGGATCATCCAGTATTTTTGAGGCGTATAGCAAGCGATCTCTGACCAATTCTGGTGATTCTATTTCGTTGACATGAACATCAACAACTCCAAGACCTATCTCGCCATTATATCCATGCTCCTTAAGTGATTTCAGAACGGAATAACCATTTCTGACATCATCTGTTAGTCCTAGTTTCCAGCTGTCCCTATTTGCGAACTCAAGCGCAAATTGCGTTACATTAATCTCTGTCGAGTACGGAACTAGTGCCTGATAATCATTTCCGCTGTAACATGCATGAACTGTTATCTTGGCATCGATACCTTTCACACATTCGTTGATCGCTTTGGAAAAGATTTTCATCTCGCCAGGATGGGTAGTGGCAGCAGGTTCGTCGATCTGTATTAACTTTGCACCATGCTCTACAAGATCCATTATCAAAGGTCTTACAACATTCCGTGCTAGATCGATTATGAGTTCTTCCTTGCTATCGTAATATTCGTTGTATGACCAGTCAGCAAGAGTATAAGGACCAGTAATGGGAACCTTTACAATTCTATTAGTACTGTCCTTCACGAACTTGAATTCATCCAAGTGAAAATCTGTTTTGTATGCAACACTACTTACGCATCTAGCCTTCTTGTAGTATTTGTTGTCCCATGAACGAACCAGACCTGCAAACTCAAAGCCATTGATGTATCTAACTGGATATTCGTACATCTCAACTCTTCTAACCTCACCATCATAGATGATATCTAAACCTGCATCCTCCAAAGCTTTAATGTTAAGAAAAGCGGCGTCATTCCTTGCCTTGCTCTTATCTTCGTCGCTGATCTGCTTATTTCTTACAACTTTAAGTAGCCATTCCGGCTTCTTCAAACTGCCTATCTCTTGTGTTGTAAAAGGTTTAGTCATACTTTACGTTCCTCCCTATAGAGCTCAATATCCGTAATTTCTTAACAGCAAACTCATAAGGCAAGAATTCTAGATCACATGTAGTACTAATATATGCTTCCCCAGGACTCATCTTATCCAAAGCGTTTGAAACAACTTTTGCAGTGACTGTTACATCTTCCATTTTTGTGTTCAGGCTATTAACTACACCCAAACATAAACCCTTGTCTACTTCGTAATCTATCAAAGAATTAAGATCAGTGTATGATAAATCTACACTCAAACCATCAACCTTTACATCAATCAATTTGCTAAATATCTTAGAAATATCACCAAAATACAAGTGCAAGTAAACTTTTGTTCCCAATCCATCCTTGATCCTCTCGATGGCGTCTTTCACAATGGCAATATCTAAATTATCAGCGTTGTAGGCAATTGATGGAGCATTCAACTGGATGAACTTGACCTTTGCCCTTGCAAGTGCCTTTGCTTCTCTTTTCAGCATGTCTGCAATTGCAAATAAATACTCTGTATGGTTCTTGTAGTACTTGTTTTCGTTCAAATCAGCAAAAGTATATGGATCTGGCATGGATACGGCAATCTCCTTCTTCTTTGGCAATAATGAGAGCGCGAGATGCGATTTAACTATACTTGATGAACCGTCCAGATCGCCTGTGATCTTTAACTTGCGGTAGAACGTGTTGGTTTCAAAAAATCTGTTCAAAGCACCCAAAGTGACATTCCTAAGATTGGAAAATGGTCTAAACATGTCATTCCAATCAAGCAACGGATCGCAGATATAGCTCAGGTTTGCCCTTTGCTGTACATTGATGAGTTTCTTCTTCTCCATTTGAAATAACTGTGGGAGTTTCTTTTCCTGCCTCCTCGTAGCTTGAATAAGTTTCACAGATCGTGGGTATATTCCCAGTGCATACCTCTTTATCAACTCAATTCACCTTTTACTTTACTCAGGAGATCTATTCCTTCGTTAAAACTGTTCGGAGATGAGATAAGCACCTCTCCACATATCTCACATGCTTGTTGTACAAACGAATAAGTATAGTTCTCATATTCTCTCCAATCTAGCCCGATAAGTCTTGCAGATGTTCTGTTCTTTGGAGATGGGATCATTATAGTTGGTATTACTGTTATGTTATTGTTTTTTGCATGCTCAATAAAGTTATGTAAATGATCAAGGGAGCTTATTGACTGTGTGATAAAACCGAAGGGCTTTGCTTCTACCTTCTTCTGTATTTTATTTAGAACCGGGCTCTGAGGAACAGAAAGGAATAGTTTGATCTTATCACCAAAGCCCTGTTCGTTTAACACTTTTACAACATAGCTCGCATGCAAGCCAGAATCTACCGAAGGTCCTTCTGGCTTATCGCCCTTCACGATGAGCAAGCCCTCAATACCCAGTACTATTGCATCAGAAACCAGCTGTACTATTGTGCTAAGATTTCTGTCCCTTACCCTTATGCTACAACGCAATTTTATACTAGGATGCAGTTTTATGATTTCTTGTGCTGCACTTATACTGGGTACTCTAGGTATACCCAAAACTGAATCAGTCAAATGTATGCTATCAGCAAGGCTAAAAAGTTGAGAAATTCTATCACAAAACTTGTTCATATCAGCCTTCCGCGAATCAGCATCAATGGTCGTATTTCTCATGAGCTTTGGGGGATTCATTTCATAGGATATATTCAACGCAGGCAATCTAAAGCAAGGACATATTTAATTCTCAACATTGAAAGGCTAGGATTTTGTTCGTAAGTGAAGCAAAATGAGATATGCTTTAAATGCTGACGGGACATTATATAGGCAAAACGAAGCTCTGTCTAGCTTTAATCCAATTGTACGATTGTTACAATGATTCTATTCCTGTAGCGTCTGTAGCGCAACTTACTTCTGTGGTACACCGCACGCAGAACAGAACCTTGCTGCCTTCGGTATCTCGACACCGCACTGAAGGCAATACTTAACATGTGTTATAACTTTTGTATGCTCTACATCCTTGAGAAGTTTATCCTCACTTACTAGCTCATTTATTCCAGCCAAGACTCCACTTATGATATCGTCGTGAAGGTTGAAGACAGGCTTAATCGTTCTCCCATTGTCCTTTAAGCTGATCTGTATCATTAACTCGTGTTCATGCAGACCCTTCTTTCTCGAGATTATCTGTGCATTGGTGATCTTCTCAGCGGAGATAACTATCTCTTTTGAATCTGCGTTGAATAGAATTTTGTTCTTCCCTTCTC
Organism: Nitrososphaerales archaeon; assembly: GCA_046759645.1. Lineage (GTDB taxonomy): Archaea > Thermoproteota > Nitrososphaeria > Nitrososphaerales > UBA213 > JBHICO01. The sequence continues at coordinate 4,294 of JBHICO010000018.1, forward strand.
TACGTCTTTCTAACAGTAGCTTACCGCCTTCTATTTGTGAGTTCCATCCTGGATATCCTTCCACGTAGTCGCAATCGTACTCTCTAGTATCTGATTGTTCTGCAGTGGCTGTGACTACACTATCGCTTAGAAATCTTACCTGATCCCTGATATAATTCCACAGGTTGTTTTCGAACTTCTTAGCACTGTAAAGTTTTGCTACAGTTGCCACTATACCCACCATTGGAACTATGAATAACGGAACTGATGTGAGTATGTTCTTGCCCCATTCTCCTGTGCCTATAGTTACCACAAAGCTCTTTGGCTCACCCTCAATAGCAATGTCTGTACTGCGTCTCGCACCAGCCGCAGTTCTCAAGACACCAGCTTTTCTTGCTTGAATGAAGAACCATGAAGCGGGTTCCGTAGGATCCTTCGAGAAGGCCACTTCAAAACTATTTTCTTGAAGGTATGTTTCTATTCTTGTTGCAAGTCTCTCAAGGTCAGTGTTCAAATCACTAAATCTTTCTGCCTTTGTCATTGATTCTCTTCTCAGAGGAGACGCGTATAAAAATTTTTTGTAATGCTTCTTCAAAATTATTCAATGTCATTATGATCATATTGATTTAGTTAAGCGAAGACATCAATTTTATAGATTGTTGCTTTCTTTCTTAATGCTTTAATTCCCGCAGCTATTAACAGAGTAAATCCTATCACACCAAAAATCATGCAGAAATCAAAGTGCCAAATGCTAGTCCTATCAAAATACCTCCTAAGATTTTGGTCCTTTTCAAGGCAAGAGGTAGGATAATTGCTATCAGATAGAGTATGACCGAAACCGCGAATAGAATCGCAAACGCCGTACCTCCCTCTATGGGTTCTTCTCCCCCAACTAATTGCACAAAAACATTCGCAACACTAAAAGCTAAAAAGGCCTAAGGATATTATTATTATTCCTACAATGCATGCAATTATTGAAAGTCTGATATGATTGCATACCTACCTTCGCTTTCATCTATCAATATAGCTGGAATAGATATAAAGGGTTACAAAATTGAAATGCAAAGAATTATTTATTTTGTTATTGAGCTTTGATCAGTGGAACCTTCACAGCTGCTTGAATTGTTAAAACCTCATCTCCTAACCAAGCAGAAAAGTGAGGTAGGGATACTTGCGGCCGTATTGGTAATTGTCCACTTCCGTAATGGAAAACCGCGTATATTGCTTACCAAGCGCAGTCGTAAGCTTAGAAACCATGCTGGAGAGATATCATGCCCTGGGGGAACCTATTTGGACTCAGACGAGGATCTACGGCATACAGCAATAAGGGAAACAAATGAGGAAATTGGTCTTCGAATAGATGCGCGTGATATTGTGGGGAGTCTGCCCAGTGTGCATACACTAACATCCAACTTTTCCATAGTACCTTACATCGCCATAGTTGATAAAATTGAAAATGTGAAACCCAACATCACTGAGATCGACAAGGTGATTGATGCTCCACTGATTGATCTGTTAAAAACAATTGAAAGTGATCTAGAGCATGAAAGTTTTGGTGAGGTCTACAGGTTCGAATATGATGACAATGTAATCTGGGGAGCGACCGCTAGGATATTGAAGCAGATTCATGATATTCTTAACAAAAGTGGAATGATTTAAAAAGGACCATTATTATAAGCACTTGCCATGGCTGCAAGGAAGCATACTGGCCGCAAGAATAGGTTGATCAAAAAAATGAAGCAGAATACTTCAGTCCCTGCATGGGTCATAGTCAGGACTGGAAGAAGGGTGCGAAGGAATCCTAAGCAGAGAGAATGGAGAAGAACCGATGTTAACGTAGGGTGATAATTTTGTCCGAAGAGGAACAAAGCCGCGTTTACACAATTAACCTTTCCAAGGTATGGCTGAGTCCTAGAATCAGAAGGACAAAGCGAGCTATCAATATGATTAGGGAATTTGCGCAACGACATATGAAGTCCAAAGATGTAAAGATAGATCAAAGTCTAAATGAGGTAATGTGGGAACGAGGTATCCGACATCCTCCACGTAGGATCAGGGTAAGGATGGTGAAGGATGAAGATGATATTGTAACTGTTTCCTTATATTCTGAGCAGGTAAAGGAAGAAGAAAAGATTGAGGAAGAGCCGAAGGCTGAAGGTGTAGTACCTACAACAGTAGCGCCGGAACCTGTTATAGGGGATGTTACGAAGGAAGAGGAAATTACCCCTACAGAATCAGAAAAAATTGAAGAATCTAAAATGGAGAAACAGGAAGAATCATTGAAGAAAGATGAGGAAATGGAACCTGAAAAAATGGAATTAAGTGACAAAGAACTTGCTGAAATCCTCACTAAAGAAACTGAGGGTTTAGAAATAAAAGAAGAAGAGACTGAAGATGCCAAGGCTAACAAATCAGGGGAAGAATCAAAAGAGTAAGTTTCTGACTATGTTTATACCTCTTGACTGTTTCACATTCTAGCTATATCTGAGTGTACAGAATTGTCGAGGGATTAACTAATAAAACCACGTAACCTTACCATTTATGATGGTTCGAATAGAGGTAAACAAGGAGATTAAAGTGCCTCCAGAAAAGGTCTGGGAAATTATCAGTGATCTTGATAACGAACCAAAGTACTGGTATGGCACCAAATCGATCAAGAACATAAAGGTTGATGGCAATACCATTACTAGAGAAGTTATAATAGCATTCAAGAATTCCAAGTGTATGGAAACTGTTGTGTTGAACCCTGTGAAGAGTATTGACATACGTATAACGGATGGGCCTATGAAGGGCACTAAGACCATTACTTTAAACCAGATGAATGACAAGACAAAGGTTGATGTTGTGTGGGATATTAAACTGGCTGGAATGATGTCTATGTTTACTGGCATGGTCAAGGGGCATATTCAACAGGGCACAGAAGATGCTTTGGAAAGGATAAGTGTTGATGCAGAAAAGCAGTGATGGTAATGACTTTGGTAATCGATATTTTCAATGTCATACTATTATCTATAACGACTGGGGTGCTAGGCACATGGATCTACTTGCTCGCTTATATAACAAGATCATTTAGAAATGCACCAAAACTTGATGGTACAAACATTACCAAAGGTCCAAAAGTAAGTGTAATTGTTCCTGCAAGGAATGAGGAACAGTTCATAAGCCACTGCCTTACTACAATAGGAAGACAAGATTACCAAAATTACAATATAGTGGTTGTAGACGATTCTTCAACAGACAGAACAGCGCTCCTTATCAAGGAATATGCTTCGCATAATGACAACATCGTATTCGTGGATGCAGGGCCGAAGCCTGATGGATGGGCAGGAAAGAACTGGGCTTGTTATCAGGGATATCTTCGATCTGATGGGGATCTCCTACTTTTTACAGATGCAGACACCAATTACGGCAAAACTGTGATCTCTGGAGCTGTATCAAAAGTAATGAAAGAAGACCTCGACGCTCTTACGTTGGTCCCGCGGCTCATATGTATAGATCGATGGACAAGAATAACGCTACCATTCCTAAGCACTTTTTTGCATTCTCGTTACTCTCCCTTACGGGTCAACGATCCAGCGCATAGGATAGGTTATTTTTTTGGGAGCTTCTATCTAATAAGACGTAATATCTACGAAGCGATAGGAACTCATTCTGACGTTAGAAATGAACTTGTTGAAGATGGTGCTCTTGGCTCTCGTGTGAAGAAGAGTGGTTATAAACTAAAAATGTTTAGAGGAGAACATCAAGTCTCTGCAATCTGGGCGAGGGATTTTAGCTCCTTATGGAGCGGTCTTGGCAGACTTATTATACCACTCTATCGCGTAAACAAGTTCCAAGCAGTTGCCGTATTTCTTGTATCTTTCTTCCTTTTCCTAGCACCATTCATGGTTTTGCCTTATTCAGCATTCTTTCTAGACAATATAATAGCAAAAATACTCTTGACAGTAAATGGAGCAACCTGCATATTGATTATAATATCTGGCATGATAGAAGCACGTTTAAGTCTAAAGTTAAACATGCTTTATGCTCTTGCAGCTCCTTTTGCTGCGAGTATTATTGCTCTCGGCTTCCTTTCTGGGGTGATGAAAGCTGGTAGAAGAAAAGGTGTAAAGTGGCGTGATAGGGACTATGTCTATTCGCAGTACAGATCTCGAGGGTTCAAACTTTAATCGGAGAATGTAGTAAGTGAAATTTTATTCTGATGAGTCTGGGCTTTCTCCTTTGTTACCATCTATGATCTGCTTTGCTTTCTTTATGTTTTCTTTAGCATCGTTAATTTTTATATTGGCCTCGTAAAGGTGATCTTCTCTAACCAAATCCTTTGCATCATCCAGATCTTCTACCGCTTTGTTGATATGCTCTTGGACTTCTTTATTGTTACCCACATCACTCTTAAGGTCAGCAACTACAGCGTCTAGCACTTCTATCTCACCAATTATAGCCTCTTTCTTTATCTCCATTGCTGCACTGAATATCTCATTCGTGCTTTTTGCCTCAAGCAGTTTTGCTCTCGCTTGTTCTAATGAGTCAATAACATCTTGTGGTAACCCGATCTCTTTGGCATTCTGAATCATTTCGTCTACACGTGCCACTGTCCTTAGAACAAATTCTCTTGCTTTAAGTTCCCTTTGCTCCCTCGCCTGCTTCATCAATGATTTTTTAATATCAATTAGGATTTGATGTGCCTCTCCCACTGCTATTTCAGTTTCCTCAATTTTTCCTTCTTCTACAAGAGTTGCCGCTTTCTGAATGGTATTATTGAAATCAGCAAAATTCACATCAACATTGCTTGTCGCAGCTATATTAGCAAGTCTATTTTTGAAATTTATTGTTCGCACAATGACATGTCTAAGTTCACTGATCTTCTCCTCTATCTTTAGTTCGTCGGTCTCACTAGTTTTACTTTCTTCTAAGTGCATTAAACCCGCAAAGACCTCTCTGTACAATAACATGGCATTCATTGCATGTTCCTTCACGAAGGCATCGTCATTAGAAATGCCATCTTTAGTTTCTTGGGCTTCTACTAATGCCTCTTCATATACTTGCATTAGTTCGGCTGGTATATCAAATCCCCTGGCCTGTAGGTCCCCAATTTTGTAATAGATCTTTTGCTTTGCCTTGCTAAGAATATACAAGAGTTTCTGCAATCCTTTACCAGCATCTTGTGTTGCCGCAGTCGGTGCTTGTAATTCGAATGTGGAATTAACTGTTTGACTGCCATAGGATGCCGTCACCTCGTAAGTACCCGCTACGCTGCAGATATTACCAGAAAGTGTTATGGGTCCAACGATAAACGAACCGTCATCGGTAACATTTACCTGCCGTGAAACACATAGTTCCATTTCTGGATTCCATACCTGCACTATCACAGGGATGCTGTTGTTTGGCGAGTGTACAGTGCCTGAAATTATTACAGACTCACCTATGAAGAAAACGTGTTTATTTAGGCTCACCAAGACTTCGGTTTCCCCGTGAGAACTGGGAGAAGCAAGAGTTGATGCCAAGAGTATGCTAAGGATCGTAAATGCCTTCAGGTATCTACGTCTCATTCTATGAATATGACCCGGCTTCCGCTTGGTATCTGTATATGCCTGGGTTCTCTCGAGTTTTGAGAACATTCCGAAAGCTGTTTTAGAAGGCATCTCCATTCTTCTATATCACAGCATATTATTTTAGGAATGCCAAGGAACGGTCGTACCGCAAGTTTGAAACAAATTCGAGTATGAAACAAATTTCATGAGGAAACAAATATAGATGCTGCGTAACTATTTGTCTCAAATGAAGACCGCTCTTATCATAGGTGTTATCATTGCAATTGCTGGGGTCATGTACTACTATACCAATATTACGCAGGTTGCTGATGATGAAAAAGATGTTGTGACTCCACCTCAAGCTCCTCTGATACAAACTAACGGCGATGGTGTAACCAAACAAGGCGAGACAGTGTTGGTAGAACCCGTGGAAACAGAGCTTTCTTTGCCAGAATTATTCAAAAGGGTGGATAGTTCTGTGGTTCAGATAAACGTAAGATCAGAAACTTTAGCTTTCGGTGGAGAAGGTGTTGGCTCTGGTTTTGTGTACGATCAAAATGGTCACATAATAACCAACTTTCACGTAATTGAAGGCGCTGATAGAATTGATGTCACATTTCTAGACGGTACCATTTATAGAGCTTCTACCGTGGGCATTGATCCATATGCAGATCTTGCTGTAGTACTTGTTGACGCTCCAAAGGATAAACTGTCTCCATTGCCTTTAGGCGATTCATCGAAACTTAGAGTTGGGGATCAGGTGGCCGCTATAGGTAATCCTTTCGGTCTAAGCGGTTCAATGACAACAGGTATTATTAGTCAGCTGGGTAGATTGTTGCCCCTCTTTGATACGATGGGATTTTCAATACCAGATGTAATTCAGACTGATGCGGCGATAAACCCTGGAAATTCGGGGGGCCCATTGCTGAACCTCCGAGGGGAGGTAGTAGGGGTAAATTCTGCCATAAGGTCAGCAACAGGAGAATATTCGGGCATTGGTTTTGCAATTCCTGCTAATACAGTTAAGAGGATTATGCCAGCAATTATCGAGGATGGTGTCTACAAGCATCCATGGCTTGGGGTTTCTGGAAGTGATGTGACGCCAGAAATTGCAGATGAGTTGGGTCTCAAGGAAGCAAAGGGCTTCCTGGTAATAGATATAGTAGGAGATAGCCCTGCGTCAGAGTATGGAATTAAAGGAGGTGACATGCAGGTCACACTTGATGGCAGACTAATCAGACTTGGTGGAGACGTCATTGTGTCCATTGACGAAACAGAAGTTAGAAAGATTGATGATATTCTAGTTTACCTAGAGAGAGAAAAATCAGTTGGTGATGAGCTGCAACTAACTATAATCAGGGAAGGCGAAAGAATGGAACTTTCATTGGTACTTGGAGAAAGACCAAATCTCTTTGAATCACCATAGTCACATCGACAGTTTGCCCGGATTCATTATATTGTTTTCCATAACTTGACAAACCAATTGTAGGGTACAATTCAGGACCGCATCGTAGTGGGTTGGCAGACATCAATCGTGATGGACCTGATGGGCAAAGAAAGTCATAAAAGTTATTATAATTCAAGACCGTCAACTTTGCGTTGCTTAACTTAAAGGAAACACTTCGTGATGCCTTGCTCAGTAAAGAAATCGGGAGGGAAGACGCATGTATGTTGATGCGTAGGGAGATCGAGCCTTTACTTGAACTTGCAGACAGCATCAGGGAAATCAAGAAAGGTCGTATAATAACATATTCAAAGAAGGTCTTCATTCCTTTGACAAATCTTTGCAGGGATACCTGCTCCTACTGCACCTACAAAAATGAGCCAAATCATCCAGGCGCTACAATGATGATGCCTGATCAGGTGCTTGCAATTGCTGAAAAGGGTAAGAAGGCAAAATGCACAGAAGCTTTGTTCGTGACTGGAGAAAGACCTGAGCAGAAATATGATGAAGTGAGAAAATGGCTGCGATCCCTAGGATATACCACTACTACCGAATACATAATACAAATGTGTGAGCTTGTGCTCAAAAAAACAGGACTTCTGCCTCATACAAATCCAGGTAATATGACAAGGGAGGAGATGATCCAACTGAAGCAGGTGAACCCCAGTTTGGGGATGATGTTGGAGAATGTTAGCGAGAGGCTATGTCTTCAAGGCATGCCTCACGAGCTTGCACCCAGCAAACATCCCAAAGTAAGATTGAAGACTATTGAAACAGCTGGAGAACTGAGGATACCCTTTACCACTGGTTTGCTTGTTGGTATAGGCGAAACCCCTATGGAACTTGTTGATTCCTTATTTACAATAAAGCGGCTTCATGAAAGGTATGGGCATATACAAGAAATTATAATTCAGAACTTTGCTCCTAAACCCGAGACATCTATGGAGTTAACCCCGACTCCCACACTAAATTACATGCTGAAAGCTGTTGCAATAGCTAGGATAATCATGCCGGAGATGAATATTCAGGTACCTCCAAATCTTAATCCAAATCGTTACAGCAGATATATCAAAGCAGGTATAAACGACTGGGGAGGTATATCACCAGTCACAGCAGATTATGTAAACCCAGAATTTCCGTGGCCGAAGATTGATGACGTAAAGGATGAGTGTGAAAGAAATGGGTTCACGGTTAGGGCAAGACTGCCAGTTTACCCTGAGTATATTTGGAAAGGGGGGTTTCTCTCTGATCATATAATTGAATATGTACATGCTCTTGCTGATGAAAAAGGACTTGTGAGGGAGGACTATTTGCATGCGTGATTTCGGAGACATGGATCCTGTAATTGCAGATATTTTAAACAGGGCTATCGATAACAAGGAATTATCTGTAAAGGATGCTGTCGAGCTTTTCGAATGCGGTGATTCCGAATTGAATGCGTTAGTGTTGGTTGCAGATGAGCTTAGGAGAAGAACTGTTGGTGACTATGTGACATTCGTTATAAACAGAAACGTAAACTTCACGAATGTATGCATAAAGCGCTGTGGGTTCTGTGCTTTTAGTAGGGACTTTCGGGAAGAGGAAGGCTACTTCCTGCCTATAGAGGAGATAGTAAGGAGAACAAAAGAAGCTTGGGAACTTGGTGCTACAGAAGTTTGCATACAGGCTGGATTGCCTCCTAAAATGAATGGGAACCTTTACATAGAAATTTGCGAGGCCATAAAGAAAGAATTGCCCAAGATACATATTCATGGGTTCTCCCCAGAAGAGGTTTTGTATGGTGCAGTTAGATCTGAAATGAGTGTCGAAAATTACTTGAAGATGTTGAAGGAAGCTGGTGTAGGCAGTTTACCGGGCACTGCAGCTGAAATATTAGATCAAGATATGAGGGATAAAATATCTCCGGGAAGAATAAAGGTACACGATTGGATTCATGTGATCAAAACAGCACATAAGTTGGGAATTCCAACAACGTCGACTATAATGTACGGCCATATTGAAAAACCAATTCACAGGGCAAATCACATCGCTCTGTTGAGGGAGATACAAAAGGAGACGCATGGCTTTACGGAGTTTGTACCTCTAAGCTTCATTTATACGGAAGCGCCTATGTTCAAGCATAAACTTGTTGACGGCATAAGAGCTGGTGCTACTAGAGATGAGGTGGTGAAGATGCATGCAATAGCACGTTTGATGCTTAACAATTACATAAAAAATATCCAGGTATCCTGGGTGAAGGAAGGTGCTGATTTTTCGCAGTTCCTTTTAGGTGCAGGCGTAAATGACTTTGGTGGTACCCTAATAAATGAAAGTATATCAACTGCTGCTGGTGCGCGACATGGGCAGCTGCTTAAACCCAGGCAGATAAGGAATCTGATAAGAAGAGCTGGAAGAGTGCCAACACAGCGATCAACTACATACAAAGTTCTAAAAGTGTATGGTGGTGATGGAGATGGAGATGAAGGTGAGGAGCCATTAGATAACATAAATGATACTTCTGTTTTCGGCTCGTACCATCAGCTGATAAAACTGGATAAGTATAAGTTCAAGCGATCAATGCGCAATTAAGGATAAGAGCAATGCAAGACATTTGCAAGAAAGCAGTAAATATTGCACTAAGATATGGTGCTAATGAAGCTGAATCTTTTCTTACAGAGAAAGAGGTAATAACAATAAGGATGGCAGATTCGCAGATAGCAGAAGCCAAAGGCATAAGAGAACAGGGGCTGGCATTGCGTGTTGTAAAAAACAAGAGCATAGGAGGATCGTCAACCTCATTCCTTGGTGAGAAGGACCTGGTAAATGCAGCTCAGGATGCTATTTCAGCTACGAATTTGATGCGATCAAAGACTGAGTGGAAATCATTGCCAAGTCCATCCAAGATCACACATTTAGATGGATGTTACGACGAGCGTCTGAATAAATTGAGCATTGAACAATGTGTAGATATTGCTATTACAATGTTAAATTCTACCTCACAATTCACCAAGGTAACCAGTGTGTCTGGCAGTTTGCATATTGTTAAAGAAAGGGTTTATCTTGCAAACAGCAATGATGTAAACTTGAATGATAAAGGTACCTATATAATAGGAAACATAAACGCTGATGCAAAGAATAACAGTGAAACCGTAAGTGGTGTTGGCTTCGGCGCCGCGAGAACACTCGGTGCATTTAGTGGGGATGCTGTGGGGAAGGAAGCAGGCGATATGGCAATAAGGTCAGTTGGAGCAGATAAATGTGACGAAGGAACTTATAGCATTATTTTTGCACCATACGCCCTTGGAGACCTCTTATCCTTTGTGTTTTCTTACAATTTCAATGCAAAGGCTTACCAGGATAAGCGGAGCTGCCTGTACGGAAAGCTTGGAAAGCAGGTAGCTGTGGAATCCTTTACCCTACAAGACGATCCGAGGGTCGGTGATTGGATAGGAAGCAAACCCTTCGATGATGAAGGTGTTCCTACTCAAACAAGGGGTCTCATAGAAAAGGGTGTGTTTCGAAGCATAATATATGACACATTTTATGCCACCAAAGATAATGTTGAATCTACGGGTAATGCAAGTAGATCTGGATATCCCGCTGGCAGATCAGCGGACCCTATACCGTTTCCTTCTATACACAACATAGTAGTAAAGAAGGGAGATTACAACAAGGAAGAAATTATCGAAGAAACAAAAAATGGTTTGCTAGTGGGACGCCTATGGTACACTTATGCCGTTAACCCCGAGAAAGGTGACTTCTCTTGCACTGCTAGAAGTGGCGTTTTCATGATCAATGAGGGGGAGATCGTGGGACCTTCTAGAATGATCAGGATAATTGACAATTTGCAAAGGCTTCTCATGAACATATCAGCAATAGGGAAAGATTCCAAACATGTACTCCAATGGCATTCATTACCTGCAGTGACACCCTCTCTAAGGGTGGATGGAATAAAGGTAGTCCCCATTTAGTTATACTGACTAGCAACTTCACGAAATATTTGCAAGTATTTTTTAGCTATGTGGGGCCAAGTTCGTTCCCTCATACTTCTGTAAGCATACTCCTGCATCTTTTTCATCTTCGATGGGTTGTCCAACAACGCATTCACTGCCTCTGTAATACTACTCGAATTCTGATATTTTACCAAGTAGCCTACTTTTCCTGTTACTTCGCGTCTGGCATGTGTGAATGGTGTTGTAACTACAGTCATCTTATGCGCCATAGCATAAACCAATGCCCCGCTGGAGATCTGGTGCTTGCTCCTATACGGTGCTATGAATATGTCTCCTGCAAGCAAATAACGACTAAATTCCTTTTCTGATACAAAGAACTTTTCTATGAACTTTACATGTTGCTTAAGACCCAATTCATGAACCTTCTGCTTCAACATGTTTAGATACCTGTCGCCTTGAACTTTCTTCACATTTGGATGTGTCTGACCGATTATCAGATAAGCAAAGTCTCTGTGCCTCTTTATAACATCCGGCAAGGCATCGATGGCGTATTCAAAACCTTTGCCATAACTTATCAGACCAAAGGATATCATGACATGCTTCCCGTGAAGCCCAAGTCTTTTCTTGGCATTCTCCTTAGAAATACCTTCAATCGATGGAACCCCATGTGGAATATAGATCACCTTATCATTATCCTCCAAATCGAAGTTTTGTTCCATCGCTCTGCCTGAAAGAGGAATCATCACAATCACTTTCTCACTAAGCTTGCATATCTCTCTGAAAACTTCAGCTCTCTCACCGCCTTGATTTGGTTCAAGGGTGTGCAGTACTGTTACTATAGGCTTCTTCACATTTACCATGAAATTTAGAACATACCTGCCCCAACCACCGCCAAATATGCCGAATTCATGTTGCACATTTACGACGTCTATATTGGAATTATTTATGAATTCAGCAGCTTTAAGATATGATTCTCTATCATGTTTCTTGATAGGGTGTATATTGATACTTCTTATTCGCTTGTCATCAGGAATAACTATTCGCATTACATGGATGTTGATAGAATCCCCTAGGCTCAAGAGGGAGTTCTGTAGGCTATATGTGAACTTCGCTATGCCACATTGTGTTGGCAAATATGTTGATACAATAGCAATGCTGAGTTCCTTAACCCTTTTTTTAATAGGAACCTGCCTGTCCATCTTTATCACACAATTCCAGGGTATCATCTATTATGAACCTTTTTCGCAGCTTAAACTTTAGTGACGAGCTGCATTTTACTACCATCACTTCGCAAGAAACTTAATATTGATACCTCGTATTATCGTGACATATGATCCGGTTTGATGGTAACAAGATTAATCCTGCTGTGCTGGTAATCGATATGCAGAACGGTTTTTGCAGTCAACGTGGATCGTATGATAAGTTAGGCATTGACATATCGCATTATCGCAAGATAATACCTAACATCAAAACTGCAATACGGGTGTGTAGGAAGGCAAGTATTCCTATATTCTACACTCAGGCTGTGCGTGAAGCTTCTGGCATAGATCTGTTTACGAATAGACATAGAATACTGCCGAAGAAGCGTGACGAAAGGATCAAGAAGGTTCCAATATGCGTTAGAGGAACATGGGATGCTGAGATTATTCCGGAGTTGAATCCGGACAAATCGGATCATATCGTTATAAAGAGGAGGGATTCAGCATTTCAGGATACAGAACTTGATCTCTGGTTGAGGAGCTCATACACTGACACCATAATTTTCTGCGGGGCGGATACTTCGGTATGCGTCGACAGTTCCATTAGAGATGCATTCAACAAGGGCTTTGATATAATAGTTCTTTCAGACGCTGTGGCATCTATGCATCCCAATTTTCATATGGCAACTTTGGAAACATTAAAGGAATGGTACGGATTGGCCATAACTACAGAGGAACTAGGAAAGATTATTGGTTCTCAAGTTGTTTCAGTGCCGAAATGATCATTTTTCGACTATAATCATGGTCAGTGTGGATCTCACACCTTCTATTCTTCTTAACTTTGTAGATATTGTATCCCTTAGTTTTTCCATGGAATCACCCTCAACCTTGACTATAACGTCGTACACACCATAAACAGCGTACACTTCGGTTACGTATTGCGTTTTCTTAAGCTCATCGACGAGTTTGTTTTCATGACCTAGCTCTGCGTTCATCAAAACAATTGCTTTTGCCATAAATGAATTATGAATATGACACATAAAAATTGTTTGTAGCTCCTGATTAGAATCGTTTATACTCTTGCCTACATGTATTGGCTTTATGAGGGTGACATACAGGGATGCAGGGATTGACCTCAAGAAGGTTAGGACCGCCCACCAAACCATCGAGGGGCTCATTTCTGCAACACAAAGATCTAAGAAGGGTATACTGTCTGGCCATGGTCATTATGCTGCACTCATTGAGGTTGAGAATAACAAGGTTCTAGCACTGCATACTGATGGAGTTGGCACAAAGGTGCTTGTCGCACAGGTTGTAGGACGATTTGATACGATTGGAATTGATTGCGTAGCTATGAATGTGAATGATATAATCTGTGTTGGTGCTGAACCTTTGGCATTTGTAGACTATATTGCTCTAAAGAAACTGAACAAAAAGCTTCTGAATAGTATATTGAAGGGATTGGTAGAAGGTGCAACGGAGGCAGCTATACCCATAGTTGGCGGTGAAACAGCTGTCATGCCTGATGTTATCACTGGTTATAGATACCCGTTTGATCTCGCTGGCACAGTAATCGGTGTGGTTGATAAGGACAGGCTTGTTTTGGGTGATAAAATCCAGAGGGGGGACGTAATATTGGGAGTTGAAAGCAATGGCCTGCATTCAAACGGTTTCAGCCTGATAAGAAAGGTATTGTTAAGAAAGTATAAGGTTAGCCAGAAGATCATGGGACTTGACAGAACACTTGCGGCAGAGCTTCTTCGACCTACTCGCATTTATGTAAAACCTGTTATGGAGATTCTAAAGAAAACAGAGGTGCATGGGTTAGCACACATAACTGGAGGGGCCTTTACAAAACTTATGCGCTTAAATGATGATATTAGATTTGAACTTGACAATATGCCAGAACCGCAGCCAATCTTCAAATTGCTACAAAAAGACGCAATGATCAACAATAAGGAAATGTACCGTACCTTCAACATGGGTATTGGTTTCTGTGTAATCGCTCCAGAGAGAGTTGCAGATAGTGTAATCAAAATATTCAAAAAACATAGTATGAGAAGCACTGATGTGGGTAGGATTACGAGTGGTAAAGGGGTTTATATAGGCAAGGTGAAGCTTGCATAACTCATCTTATTCTAATGTCTCATGCGATCATGAGATTGTGAGATAAAATTTGACACGATGATAAACTCATGTGCGCTTTCGTAGTGATATGCGCAACTCGTTAGCACTCATCAAGATGAGTTTCCCAATAGGAAATCAAACAGAGCAACATGCACCGAAGAGCTTTACAACAGGTCAAACATGGGGAGCCTTGAGGAAAGCCTGGAAGGGATACAAGATAGCCAAGGTCCAAGAGGATCGCACCAAAATGATGGAATACGCGACCAAGATACGCAAACTTCAAGGTGAATTAGGAGTCCAACAGGCGTCGTTCCCAGACCTATCACTGAACTAAGCTCTTCTCCTTTATTTTTCGTCTGTTTGTTATATTGTTATATTTATTCTAGTAGCTAAACTGTCTTACCGAGTTAGCAAGTATAAGATTTAATACGCAAGTCAGTACACTAGTAGAGTGCTGAGCCAAACTGATACTTATTTTGTTGCATGTAATGAAATAGCCACTGCAATTAGCAAGATGGATAACCCTGATCTGAGATCTGTGAAAAGTATTATCAAAGAGGTATCTGCAAAGTATTCGCTCTCCTCGCTCCCAAAGAATTCTGATATTCTGAATTGTATGCATACATCATTCCCTTACAAGGTAAGGAAATTGTTGATGGTAAAACCAACAAAGACAGCATCTGGTGTTGCCGTAATAGCAGTGATGCCAAAACCGTATGCATGCCCACACGGAAAGTGTACATTTTGCCCTGGCGGCATAGAAGTTAATACGCCCAATAGCTACACTGGTACCGAGCCCTCGACTCGAAATGCTATAGAGCATGCTTATGATCCATACCAGCAGATACGCTCTAAGATGGAGCATTTGCTGAACAACGGCCACGACCTAGGCAAGGTCGAGATCGTCGTTGTTGGAGGCACCTTCTTGTTTATGCCGACTCGATACCAATATGATTTCATAAAATCATGCTATGATGCCCTTAATGGCTTCAAATCCTCTACTCTAGAAGATGCAACAAGGTGCAATGAAACAGCTGCAGTAAGAAATGTTGGTCTAACCATTGAAACCAAACCAGATTATTGCAAGCACGAACACATAGACATGTTGCTTGACTATGGTGCAACGAGAGTTGAGATAGGTGTTCAAGCCCTGAGCAATGAGGTTTATCAAATAACTAACAGAGGTCATACTCTTGATGATGTAATTGAATCATTTCAGATTGCGAGAGATGCAGGCTACAAAATCGTTGCACATATGATGCCTGGGCTACCAAATTCAAGTCCTGAACAAGATGTGAAAGATTTCGAGAGGCTTTTTTCAGATCCGCTTTTCAAGCCGGATATGCTTAAGATCTATCCTACGCTGGTGGTAGAAAACACTGGATTGTTTACCATGTATAAACGTGGGAGATATAATGCGTATTCAGATGAAGAGCTAGTCAATGTCGTAGTTGAAGTCAAGAAGATGATTCCCAGGTGGATAAGAATAATGCGCGTGCAGAGGGAGATAGAGCCTAGGGATATTATTGCTGGGCCTAAATGTGGCAATCTAAGACAGATTGTGATTGGAAAGCTGAAATCACAAGGCAGTAGATGCAATTGCATAAGGTGTAGGGAAGTGGGGCTGCAAAGAAGAAACAATGATGATTATGATGTGAGATTATTCATGGAAGAGTATGTGGCATCTGGTGGTAATGAATTATTCCTTTCATATGAAGATTCAAGCAGGCAAATATTGTTTGGATTCCTTCGTATGCGCTATCCAAGTAACAAGGCACATCGCGTAGAAGTTAGAAACTGCTGTATAGTAAGAGAATTGCATGTTTACGGTCAGGCGTTACGTCTTGGCACGAGAGATGAGATAAGCTGGCAGCATAGAGGTTATGGCTCTATGCTGATGCAGGAAGCAGAGCGCATTGCTAGGGAAGAATTCCGTGCAGAGAAGATGCTTGTAATTAGCGCAATTGGAACTAGAGAATATTACAGGAAGTTAGGTTACGATCAAGAAGGTCCTTACATGTCCAAACAAATAAAATAATTAATGCATGAATCTCAGTATTCTTGATTGTTATAATCTTGTTCCTATAGATCGGCTCTCGAAGGGACTATTCATCACCTTTTGCCTGATCAAACAATGCTATTGAGGCTCAGAAAGTATAGAATGCATTTGCTTAGCAATAAATAACTTAAATTACTAGAAATGTTTAGTGTTTGCAAAATGCAGATTATTGGTAGGGGTACTTGGTTAGACAAGGTTGCCGTTAAACTGATTGAACGAGAGAAGAAGATCGGTAGAGACCTTAGCATGATCAAAGTAGAGAGTGGTTTGGGAGCATCTGGAGTTCCCCATATAGGAAGTTTGGGAGATGCGGTAAGGGCCTATGGAATAAAGATGGCACTGGAAAACATGGGCTACAAGTCTGAATTGATAGCTTATTCAGATGACATGGATGGCTTAAGGAAGGTTCCTGAAGGTCTCCCAGCATGGCTCAACGGCCATCTCGCTAAACCTGTTTCGACTATAACTGATCCGTTTGATTGCCATAGTTCCTACGGGGCGCACATGAGCAGTATCCTGATCGATGCCTTGGACAGACTGGATGTGAAATACAGATTTCAAAGTGGTAAGGAAGCTTACAGGCAGGGTTTGCTGGTAGAGCAGATCGATGTTATACTGAGGAATGCGAAATTTATTGGAGATAAGATTGAGGCTATGGTTGGACAAGAGAAGTTCAAAACCTCTTTGCCCTACTTCCCTATATGCAGAAACTGCAAAAGGATCTATGTTACTGAGGCATACGACTATCTCAAGGAAGAAAAGAAAGTCCTATACAGATGCAAAGGTACACAAATGGGTAAGAAATTCGTTGATGGTTGCGACCATGAAGGCTCTGCTGACATAAGAACTGATGATGGTAAGCTTGGCTGGAAAGTTGAGTTTGCTGCCAGATGGCAGGCTTTCAGTGTTAGATTCGAGGCGTATGGAAAGGACATCATGGACTCTGTAATGGTAAATGATTGGGTTGCCGATGAAATTCTGAAATATCCACATCCATTGCATATAAGATATGAAATGTTTCTAGATAAATCTGGAAAGAAGATATCTAAATCTCTTGGGAACGTGCTTACACCACAATCGTGGTTAAGGTATGGAAACCCTCAATCAATAATGCTATTGCTCTTCAAACGTGTAAAGGGAACCCGGAACGTTGACCTGAGTGATGTACCGAAACTGATGGACGAATACAACTATCTTGAAGATGTTTATCTTGACAATGTTAGCGTTGATAACGAATTGAAGAGAGCGAAGCTTCGTGGCATTTATGAATACATAAATCATCAGAAGCCACCTTTGATTCCATCGCAGCATGTTCCATACATGTTACTAGCACAGCTCTCATCTGTTATCAAAGGGGATGATAGAATAGATTATGTAATAAACAAACTAAAGAGTTATGGAACCATAAAGGATAAAACGGATGATCTTATTGACAGGATAAAACTTGCTTGTAACTGGGCTGATGATTTTGGACATTTTGAAAAGGCAGAAGTTACAATTGATGATAAGCAAAGGCATGCCCTTTCTGATTTAATTGAGGTTATCAAGAGTGAGACTGACCCCAAAAACCTACAAACAAAGATATTCGATGTGGCAAGAAGTAATGGCATAGAGCCGAGAGACTTTTTCAAACTGCTTTATGCCATACTCTTAGGTGTAGAACGAGGCCCACGATTGGGGCCATACATAGTTGATGTAAGTAGGGAGAAGGTTGTAGAGACACTAAAGCAGTACTTGTAATTGCCTTTTGATCGATACAAGGTAGTTTTTCTTCTATCTGTGATATAGCTAGATGTCCCAATTGTTGAGTTATTCTACAACAATTGTAGTTGCAAAGTTAAAATGCTCAATAATTATTCCTACTATGGGCCCGTGGCCTAGTCATCGTAAAGAATAGATAGGATATGGCGGGAGCTTGCGGAGCTCCAGGCCGAGGGATCGAAGCCCTCCGGGCCCGCTATTTTACGAAGGAAATTGCACTTTATTTACACTAGTAGTTTTAACCCTGCTCAATCAAGCATCACGATTGAAGTATTTATGAGAAGTTCTATTACTTCTAAATCATGTTTGTAAAACTTTTGTTAGTAGAGAGTTTTTAGGGAAGAAAGATGCAGAAATTATAATGAGAAAATCATTCTTAAGTTGGCGAACTATGTTCATCTTATTCTTTATCGCTCTTGTCTTTATGTCAATAGGTAATGGACCAGCATGGGCAATTGCATTGGGCATTATTACTACCGTGGGAAGTTTTCTAGGTTGGATGATTGAACGAAGGAAAAAACAATTATCAAAAGTATAAGGTTGTCATAGCTTCCGACACCTATATTTCAAAACTTTCGACCTACTACTAACTACTGTAGTACTTCGCCATCAAGGGTTATGTTCTCATAATGCTGTCATTGTAGCATAAAAAATGAGATGTTGAGAGATCGCAGTCGTCAGTTAATGAAGATAATGTACTAATCTTTATTATGGTACTTCAGATGTTGACTCACAGAATACGGCGTCATCATTGCCAGGTCCACCGCCGCACACGTCGAGGACCGCACCGCCATCAAGGTCATCATTGCCAGGTCCACCGCTTAGCACGTCCCTACCTGAGTTTCCAAAAAGGTCATCATCACCCTCTCCCCCATTTATTATATCGTTGCCACCATTTCCACATATGATGTCGTCGCCTCCTAGCCCATAGATCAAATCGTTACCACTGCTGCCGAAAATGACATCATTGTTATTTGTGCCAACAATATAGCCCACACCTGTTACTAGATTGAAACCATCAGGAACAGTATAACTATCACAATCAAGACCTTCCCCTCCAGTACCATTGTGAGCGCTATATACAGGACCTACGGTCATAATTAACAGCACTGACGCTGTAAGAACAGACAATGTTGGGACTAATCTCTTCTTGCCCATATCCACAGCCTTAAACTGCCCATTTACCAGTATTCAAGTGTTTCGGTAAAATTTCCTAAAGTTGGCTAACAATTTGCTTATTATTATGCATTTTTTCTTCTATCCCTATGCTTCTACTAATTGGTTTAGGAATTCATGGATACTCAGGCCTTAGTGCAAAGGCGCTTGATTCAATCTCAAATATCAAGAATGTTTACATCGAAAAATATACTAGCCCAATGCCAGATTCAGAGATGGATGGTCTGAAGAGACTCCTTAATAAAGATGTTAAAGTCGTGCCTAGATGGTTTGTTGAAGATGGAAGAGAGATGCTAGAGCTTGCGGAAAGTGATGATATTGCTCTCTTTGTATATGGTGATCCAATGATGGCAACCACACACATGGATCTGAGAGTAAGAGCAGAGAAGAGGGGGATAAAGACCAGAGTGCTACATGCATCATCATCTATAACTTCGATTA